>JAGVAO010000279.1 GCA_020060235.1 Anaerolineales bacterium | reverse complement strand
GCAATCGTCAAAAGCACCGCCATCGACCCTGGCGTGGTCGATGCCGACGGCGTCTACCGCAAAACCGGTCCGGCGCGTGTCTTCACCAGCGAGCGCGCCGCCATCGCCGCCGTCAAAGGCCTGGGCGAAAACCCGGTCAAGTCTGGCGATATCATCGCCCTCATCGGCTGCGGCCCGATGGGCACCGGCATGGAAGAAACCTACCAACTCACCTCCGCCCTCAAATACCTGCCGCACGGCAAGAGCATCGCCCTGGTGACCGATGCGCGCTTTAGCGGCGTCAGCACCGGGGCCTGTATCGGACACGTCGGCCCGGAGGCCCTGGCGGGCGGCCCGCTCGGCAAACTGCGCGACGGCGACACCATTCGCATCATCATCGACCGCGTTCACCTGACCGGTTCGGTGGATGTCCTCGGCGAGGACGCCGCCAGCCTGGAAGCCCGCCCGCCCCACCCCGATTTGGGCCTGAATCCCGATTTACCAGCGGATACGCGCCTGTGGGCTGCCCTGCAAAACGCCAGCGGCGGCGCCTGGGGCGGATGCGTCTACGATGTCGAAAAAATCATCGAGAAACTTGGAGGTATGCAATGTTCCTGACCAAACACAAAACAACCGCCGGGGCGCGCTGGGCTGTGGATGGCCGCTTCCTGCCCCCCGGCCTGGGCCTGGGCGACCTGCTGGAAATGCCGCGCGAAACAATGTTCGCCGTCCTGGCCCTTTTGTCCGCATCCGGGCCTGCCGCCAGGGACGAAGGCCTGGATGCGCCCATCGACCCGCACCACGAGGTCTGGGCGGCAGGCGTCACCTACCTGCGCAGCCGCGACGCGCGCAAAGCCGAATCAACGGTGGCCGATATGTACCAGAAAGTTTACGAAGCCGAACGCCCCGAAATTTTCTCCAAATCAATCGGCTGGCGCGTCTCGGGCCACCGGGCACCAATCCGTATTCGCAAGGACAGCCAGTGGAACGTGCCCGAACCTGAACTCGCGCTGGTGGTCAACGCGCATTGCGAAATTGTGGGCTATTGCGCCGGGAACGATGTCTCCTCGCGCGACATCGAAGGCGAGAATCCGCTCTACCTGCCGCAGGCCAAGGTCTATAACGGCTCGTGCGCGCTGGGGCACGGCATCCTGTTATGCGAGCCAAAAGAAATCAAGGATATTCCCATCGGCCTTGAAATCGAACGCGCCGGCAAAGCGGTTTTCAGCGGTGAAGCCAACACCGCGACAATGAAACGCACCCTGCCCGAACTGGTCGATTTCCTGACCCGCGAACTGGATTTCCCCCGCGGGGTCTTCCTGATGACCGGCACCTGCCTCGTGCCCGACGACTTCACCCTGCTGCCCGGCGACGTTGTTACCGTGCGAGTGGGCGCGGCAAAAATCGAGAATAGCGTTCAGGCTTAATGTTGAAAATCAAAAAAGACCCATCACTTTTTTAGGCGAGCGGGTCTTTTTGATTTTCTTTGCTGCTCATTACGGGGCGGTTTTGCGCCCCAAGAGAATTTTGTTGTGCCCGTCATAATCGTCCCTGGTGTTGTACCAGACGACAACCCAGCAGGCCTGCCAGCCGAGCAGCTGCATCGCGCCGTATCGCGTGTTTCCATCGCGCACACTCAACACGCCAGTCCGATATTCGACAATCAGCGGGGGCAGGGACAAGGGACTGGAAAACGAGGCCGCCAGTTTTCGGGTGCGGGCGCGCCAGCCATCCCTGTCAACCACATATTCCATACCGGGTTCCGGCCCGACCGCCGGAAACAAACCTGCCAGCGGAAGTTCCAGCGGGCCGTTCCACCAGCGTTTTTCGCGCTTCAGGCCTTCTGAAAATTGCGGGTTTGTCGCGCCCCCCAGGCCGCTCAAAAGATATTTGTGAACCCACGCTTCGATTTTTCCATCCCTGGCCCATTTTTGGGCGGAGAGACTGTCCAATTCCAAAAGCCTGATTGCTTCTTCAACACTTCCTTCGCTCGGCATCAAGGGCTTTCCTTCCGAGGATAAATTTATGTATCCTGCAACTCGTTTATCTTGCCCTGGATAATTTCAGCCAACTGCCCCACCGCTGGCTCGAACAAAATACTGCCGTGATAACAATCCAGCGCGTACACATCCAGGCCGCCGAGTTGGGCGGTTTCCCAGCCGTTGGCAGGCAGGTCGTTGACCTTCCCGCGCGTCGCCTTGACGTACACCACCTTGCCCGGGTAGGGCCTGGGCTGGTAGGCCGCATCGGCCTGGAGGTTTTTCTTTTCCAGCAATCGCTGTTCGTCGGGCAAAGCCGGTTGCAGGGGGTTTTTGCCTGAGCGCCACTTGCGGATTTTTTCCCGCAAAAGATTGCCATAGAAACTGAAATATTCCTGCCTGCCACGCCTGTCGGATTTCCAGAGAATGGTCAGGTGTTTTCTTAACAGCATACCGTAGAACCTGAGTTTCCTGAAATAATCAGAACCGCCGCGCTTACGCCAGTTGGCGGTGTAGAAAGTATCCAACATAACAAGCAGGGGCGTTTGCTGTCCCAACTTAAGCAGTTGTTGGGCCATCTCCAGGGCAATCTTGCCGCCCATCGACTCGCCAACAAACAAATACGGGCCATTAGGGACAACCTTGCGAATTTCGTTCAGGTAAAAAGATGCCACTGATTCAATGGTGTATTCGGTTTTCATTTTGCGGGTCATCAATCCCTGCAAGGCAAAAATCGGCGTGTCACCATCCATGCCTTTGGCAAGGTGGCGGACCCGTACCGGGTAACCGCCCTTGCCGGGGATAAAAAACAAGGGGGCGCGGCCTTCCTTGCCCGGTTGGATGGGGATAACCGCAGAGAAAGCGTTACTTTGTTCATCGCCTAAAATCAGGGCGGCCTGTTTCCTGACCGTCGAAGCGGTAAGCAGCACAGATACCGGTAATTTCTTCTGCAAAACGTCTTCAATCCTGGCAAACAGGATGACCCCAATGAGTGAATCGCCGCCCACGTCGAAAAAATCGTCGTCAACACCTATCCCGGTGATGCCGATTTCTTCCTCCCAAATTTTGACCAGTTTCTTTTCCAGTTCGGTGCCCGGCTCCCTGTATGGATAGGGCAAATTGGGCCGCTTGAACTGAGGAGGCGGGAGCAGCGTCCGGGCCACCTTTCCGCTGCCAGTCATGGGCATGGTGTCCAGCGGAATCAGGAAATGGGGCAAGAGATGCCTGGGCAAATTCTGGGCGAGATGCTTGCGCAAATCGGAAACCGGGATTTGGATTCCATCTTCCGCCACATAATAGCAGGCCAGTTTTTTGGTCCCATGAGGCGTGTCGAAGGGAGCCGAAGCCACCTGCACCACCCCGGGATATTTAAGCAGGTGCGTTTCCAGCGCATCCAATTCGATACGCACGCCATTGATTTTGACCATGTTGTCCGCGCGCCCGAGGACAAGCAGCTGCCCATCGGGCAGGAGTTTGCCGAGGTCGCCGGTTTTGAAATATTGCCAGCCTTCGTTGTGCGGGTCAGCAATGAACCGCTGGCGGGTAAGTTCGGGGTTGTTGATGTAACCCCTCGCCATAGAATCCCCGTAAACAACAATTTCGCCCTCTGCGCCAATCGGCAATTCCATGCCTTCTTCATCCCAAATCAGGATTTTGACATCCTCGGTGGGCTTTCCGCAGGGCAGGTGCGGCTGGTTGAAAAGTTCGCTATCGACCGGATAACGGGTGGAAGAAACCCGCGGCAACTCCGTCGACCCATACCCCAGCCGAATGTAGGTGATGGCCGGGAAATGCCTGCGTATCGCTTCTATGTCCGTACTCACCCTGCGCTCGCCGGAAAGGGCAAAATGTTTGACGCTCGGGAAGACTTCATCACGTTTCAGGATGCCAACCAGGCTGCGAAAGATGGTCACAGCAGAACTGTAATCGGTAATGGCCTGGTCACGTATCCAGGTCGGCAAGCCGGCCAACCCGTCAGCCTTCAGGCTATAAAAATGGACGGAAGAACCATCGAGCAGCGATGCGAATACCTGGGTGTGGGTTCCGGAAAAAGTAAAGGTGGAAAGTCGCAGGTAGCGTGAGTTCGAGTTGGCATCCGGCCCCGACATCTCTGTACGCTGGAGTGCCGCCCTCGTCAGGTAGCGGTAATCTTCCACCGCCCCCTTGGGCGCGCCGGTCGACCCCGAAGTAAAAAGAATCTGGACAATATCCTGCGGCTTGTAAGGAACAGTCGGGGCAGACTGCCCATCGAATGTGGCCTCAATCTCCTCGAGCGACAACACAGGCAGGTTCATTTCCTTGAAAAACGAGGCTTTTTCCCTGTACGCTTGCCGCGTCAAAATAAGTTGAATGTTCGCGTCGCGGCACATGGCCGTCAACGTGGCCGCCGGAAAATCAATCCCGAATGGAATAATGTAGTTACCCGACTTGAGAATCCCTATCATTGCGGGGAAAACATCCCGAGGGTCTTCGAGAAACAGGCCAACGCCCACCTGCCTAAAGCCATATTGACGGGTAATTGCATTGGCAACCTGGTTGGCATGCTGAAGGTTTTCGCCAAAGGTAAGCGTACCCTGCCGGTTTACGATAAAGGGTTTTCGACTAAATTCCTGGGCAATTTTTTCAACACAGCCAAAAAAATTACCCAATAGTTCCTCTTTAGTGTAAGGATTGGTCACGAGATTCAATGCGTATTCCCTTCAATAAAACAACGCGGGGAGGATTGTCCATGATGAAAAATCGTCATGCCAGTCCTCCCCGCGGTTTTGCTCAAACTCAATTACTTGTCTAGCAACTTATATGCATCTTCAAGCGGTTTGGGCGCCCAGAACTGTTCCTCTGTCACCAACTGGTCAATCAGGCCGCGCGACAAGGCCCATTCCTGGAAACCAACCACGCCCTCAAATTTGATTTGTCCATCGTCTGCAATACCAGGCCAGCAAGCCACCGCAAGCTCTTCGGGCGAGGTCTCGGTAACCACGCTCATAATTTCAAGGTTACGTTCGGTTTTGCCTTCATTATATTGCCGGATGCCTTTCAGGTAAGCCGCCAGAAAGCGCGCGCCGACATCGGGCCTGTCTTCGAGCAGGTTTTTACCGAATGCAACCACGCCAGTCTGGGCATATTCTTTTACTTCTTCAGAGCGGGCAAGGATAACCGATGTCCCCTCTTTGAGCATGAGCGACAAATCCGGGTCGGTTGCGGCAGCCACGGCAATACTCTTATCGGCAAACGCCGCTATCTCAGCCTGGGTATTCATTTCGGTAAGTTCCACATCTTCCAAGGTCAGGCCAGCCTGGGCAAGGTAACTGGACAGGAAATATCCCGAATTGCCGGTTGCATTGATGGACAATAACTTCCCCTTTAAATCGCCAGGGCCGGTCACTTCACCGCTGTCATACAAGTCTTTACGAACCAGGAGCGCCTCATAGGTGCAGTTCTCCCGGGAAACATGGCCCCGGTCGGCAACTACTTTCAGCGCGTTCGATTCGGAAATGATATTAAGCACACCCGCGCTCATAATGCCGGTATAGGCATCAATTTCGCCGGCGACCAGCAGGGCCAGCGCATCCCCTGCGCGGTTCAGGAACACAAATTCCACTTCAAGGCCCTGCTCGGCAAAATATCCTTCTTCCTGGGCAATGTAGAAGGGCGCATAACTCATATTCCGGCCCATGGAAATTTTCAACTTCACCGTTTCCAGCGGCTCGGCAGGCGTGGCAGGCGCAGCGCCGCAGGCAGAAAGAAACAACAGGGTCAGGATTAAAACAGATTGAAAGACTTTCATTCTCATTCTCCTCTTGGTTGATTGCCAGGGTATTTCTTTATAATAAAGTCCTGACTTTATTGCACTACATTTAAGGCGCGCAAATACGACAAAAATTATAAAGGTTTATGGATTAAATAGATACCCCGAAAATAAAAAATCCCCGCTGTGAAGCGCAGGGAGCAAGGAACTTTGATTGGTCTCGTTCTGTTAATGGGCAACAACCGCAGGGCGGAATTTATACCCGTATGCCCAAGATGCGCCACGCAGGGGTGGTTGTGGTGATGTTGTGAAAATCAACCGGGGGCAGTTGCCAAAACACTCCGAATGCGCTAGCATATTAATACCTTTCCTCTTTTCGCACAAGAAGGTCCTGTGCAAATCATCTCGACAAAAATATCGCTTCCACCTTTGCGCGCCAGGAGCATTGCGCGCATGCGCTTGTTCCAAAAATTGGATAGGGGGATGGAATATGGATTTGTGCTGGTTTCAGCCCCGGCGGGATATGGAAAATCAACACTGGTCAGCGATTGGTTGAGGCACGCGCAGTGTCACGCGCTCTGGCTTTCCCTCGATGAAAAAGACAATGAACTTGACCGCTTCCTGGCTTACCTGGCGGCGATGGTGCGCGCTGTGGACGCCCCGGCCAGCGAAGCCCTCGAAAACGCCTTGCGCGTTCAGTCGCTCCCGGAAATTGATGCGCTCCTGACCCCGTTTATCAACCAATTAGCGCAATCGGCGCGCCCAACCTGCCTTGTGCTGGATGATTACCACCTGATTCAGAACCAATCCATTCACCAGGCGCTCGGATTCCTGCTAGAGCATCGTCCGCCCACGCTGTTGGTCATGCTCCTGACGCGCGCCGACCCGCCGCTGCAACTGGCGAAACTACGGGCACGCTCTGGCGTTTTGGAAATTCGCCAGGCGGATTTGTGTTTCACCACCCGCGAATCCGCCGATTTTCTGGCCCACACCCTCGGCCTAAATCTGTCACCCGAAGATGTCGAGCGCCTGACCATCCGCACCGAAGGTTGGATTGCCGGTCTGCAAATGGCCGGGTTGTCGCTGATGGATCGGGCCAACCCATCAAGCTTCATCCGCACTTTCAGCGGTGAAGACCGTTTTATTCTCGACTTTCTTTTCGAGGAAGTCTTTCAACACCAACCCGAAGCCGTCCAGCGTTTCCTGCTGCAAACCTCCATCCTGAAACAGTTCTGCGAATCGTTGTGCGATGCGGTGACCGAAAGCCGCAACAGTCAGGCCTTGCTCCACACCCTGGAGATGAACAACCTGTTCCTGATTCGACTGGACGATCAGCGCGAGTGGTTCCGCTATCACCATCTCTTTGGCGACCTGCTCAAAGTCCGCTTGAAGCAGACCAGCCCCGGGCAAATTGCGCTCCTGCACCAGCGCGCCAGTGCCTGGTATGCCGCCAACAACGACTTTGAACATGCCGTTGAACACGCCCTGGCCGGGCAGGATTTTGAATTTGCCGCCAGTCTGATGGAGCGTGCCATCAACCAGGCCGAAGTGTTGAACAAACTGCCTGCCATCAAAGGCTGGCTGGAGAGCCTACCGAGCGCGGTCGTCGAGGCCCATCCCTGGCTGGGGGTGTATCGCGGCTGGGTGGATTTTGAAACCGGCCAAAGGGAGGCCGCCGAGCGTAATCTCCAGGCGTTGGAAAACTCCATCGAAACCGCGATGGATGCCGGCGACCCGCAAAAATCCCACATCCACGGGCATCTTGCCGCCCTGCGCTCATATGCCGCCATCAGCCGCGAAGACGTGCCCCGCGCCCTCGAAATGGGTCAAAAGGCGCTGGCGCTTCTGCCCGAAGATGACCGGATGCGCAGCAGCGCGGCCACTGCCCTGGGGGCGGCATACTGGGCCAGCGGCGATGTCGCCCGGACGGAGCAGGCCTTCCGGGTGGCGCGCGAGGCCGGGTTTCGTATCAGCCCAATTCGCGCCGCGCCTGCCACCACCTATATCGGCATCCAACAAGTCAAACAGGGCCAACTGCGCGAGGCCGCCACAACCTTTGGCGAGGCAATGCAACTGGCAACCCTGCCGAATGGCACCGAAACTCCGCTGGCCGGTTTTGCGCGTATCAAACTGGGCGATATTTACCGCGAACAGGACCGGCTCGCGCCTGCCGCTGATTTTTTACGCAGTGGGCTGGAACTTTGCCAGCAACTCGGGCAAATTGATGTGCTGGTAGATGCCTGGGTTTGCCTGGGGCGCTACCAACTCGCCACCGGCGACTTGGATGGCGTCCGCGAGTCGCTGAAAAATGCCGACCACCTGACGCAACATTCGCTGGTAGATCACTGGCTGTTGTGCTGGTTGGATGATTTGCGAGTGAAAGCCTGGCTTGCATCGGGCAACCTGCCCGCCGCGATAGCGTGGGCAAAAAACAGCGGGTTGTCATGTTCCGGGCCGTTCAGCTACCAACATGACCTGCACCACCAGAACCTGGCGCGGGTGCTGGTGGCCGAAGGTATGCTCAACGGGTCACAGCAAGCCTGCCAGGATGCCGAATCCCTGCTGGAAAATCTGATTGACAAAGCAGGCCAGGCGGGCTGGGTGCATGAAGAAATCCGCCTGCGGGTGATGCTGGCGCTCAACCACCATGCGCGTGGACAAAACAAACAGGCGCTCCAAAATATCCTGCAAGCGGTCAGCCTGGCCGCGCCGGGTGGGTACATCCGCGTATTTTTGGACGAGGGCGAACCCATGCGCAACCTGTTGGCCCGCCTGGCGCAAACCTTGGACGACCCGGCCCCGTATAAACAGGTCATGCTGCAACCCTACCTGCGCGAACTGCTGCGCGCTTTCCAGCCAGAGCGCGCACTGCCCCAACCGGCCCAACCCCTGCTCGACTCGCTTTCCCCGCGCGAGTTGGAAATTCTCAACCTGCTGGCGCAAGGACACCCCGACAAGCAAATCGCTGCGCAACTGGTGATTGCCCGCGAAACCGTCCACAAACACCTGAAAAACATCTACGCCAAGCTCGAAGTTCACAGCCGCGCCGAGGCCGTCATCCGCGCCCGCACCATGCGTCTTATCTAACCCCAAAATACCCCATCAATACCCCATTCAGGGCCTGCATTTGCAGGCCCTTGGCGCTATTGTTTAACTGAGGAACCTGTCATCATGCCAGAAAAAAAGACTTCCCCCGGCCCCACCTACCGCATCCTGCTTCAGGAAAGCATTTCGCCCTCAGCCGCCGACTGGTTTGGCGGCATTACCATCCGCAAGCAGGAAAAGGGCCAAACCGTGCTGGAAGGGCAGTTCCCCGACCAGTCCGCCCTGCGCGGATTCATGAACCAGCTTTGGGATTTCAACTTCACCGTATTGCGTCTGGAAAAGCTTACAAAGCCGCCCGATTCTCAAAGCCAATAAAGAAGGATGGTTACGATGAAAAAACTGATTTGCATCACAGCCGCTTTTTTGATTTTGACGGGTTGCGCGCCAGCCCCGACGGAACAAAGCTACCCGGAGCCGGCTCCCGTTTCGACAGACACATCCCAACCGAACCTGCCCAACCCGGCCTCGGCCTACTGCGAACAGCAGGGATATCGTCTTGAGATTCGCACCGCCACTGACGGAAGCCAGGCTGGCTACTGTATCTTTTCAGATGGCAATGAATGTGACGAGTGGGCTTACTTCCGCGGCGAATGTGGGCCGGCCGGCCAGGCCGCATCACTCACCGAAATCCCAACTGCCCTGCCCATTGACCCCGCAGCCTACGACCAGGGCTGGTGGACTTACACCCACTCCGTCTATGGCTTTAGCCTCATGCTGCCCGAGGACTGGATAGTGGAGCAAATCACAACAGCTGACCCGCTGATGAACGGATACCTGCTCAACCTGCACCCCAAAGACGCCGTGGCAAAAGAAAACATCCGCCTGACCTTCCGCCGCATGGGTGAAGATGTTTTGTTGTGGCCCACTGGCGTTGGGCAGGGTGAATTCATCGAGCAAGGCACGCTGGAGATTGCCGGTCAATCGGCGCGCCGCATTCTGCTGGCCTGCCCCACCGGCGAAGTGACTGCCATCTGGTACCGCAGTTCGGATGAGGACCAGCCCAACATCGTGCGCGGCGACATGGAATTTGGCTTCATCTACAGTATTGGCAGTCACTGCGAGCCCGGCCTGAGCCTGGGCGGTAAAACCCAGCGGGTTGGTGAGATGATTATTGCTTCACTCACGGTGCCGTGAAGACTTAGGAACGCAAAATGACCACCCAACCCGTAAATTTCTCAAGCGCAGAATCAAGTCCAATCCATTGGCCGCAACGCCTTGGCCTGTTCACCCTCTTCCTGCTGTGCGGATTGGCCATCCTGCTCCTCGGCTCCAACTTCTACGAAATCTTTCCAACCAACAAAAACCTGGCCTACAACCTCGGTATCTCGGCCCTTTTCCTTGCCCTGTCGCTATGGTTCAAGCTTGATAAACGTCTGAACCGCTACTGGCCCATCACGTTTGCGCTATTCATGGCCTCCACCGTATATCCCATCACATCTCTCACAGTAAATTGGAAAGCTGAGATGTTAAGCCGCCTGGGTGTTGTGGCAATGGCCACATCGCAAGGGACCGCGCTCGATAAAGTATTTCAGATGCTGTTGACCATCATCCCGCTCATCATCCTGGCCAAAGTGGCCGGCGCAAACCTGGGAGACATCTATCTCAAGCGCGGCAACCTGAAAATGGGGCTGGGCTTCGGCGCGCTTGTCTGGTTCAACTTTGCGACCTCGGCTTTCCTGTTTTTTGCCATGCGTTTTAATAGCCCCGATAAACTCCTCGCGGCGGCGGGCTGGGGGCTGGTCTTTGCCTTTACCAATGGATTCCTGGAAGAACTATGGCTGCGCGCCATTTTCTTGCGCCGTCTTGAACCACTTTTGGGGATGGGCGGTTCGGTGCTGGCGACCTCCCTTGTTTTTGCCATCATCCATGCCGGGGCAACCTACCTGACTCCCATCGCGCTCCCGTTCATGCTGGCGAATACCTTCACCCTGGGGCTGGCCTGCGGCTACCTGATGATGAAATCAGACAGCATCTGGGGCCCAACCCTGATCCACGCCGCCGCCGATTTCTTCCTGTTTGTTGCCATGCTGGCGAATGCGTAGATTTTGGAGACCAAAAATGACAGCGCCCATCCTTTTCCCATCCACCCACAAGGTTGCTTTTCAAATCGTTGACCTCATGGATTCATTCTGGGCGATTTTTGAGCAACCCCAGGCATCTTCTCTGGATGAAAAAATCGGGCAATTGAAATCAACCATCATTGAACCGAATATCAAATTCTATTCCTGCGTCTTTGGCCTCAACGAAGCAGGCTTGCGCGACTACATCTCCGAAACCGGGCAAAAAATTACCCGCCTGAGTTCCAGTCAGGATGCGGTGCGTGAGCAAATCAATCACATCTTCGCCCGCTTCCAGGCACACTTCCCCAGTTTTCAAACCAGCTTTGTTACCTACCTGTTGCCATCACTGAACCTTTTCAAAGGGATGGCCATTCCATTTCAAGAGCAAATCGTTCTTTTACTCGGTGCGGATGCCCTGTCCGAACTTTCGGAGCATCATTTCAGGGGCTATCTCACCCACGAACTATTCCATAGATACCATTTCCAACGCGTTCCAGCCGTACGGGTCGCCGCCGAACTGGCCATAAAAACCATGAAAATGCCGGAGTTGTGGGGCCTGCTCTGGACGGAAGGCCTCGCCTGTCGTGCCGTTCGGGTCGTATATCCCGAAATCCCGGAAGAAGAAATCCTGGATTGGCGTCCGCTTGTTGAACAAGTCAGGCCCTCGCTCCCTGCACTGGCAGAAGAAGCCCGGCGCACGCTCACATCCTCTTCTTTACAAGATATTGCCGGTTTCTTTTACTTTCCACGCGAAAATAATCCCCACATTCCCACCGGTTGCGGCTATTACATCGGAATGTTAATCGCAGATGCCCTGGCAAAGAAATATTCGCTAGACACCCTGCTTGAACTGGATAACGAAACATTGATACGGGAAATTGACCTGGCGCTAAAAACGCTATCTGAACGCGAAAATGCCTCAGGGGGATTCGGCAAAACAACAATTCCCCACAAAATTTGATTGCCTGTAAAGGGCATTAATATCACACAGGGCTGTCCAGCTAACCGGACAGCCCTGTGTGATATTAACGAAAAGACACTATTTCATTTTTCTTGCGCCGCCAACGCAAGCGGACGAAATTTATACCCGTAGACCAAAATGCCGCGCTCGTCGCCGTCGTTGCGCATCTTGCGCGTGACCATTTCAACCGGCATACCGATTTCAATCGACTGGTCGCCCAGGTCGGTCAGTTGGGCTGTCACCACCGGGCCTTCGTCCAGTTTGACCAGCGCCACCGTGTAGGGCGCCATTTCATCGTAACCGCTGGGGGCTTCATAGATGGTCGTGTACGAATACACAGCACCCTTGCCACTAAAGGCAAAGGTGGTTTTGGCCTCGCCGCCGCAATCGGGACAGACATCGCGGGGCGGAAAAATCTTGACATCGCAGTGCGGGCAAACTTCGCCGACCAGTCCATATCGTTGTGCTTTCAATCGCCAATGGCGCGGGATTTCCATAACATCACTCCTTGTTTGTAGTTGCAAGCCTAATTCTACACAGGGCAACTATCAAGAACTATCAGGCAGGCTTCTTTGCAGGTTTGTCAGGCAACTTTTTCAAGGATATGGACAACGGCTGTGGATGCTGGTCCGCCAAGTGACTGAATCATCCCGTAGCAGATTCCGTTTAACTGATTCGCGCCCGCACTCCCCCGCAGTTGGGTCGCCGCTTCGACAGCCTGGACAACGCCCGCAGCCCCGCCGGGGTTGCCGCGCGCCTTCAACCCGCCCATCGTGGCGCAGGGCAGTTTCCCGCCCAGGCCTATCGCGCCATCGGCGGCCATTTTCCAGCCCTGGCCGCGGGGCGCAAACCCGGCTGCCTCAAGCGAGAGTGCGGCAAAAATGCTGAAAGCATCGTGATATTCCAAAAAGCCAACCTGCTCCAGCGAAATTTCGGCCTGGCGTAGGGCCTTGGCAGTCGCAATCTGCACCGATTCGAAGTGCAGCAAATCGTGGCGGTCATGCAGGGCCAGCATATCCGTCGAAACGGCGGAGCCGGCAATCGCCACCAGCGGATGAACAAAGTCGCGGGGCAGGAGCGAGCGGCGGGTCAGGACGAGCGCGGCAGCGCCATCCGCATTTGGGGCAATGTCGAACATATTGAGCGGGTCACTGACCATCTCGGCCCTGGCGTACAGTTCGGGCTTGATGGCCTTCTGGAACATGGCCCTGGGGTTGCCCGCCCCGTGCGCGTGGGCCGCCAGCGCGAAACCGGCAAAACCATCCGCCGGGACGCCGTATTCGTGCATATAGCGGCGCATCAGCAGGGCCGCCTGCCCGGCGGGAGTCAGCCCCTGCACCGATTCATAATCGCTATCCGAGACGGTTGCCAATGCTGATTCGTTCTCCGAGCCGACGACATCGGTCATTTTTTCGACGCCGACCACCAGGGCCACGTCGACCATTCCGCTTTTGACAGCCAGGTAACCCTGGCGCAAGGCCGCGCCACCGGATGCCCCCGCTGCCTCGACTGTCACCGCCTCGATGCCGCGCAGGCCGGCAAAATCGGCCAGCAGCACGCCCAGGTGCGCCTGGCGCGAAAGGTTGGGCGCAAACATATTGCCGACAAACAAGGCCTGCGGTTGCAGCCCACCCGAATCAGCAAGCGCCGCCTGGATGGCCTCAACCCCCAACTGGCGCAGGCTTTTGTCCCAATGTTCGTTGATATTTGTTTGTCCAATTCCTGCAATTACAACGTCTGTCATGTTAATTCCTCGTAGGGACGATTCGCGAATCGCCCCTGCCGTATTATTTCATCGTAATTTTGCCGCGATAGCGGGCGTAGGTGGCGTAGTCGATTTCGGTGCGGCGGGCAATGTATTCCTGGGTCTTGGTGGCCCGGTCGCGACGGGAGGTGATTTTATCGGTCACGGTGATGTCCATCGCGTCCGACCCGGCCCCGGAGCCGAAAGAAACCAGCAGGATGCGGTCGCCGGGTTCGGCAATATCCAGGATGGCGGTCAGGCCGATGATGGCCGCGCCCGAATAGGTGTTGCCAATGACCGTCACGAGCAGGCCGGGGGCAATTTGCTCGGGCGTAAAACCGAGCATTTGCCCAGCCTTCTGCGGAAATTTGGTGTTCGGCTGGTGGAAAACCGCCCATTTGTAGTCTTTGGCAGTGGTGCCCAATTCTTCCATCATGGTCTTGCCCGCCGAGGTAATGTGCTGGAAGTAAGCCGGTTCGCCGGTAAAGCGCACGCCATGTTCGGGATATTTCTGGTATTCGCGCCGCCAGAAATCAGGCGTATCGGTGACGTAAGAATAGGTCGCGTTGATGGTCGCCAGGGCGTTCTCCGCCGGACCAAGTACGAAGGCCGCACCGCCCGCCGCAGCAGTATATTCGAGCGCGTCGCCGGGCTTGCCCTGGGCGGTGTCCATGCCGATGGCCAGGGCGTATTCGGCCATGCCCGAACCGACAAATCCTATCGCAGCCACCATTGCCTCGGTGCCGGCTTTGCAGGCAAATTCCCAGTCGCCCGCCTGGACGTTGGGGACAGCCCCAATCGCCTCGGCCACGACGGTGGAGGTCGGCTTGACAGCGTAGGGGTGCGATTCCGAGCCGACCCAGACGGCGCGCAAATCGCCGGGCGCAATCTCGGCCCGCGCCATGGCGTTGCGCGCCGCTTCGATGGACATGGTTATCACGTCCTCGTCGAGGCCGGGCACAGCTTTTTCTTTAACCGGCAGGGCGGCCCTGCCGCCGGCCCAAACGCGGGCAATTTCTTTGGCCGCGATGCGATAGCGCGGCACGTAGGCCCCGTAGCCGGTAATGCCGACGGGGCGGTTGGGTTTTAGAAGAGTGGTGTTTGGCATTTTGTTCTCCCGACGTAGGGGCGACCCGGCGGGTCGCCCCTACAAGTTATTTCCAATTTTTGATAATTTCCTCGGCCCGGTCAATGCGGACGGTTTTCTCGGCCACCATCTGGGCGGCAACTTTTTCTATCAGTTCGCCTTCGGCCCCGGCGGCAATCGCCACCTGGCGGGCATGCAGGGACATATGTCCGCGCTGGATGCCCTCAGTCGCCAGGGCGCGCAGGGCCGCCAGGTTTTGGGCCAGCCCAACCGAGACAATGATTTCGGCCAGTTCGGAGGCCGTTTTGACGCCCATCAACTGGATGGCCGCCTTTGCCGCCGGATGGACTTTGGTCGCCCCGCCAATGATGCCGACCGCCATCGGCATTTCGAGCGTACCGACCAGGTTGCCTTCGGAATCCTTGCCCCAAGTACTCAGGCTGGTGTAGCGCCCCGAGCGGGCAGCATAAGCGTGCGCCCCGGCCTCGATGGCGCGCCAGTCGTTGCCGGTCGCCAGCACCACCGCATCGACGCCGTTCATGATGCCCTTATTGTGGGTCGCGGCGCGATATGGGTCAGCGGCGGCGAAAGCATAGGCGGCGATGATTCCGTCACGCACGGTTTCGCCGCTGTAGGGACGACCCGCTGGGTCGCCCTTACCAAATTCAAGTTCTTTCACCGGAACCGTACACCGCGCCCGCGCAATGCGCCGGTCGGCCAGGTTTGACAAAATCCGCAAGTGGACTTTGCCGCCGGTGATTTCTTCCACGCGCGGGGCCAGGCGCTCGCAAGCGGTGTTGACCGCGTTTGCGCCCATTGCATCGCGCACATCATAAACGAGGTGGATGACGAGGAAGCCGCCGATAGCCGAATCCTCGATGGTTCGAACCTCGAGGTCTCTTGCGCCGCCGCCAAATTTTTTTAGGACGGGGTCAATCGAATCGGCTTCGGCCAGCAACTCATCCTTTTTCTCGTAAATTTTAAATTTGGCCTCTTCAAGATTGACCAGGTTAATTACCTGCATTTGCCCAATCATGAGCGGTTCGCTGGTGGTGGCGCTGAATCCGCCCCCGGCGCGGGCCAACTTTGCCATAAACGACGCCCCGGCCACCACCGAAGGCTCCTCGACCGCCATCGGCACCAGCACCTCGCGCCCATTGACGAGGAAGTTCAGGCCCAGGCCCAGGGGCAGGCTGTGCATGCCGATGACGTTCTCTATCATGTGGTCGGCGGCCTCAGGGGAGAGTCCGCCGGTCGTCCAGGGGGCAAGCGTTTCGTGGGGTTGGTCCGCGGCGGAAGCGGCCCGGGACAAGCGTTCAGCCAGGGACAGGTTGTAAAAGCCGGGGATGCGCGAAGATGTCATAAATATCCTTATAAAGAGAACCAATCAGGGAAATCAAGGACGGTGGAAACGCCCCTATTTTACTTTACAGTTATTCTACAGTTGCCTTCTGGCAAAACCTATCAACTTGTCCAAATCAAATGGGTAGTGTAGAATATTTTCACAAAGGAGAGAGTCATGCTTTTAACGCGCCAACAGTTGGAAGAACGCTTGATTGCCCTGCATCAAGCCAGCCTGACACTGGTTGACGATATTTCTCTTGAATCCCTGCTCGAAAGGATTGCCTCGGCAGCCTGCGAGCAGGTCGATGCGCGTTATGCCGCCCTGGGGGTTTTGGACGATGACGGCAGGCTCAAAAAATTCATTTCGGTTGGCATGAGCGACGATGAGATTCGACGCATCCCGCACCCGCCGATGGGACGCGGGCTGCTGGGCGCGCTGATGCACACCGACGATACCCTGCGCCTGCCGAACATCCAGGATGATTATCGCAGCATCGGGTTTCCGCAAAACCACCCGCACATGCGCTCTTTCCTGGGCGTGCCCATTCACTATGCCGAAAAACAACTCGGCCAGATTTACCTGACCGAAAAGATAGACGCGCCCGAATTTACCCGCGATGACGAGCAAATCATCCAGATGCTGGCGGCTTATGCGGCAGTGGCGATTCACAATGCCCGCCTGTACGACGACCTGAAGGAGCGCGACCGCGCCCTGACTCGTCGCAACCAGGACCTGGCCCTGCTGAACAACATCGCCGAAACGCTGACGTCCTCTTTAAAAATGGACGATATCCTGAACCAGACCCTGGCGCAGGTGATGGAATATTTGAAGGTCGAGGCGGGCGAGATTTTCCTGCTCGAGGAAGACAAACAAACCCTGCGGATGGCCTTCCACCGCGGACAGGCTGCCGAAGCCTTCTGGACCCGCGACAGGATGCAGGTCGGGGAGGGGATTGTCGGGCTGGTAGCCCAGACTGGCGAGCCTATCCTGAGTCACGACCTGGCGCGGGACACCCGTTATGTGCGCCCGGCGGTCGTCCAGGCCGGGTTTCGGCAAATTGCCTGCATTCCGCTCACTTCGAGCGGCAATGTCATCGGCGTCTTGAGCGCGGTTACACGCAGTAACCTGCCCATCGATGACCATGACGTGCTGCTGGTGACAGCCGTCGGCAATTGGGCCGGGCTGGCCATAGAAAACGCCCGCCTGCATGACGACGCCCGCCGCCTGGCGGTACTTGAAGAACGCGACCGCATCGGCATGGATTTGCACGACGGCATCATCCAGTCCATTTACGGCGTCGGGCTGGTGCTCGAACACGCCCGCCTGCTCTCAGATGAAGACCCCAAACAGGCGGCGGAACGCATCCAGCAGGCGATTAATAACTTGAACCATACCATCCGCGACATCCGCACTTACATCCTCGACCTGCGCCCGCGCCAGTTGGGCGACGAAAACCTGATGGACGGCCTGCGCCGCCTGGCGCTCGAATTCCGCGCCAACACCCTGGCCGAAGCCAACCTGAGCGGCGCGCCCGAAGATGTCGCCGACCTGCCCAAAAGCCATTCACTGGCCCTCTTCCATGTCTGCCAGGAAGCCCTGGCCAACGCCGCCAAACACGCCAACGCAAAGAAAGTCGAAATCAGCGTATGGAAAACCACCGAACGGGTCATGCTGGAAATCCGCGATAACGGCAAAGGCTTCGACATGCAAAAAGTGAACAAGGCCCTGGGGCACGGCCTTTCGAACATGCACACCCGCGCCCACCAGGTCGGCGGGGATGTGGAGTTATGTTCGGTGGTTGGGGAGGGGACATCCATTTTGGTTTGGGTGCCAAACGGCAAATCCCATTAACCTGTTGTTAATATTGACGATTGCGTTTAGGAATGCTCAGATTCAACGTTTCACGGGCGGCCAAATCGATTGTGGTGGCCGCTAAGTTTTTTAACGTACATATCCAAAAAACGCGCTTTTTTTTGGCAAAACCCCTATATGTGGGGGTGGCCTGCAAATGCAAAAGCGATAATGGCTGAAACAAGTGTTCGGTTTATTAACAAATTCACCGCCGCAATTCCCACGCTTCTTTAAGGTTTCACCACCTTAAAAAAAGCAATCTTTTTAAGGTAGCGTAGGTTTGGCGTGTGGCAATCCTGCGCTTCTTCTGCTAGAATTTGAGCAGTCAATTGTGGTGACTCCCACTTACCACAGCCAGACTCCCTGAGAAGTACCGGCGTACAAGAACAAACTCCCTGCGCCCTCTGCGAACCCATGCAGAGGGTTCGGCACCCCATACCCTATTGACAGGAGCAACACATGAACGCAGAACAGGCCTGGCAATCAGTGCTCGGACAACTCCAAATGGAAATGCCGCGCGCCTCTTTCGACACCTGGGTGCGCGATTCGCACTTGCTTACCCTTGAGCAAGGGTTGGTCACCGTCGGCGTGCGCAACGCCTACGCCCGCGACTGGCTCGAAAATCGTTTGCAAGACACTGCCGCCAACCTGCTCTCTGGCCTGTTAAACCAGCCGGTGGATGTCGAATTTGTCGTCAGCAACGGGCGCGACACCAGCCCGGAGTCCGAATCGGCTCCCGAACCGGCCGCCGCCGACCCGGACTCCCCGGAGCCTGCTCCTGCCCGGCCGCGTTCGACAACCCTCAACCCGCGCTACACCTTCGACACCTTTGTAGTCGGGGCAAACAACCGGCTGGCGCATGCCGCCGCCCTGGCGGTGGCCGAAAAACCGGCCCGCGCCTACAACCCGCTTTTTCTCTATGGCGGCGTCGGACTGGGTAAAACCCACCTGCTTCACGCAATCGGGAATGCCTGCCACGCCCGCGGCCTGAATGTGCTTTACGTCTCTTCTGAAGAATTTACCAACGACCTGATTAATGCCATCCGCAGCCACACCACCGCCTCCTTCCGCGAAAAATACCGCTCTGCCGACGTGCTGCTGATTGACGACATCCAGTTCATCGCCGGCAAAGAATCGACCCAGGAAGAATTCTTCCACACCTTCAACACCCTGCACGGACAAGACAAACAAATCATCGTCTCCTCCGACCGGCCGCCCAGGGCCATGGTCACGCTCGAAGACCGTCTGCGCTCGCGCTTCGAGTGGGGGCTGACCGCCGACGTGCAGGCCCCCGACCTGGAAACCCGCACCGCCATCCTGCGCTACAAATCCGAAAAATCTGGCCGCCAGGTTCCCGACGAAGTACTCGACCTGGTCGCACGCCGGGTGCAGTCCAACATCCGCGAACTGGAAGGCGCGCTCAACCGCATTGTGGCCTTCTCCGAACTGAGCGGCGCGCCGCTGACCGTCAAATTGGCCGAAACCGCCCTGATAGACCTGCTGCCGCAAAGCCGCAACATCCAGCCAGCCAAACTGATTGAACTGGTGGCACGCACCTGGAACACCACCGTCGATGAATTGCTTGGCCGCGACCGTTCGCAAAAAATCGCCGAGCCGCGCCAGGTGGCCATGTACCTGCTGCGCCAGGAAACCGACGCCTCCCTGCCGCAAATCGGCGAGGTGCTCGGCGGACGCGACCACACCACCGTCATGTACGCCATCGAAAAAATCAGCGATGTCATCGAGCGCGACGACCGCCTGCGCAACCGCGTCAAGCAAATCCGCGACCAGTTGTATGGGCAGGCCGTAGCGGTCTAGCATCGAAACTTTATCACCAAAAGGCTTCCATCTTTATGGGAGCCTTTTACGTTTAAGCGCAGGCTGCGCCAACCCGCCAACCCGCCGAAACGGGTATAATCGCGAACATGATTCTGGTAACAGGCGGCACCGGCTTCATTGGCCGGGCCTTGATACGCCAACTGGTGCGCAACGGCCAGCAAGTGCGGACTCTCATCCGCCCGTCGAAGCGCACCCCGGCCCTGCCGCGCGGGGTCGAGGTCGAGGTGGCGGTTACTTCACTAAACGACGAGCGCGGCCTGCGCGCCGCCCTGCGCGGGGTCGATGTGGTCTACCACCTGGCCGGGGCCGAACACGAAGGCCCGCGCGGCAACATCCTGCAAACCGACGCCCACGGCACCGCCAACCTGGCCCGCGCGGCGGCCCAAGCGCGCATCCAGCGATTCTTTTACGTCAGCCACCTGGGCGCAAGTCGCTCCTCCTATTACCCGCTGCTTAAAATCAAGGGCGTGGCTGAGGAACACATCCGCAAGAGCGGCATCTCGCACACCATCTTCCGTTCGGCCATCTTATACGGGCCGGAAGACCACTTTACCACCAACCTGGCGCGCCTTGCCTCGCTTTACCCGGTCATGTTCCTGCCCGGCCAGGGCGAAGTCCTGCTCCAGCCGCTGTGGGTCGAAGACCTGGTCACCTGCCTGCTCTGGTCGCTCGACAACCCCGAAACCGCCAACCAGACCTACGAAGTCGGCGGCGCGGAATATTTCTCTTACCGCCAGGTGCTCGAAATCATCCTGTCGGTCATTCAGAAAAATCCTGCGCTTCTGCCGCTCGGCCTGCCCTACCTGCGCTCCCTGACCCTTTTCATGCAAGGAATTGTGCCCAAATTCCCCCTGTCCAGTTTTTGGGTCGACTACCTGGGCTACAACCGCACCGCCCTCAGCGATACCATCTCGCGCGTTTTCGGCTTCATCCCGGCCCGCTTTACCTACCGCCTTGACCACCTGAAAGCCATCGACTGGCGGCGCGACGCCCTGCGCGCCTTCTATCGCTTACCCTAACCTGCGCATGTTTCCCATCCGCATCCTGACAACCATCGAAGAAATGGAGCAGGTCGAAGACCTGCAACGCCTGGTCTGGCCCGGCTCCGACGCCGAAATCCTGCCCGGCCACATCCTGCTGACCTTTGCGCATCACGGCGGGCTGGTGCTAGGCGCATACGACGGCCTCAAACTGGTCGGCCTGCTGGTCGGCTTCCCCGGACTGTACCAACTGCCCGACGGCCCGCAGCCCAAACACTGCTCGCACGAACTCGGCGTGCATCCCGACTACCAGAACAGCGGCATCGGCTTTGCGCTCAAACGCGCCCAGTGGCAAATGCTGCGCCAGCAAGGCCTGTCCCTGGCAACCTGGACCTACGACCCCCTACTCAGCCGCAACGCCCACCTCAACATCGCCCGCCTGGGCGCGGTTTGCAACACCTACCTGCCCAACTACTACGGCGAAATGCGCGACGGGCTGAACAGCGGGCTTGAGTCTGACCGCTTCCAGGTCGATTGGTGGCTCAACACCCGCCGCGTCAGCAGGAGATTGGGGCGTCGTCCACGCCCCGGCCTGGGCTTTGACCATTACGCCTCCGCCGACACCCCGGCCTTGTACCGGGTAACGCACTCACCCGGAGCCTTTCCGCGCCCGCCCGAACATTTCAGCGCCCCGCAAGATTCCCTCGTCCTGGCTGAAATCCCCTCCGATTTCCCAAAACTCAAACGGGGCGACTTTCCCCTGGCCCGCGCCTGGCGCTCGTTTAGCCGCCTGGTCTTCAGCGAATGCTTCGCGCAAGGCTACCTGGTGACCGACTTTATCTACGAAAGCGACCCGACCCCGCGCAGTTATTATATTCTGGCGCATGGCGAGAGTACCCTGAGCGATTTATAAAAGTCGTTGCGCGTAACAGCAAAATTCCTGTACAATAGTTTCATCTGAACTTATTTAGAAGGAGAGACGCTCATGGAAACTTCGCTCGATTTTACGCACCTTATGCTGGTTGCCTTCCTGGTTGAGTCGCTCATCCAGACCCTCAAGCCGCTCTACGACAAAGAAACCGGCTGGAACATGGACAAAATCATATCGGTAATCGTCGGTATCGCCGTCTGCCTGGTCACCAATGTCGATTTATTCGCCGAACTCGGGTTCATGGTTTCCATCCCATACCTGGGTTCCATCCTGACCGGCGTCATCGCCAGCCGCGGCTCGAACTTCGTCCACGATATTTTGAAGTTCGTGCAGGGCAAAGCCGAAAAACAAAAAGCGGAATTCGAAGGCGTAGGATAATAAATTCAAGCCAAACAAAAAGCGGCCTTGCTGGGTACAGCAAGGCCGCTCCGATTCTGCCGGGAAACTACCGCCAGGTTACTTTTTCTTCTTCACGCGGTTTGGCCGACATGCCAGCCGGGTGATAGCTCGGCTCAGAGCGAGGCCGGATAACATTGGTAGCCTGCGGGCGCGGCATTGAGCGCGGGGTCGCAGTGTTCAGGGCCGGGCGCGGCGCGTCGAGACGGCCAACCGGCTGGCGGCTGACGCGCGAGGCGTCCATCGTAAAGAGCCTTTCACCGGCCATTGCAAACGTCCCGATGATAAGGATGCGAATCAGCCAGACCATCACAGCGACAAAGACCGGCACGACGTTGCTAACCACATCACGCCCGACGATTGCAGCGCCCTGGGTCGGGTGGCTGTTAATCGCAACCGAGACTCCCCACCAGGTCAGGGTGGCGTTCATGCCGGCGGCCAGTATCCACGCGCCAAACAAGTACCACACCTCAACAGGTTCGTCGCGGCCCTGCTCCGGGGTGAACAGGCGCGCCACCCCGGCAAAGTCGATTGCGCAGAAGGCAATCGAAAGGATGGTTGCCCAGCGAATGCCGATAAATTTCAGGTTGGTGCCGAGCAAATCGGTCAGGGCAAAATCGGTGGTGGTGTAGTTGAAGACCTCGAAGGCCAGCACGGCCAGCATCAAGATACCGCCAAAAAGCGCCCCGCGGCTCCGGCCCATTCCTCGAAAAGTGGATAAAAAGTTGAAATGCAAGCGTTTGTTCATGGCTTCGGCTCCTTTTTGTGTGCCATGCGAATACTATCGAACAGGTGTTCTAAATATAGAACATTAATTCTATTTTGTCAATAGGGTATTTTTAAAAATCCTGTTCTTTCGCAGCCACTTCCCCCAAAGCCTGCTCGTACTGCCCCACAATTTTCCCCAACTCAAAATCGGCGGCCAGTTCGCGGCTCCTGGCCTGCAAAGCGGACAACTTCCCCGGCGCAGAAAGCAGGGATTCAAGCGCGGAGGCCAGGGCGTCGACGTCGCCTGCCGGGAAGAGGAACCCGTTTTCGCCAGGGCGAACCAGTTCGGGGTTGCCGCCTGCGTCGCTCAGGACGAGCGCCAGGCCCATCGCCAGTCCCTGCACCCCGACCACCGACAATCCCTCCGAACGCGAAGGCAGCACCAGGATGTCAGACTGCCCGAAATGCTCCAGAACCTGTTCAGGCGTGACCCAGCCCGGCAAATGGATGCGGCCTGCCAGCCCGTGGTGTTCAGCCAGGCCGCGTACCGTCTCCAATTGTTCGCCGTCGCCAGCCATCACGCAAGTCCAGGGCAGGTGCGCCAGACGCGCCAGCGCCTCGACCAAGTCGAGCGGATTTTTATGGGCCACAAACCGCCCGGCAAAGACAATCCGCGCAACGCCATCCTGCGCGGGCTGCCAGCGCGGCAATTGCGATAACTCGACCCCGTTGTGAATGACGTTTATCGGTACATCGTAGTGCTTGAGCGCCAGCGAACGCGTGTACTGGCTGACCGCCACCACCCGCGCCGCACCCTTCCAAATCAGCGGCGTGAGCGGATAAATCAACTTAAACCAGCGGTCGGTTTTATCCGGCACGGCCCCCGGCACATCGCCGAGGTGGGCGGTCAGCAAATAGGGGACTTTGGTCATCTTCGAGAGCGCATAGGCCGCCGCCCCCGCCGGAACCGCAAAATGGGTATGAATGGCATCCGGCTGCCACTCGCGGATGATTTTCAATCCGGACTGGAAAGCCGCCAGGTCGTAGCGCGCCATTTCGGCAAATTCAGCCTGGAAAGCCGCCCGCCGCTGCGACGGGATGCGCTCAACCCGCACGCCTTCCAGCAATTCTTCGGCGGGCAGGCCGTCGAAAGAATCGGTCAGGATGCGAATCTCGTGCCCGCGCCGGGCCAGGCCAAGCGCAATGTCGCGGGCAACGCGTCCGCCGCCGCCGCCCACCGGGGGAAATTCATGGCACAGGACCAGGACTTTCATGCTTTTTCCGCCACATCAGAAGCCACGCGCGAAAACCATAACGCGCCAGGGACAGTCACCAATACCGCCAGGAAACGCGTAATGACCGCCATGGCCGAAGCCTGCTCCAGCGAAGCGCCCAGCGCAACCAGCAGGGTTGTGAAGGTGACTTCGCGCACGCCATACCCGTTAATCGAAATCGGCAGCACTGAAAGGAAGTAGCCCACCGTCTGGACGGCCACGACCTGCGCGAAGGAAATCTCGACCCCCAACTGGCGGGCGATAACATAATTTGCCAGCATAATCGCCAGGTTGGAGGGCCAGGCCGCCAGGAAAGCCCAGCCAAAAGCCGCCGGGCGGGAAGCCCACTCGCGCAACGCCCCGGTTATCTTCGGAAAGTATTTATCGGCCAGTTGGCGCAGGTCGAAAGGCAGGGCCAGGGCAAAAAGAAGGTTCAGCCTATCGCCAAAGGCCCAGAGCGGCAGGGGCAGCAAGCAGGCATAATTCGCCATGTTAATCAGCCGGTCGAGCGCAATCGAGCCAAAAGCCACCGACTTGCTGCGCGTATACGGCAGGATGGCCGCCATGCGCAAACCGTCGCCGCCGATGGTCGAGGGCAGGAAGTTCGAGGCAAAAATCCCGCTCCAGGCAATCCGAAAGGCCTGCCAGTATGAAATCGAAACGCCGCGCGTCCAGAGCAGGACGCACCAGCGCAGGGTGTTAAACGCCTGAGAAGCCAGGTACAGCCCGACAGCCAGGGCCAGCGCCCAGGGGTTGAGACCGGTCAGTTTATCGGCCAGCAGGGGCCAGTCGAGGCGCGTCACCAGCCAGGCAAAAAGCCCCAGGCTAAGTATCGTCCCAATCCAGCGAACCCAGGTTGCTATCGAACGGCGTTTTTCGCTCACGGACACTTCCCCGGCTCGGCACGCGGCACATACACCGCCAGGCGGCTGTGGCTCGGTTCAAGGAGGGTCAATTCTTCGTAGTTGCACAGGATGTGCGGGGAAACGCGCGTATTCCAGACATTATTCTCCTCCACAAACCCGCCCTCCTCCTGGATGAACAAATTCTGCCGCCGGGCCACAATCATGGCAAAGCGATGCTCGCGCAAATCGGCGTAAAACTGGCCCAAAACCTGCTGGTTGTTGCTCATCGCCATTTCCATCAGGGTCACATTCTCATAATCTGGCTCCAGCGCCACGTCAATATCGCCAAAGGTCACAAAATGACGCTCGTTGATGAACAGCACCGGCCCCTGCGCCGCCTCGACCAGCGCTTTCAACTCCTCGAAACGGGTCTGGTTCAAGGCCTGGTCATAGACCGGGCGCGGCGCAAGCATGGGAATCAGGAAAAAGAGCGGGATGAGCGCGGCGACGGCCTGTACCGGCCACCCGGGCCGGGCCTGCACCCTGGCGTCATCCGGCGCGGACTCAGCCCGAACCTGCCCGCCGATAAACAGGGCCGCAACCACGCTGAGAAGCACGGCGAACCCGTCCATGTTGTGTAAATCTCCGCCGCCGCCGATTTTGACGCTGACAGCCAGCCCGCCTGCGAACAAGACCGCCAACATCGAGAGAATCCCGGCCCAGCGAATGGGATGCAGCCGTTTCCAATGAGTCAGCGCCAGGGCAAGCGCGCCCAGCAAGGGAGCGCTGACCAGCAAAATGCCCCAGAAAATGCCCAACGGGTAGAGTTCATTCGGCCACAGCCGTGACCAAATCAAATCAGACGTAAAACTGGAAGTAAACGCTTTGGCGTTTTCGGCATTGCCCGAAAGGAAGATGTAAGCCGCCTGAGCGCCGAGGGCCGAGAGCAGGCCGCTGGTGGCCCAAAAGAAAGGCCATTTCAAGTACTCGATTATTCGAGCATTCGATGTTCGAGTATTCGAAAAAGGGACCTCCATCAAATAAACCGCAATCGCAATCATGGCCGGGACGGGGAACCAGTTGACCCGGCTGACCCCGGCCCAGAGCGAGGCTATCACCACCGCCACCAGCGACCTCCACGGATGCTTGTGCGAGACAAACAACAGCGGGATGAATACCATCGGCATCAGGTGATAGTAGACACCGACCAGCAGGTAAAAGAGGAACAGCCAGCCCGCCAGCAGCAGGTTGAACGGACTCAAAAGCCTGCCAACTTTTGAGTTCCAACGACTGGAGTCATTGGAGTCCGCGGAGAAGGCGCGCCAGACAAGCGCCGCCACTGCCGCGAGGGTCATCAGCATCCAGAGCAGGAATTGCCAGAAGCGATGCCCGGTCAGGTCGAGACCGGGGACGAGGAAAGCCAGCGATTGCAGGAAGTAGCGGCTGGGGTGCAGGGTGGAAAGCGGAAAGGTTTCGCCATAAAGCGTTTGCGAAAAATACAGCGAGGCGTAATAAAAGCGACTCGATTCAGACCAGCCCATCGAGAAGGGGTAGGTTGTCACCGCCTGGAAGCGCACATAGATTTCGTAAGCGACGCCCAGCAGGATGAGCGCCGAGGCAAAGCCGCCCGCCCAGGAGGTTTTGAGTCCCACTTTGAGCGCGCCAGCGGCCACAAGTATCAGCCACCAGCAGGCCCAGTAGAAGAGAATCATCGTCAGCACCGGGTCGCGGGTCGAGTTCTTGACGACCTCGCCGATTTGGTAGGTGAACTTCAGGTGCGGAATCAGCAGCAGGATGCCGGTAAACAGGCCCAGGCCGAGTCCGCGCCAGACGGGGGCTTGCAGGCGAGACAACTCAAGGGAGGCGATGAAAGCGTCCGCTTTTGGGCTTCTCATCCAATAAAAAAGAAAAACACAGCCCGCCAGCACGGCGATGTAGAGCAGCAGCACCAGCCCCCAGACCGAGCGATGCAGGATGACGCCCAGTTCGGCCCAACGCGCGACCGACCAACCCAGGATGCCGAGATTGGCAAAAAAGGTCAGCGCGAGGGTGGTTTGCCAGAAGTTTTTGGGTTGGGTCATGAGTCTGATTTGTCCATTTGGGCCAGGATGCCGGGCAGGGTCAATGCGCCGGGGGTGCTGGCCAGCATGAGCAGCATCCGGTTGATGAGCGGAACGGTGGCGGCGACCGAAACATCCAGCCCGCCGAGGGTGCCCAGCAGGGCCGAGACGGTCAGTTCCTGCCAGCCGTAGCCGTTGATGGAAATCGGCGCGAGGCCGATAAAGTAGGCCAGGCTCGACAGGCCGACCACGCGCCAGAAGGCCAGTTCGCCGCCCAGGGCATGGACGAGAATGTAGTTGGCCGAAAACATGCACAACATGTGGGCAAAGGCGAAGCCGAGGGCGGTCAACAGGGAAAGCGGTTTTTTGAGCCACAGGGCCAGCGAAGCCAGGGTGCGGCGGACAAAATCCCAGCCCTTGCGCCACAGGCCGGGCAGGAAGGCGGCCTGGGCGGCAGCCGGGCCAAGTTGGAAGATTTGGTAGATGCCGAGCGGGGCGGCCAGCGACATGCCGGTCATGTTGACCAGCCGGTCGGCGGCCAGCGAGGCCAGGCAAACGGCGCGGTCGTAGCCCATTTGCATTGTCCCGGCCAGGCGCACCACGTCGCCGCCGATGGTGGTGGGCAGGAAGTTGGTCGCAAACAGGCCGGTAAAGGTCAGGCGGGCCGTGTCCTTGAGCGCAATCGGAATGCCGCCGGAGCGCAGCAGGGTATGCCAGCGCATCACGGTAAACAGGCGCGAGGCGAAGATGAAGGCCGCGGCGGCCAGCAGTTCGAGCAGTGAAATTTTGCCGAGGGCAATCACCACATCGTCCCAACTCCAGGCGATGAGGGCGGCCAGCAGCCCGGTCGAGAGCAGGGTTCCGATGATTTTCAGGAGCAGGGAGCGGGAGGGTTTTGAGGGGGAGGTCACAGCAGCACAAATTCCTTCAAGAACTTATTCAGCGTCTCATAATAATCCACGATCGTCTCGCTCTTGCGCCAGCCGTGGCCTTCGCCCTCGTACAGGCGATAGACGTGCGGCACTTTGTTGCGCCGCAGGGCCTCGACAATGCTCTCGGACTGGTTCGGGAGCACGACCTTATCGTCCGCACCCTGGAAAACCGCCAATGGGTCGCGGATTTTGTCGGCATGGAAAACCGCCGACCATTTTTTATAATGCTCCGCCGCGGCGGGCAGTTCGCCGACCAGCGAAATATTGTAGCGCTCCTCGAACTTGTGGGTGTCTTCGTCCAGGCCGAACAGGTTCGAGACGCCAAACAGGTTCACCCCGGCCTTGAAAACGCCCGGATGATGTACCAGGCAATTCAGCACCGTAAAACCACCCGCCGAGCCGCCCATAATCACCATCCGCTGCGGGTCGGCGAGGCCGAGCGCCGCCAGCGCCCCCGCCGCGCCAACCGCGTCCTCGGCATCCACAGGCCCCCAGTTTTTGCGCAGGGTCAGCATATACGAACGCCCATAACCCGTCGAGCCGCGGTAATTGACCTCGACATAGGCGAATCCCCGGCTGGCGAAATAGGCCGCATCGGGGTTGTAACTGGACGTCCGCGCCGAGGTCGGGCCGCCGTGAATGTTAATCATCGCCGGCGGCAAGCCCTCATCCGTAAAGGCCGGGTTGGCTGGCGGGTAATACAGCCCATGCACCGGCATGCCATCCGGCGCGGGCCACTCGATGGCCTGCGGCTCGGGCAGGTAGCCCGCCGGGATGCTCTCGGCCTCGGAATACTTCTCGACGCGCAGGTTGCCCTCGGCCAGCGAAACAATCCGGGTTGGGATTTTTGGGGCGGAAGCGATAAATGCGACCTGGCCCCTGGCTGATACCGTTACCTGTCCGAACCAGGTGTAGGGGGCGGTTGCAATCGGAACGGACTCCCCTCCAGTTGCCTCCACCGCCCAGAGCGTGCGCCAACCCTTGTCGTTGCGGGCGTAGACCAGGCGCGTGCCGTCCCAGCCGAAAAGGCGCAGTCCCTGCACCCAGGCCGGGTCGAGCAGGGAAGCGTTCTCGACCAGAATCCGCACCTGGCTTGTAGACAGGTCGAGGACGCGCAGCGAGTCCCACTCGCCGTCGTTGGCAAGAAAAGCCAAAAAGCGGCCATCCGTCGAAAACTCGGGTTGGAAGACCGGGATATTTTCATCCCCAAAAACATGCTGGATGTCGGTCAGTTCCGCGCCATTTAATCGGGCCGTCACCAAGCGGCATCCATCCCACGGCATCTGCGGGTGATTCCATTCCACCCAGGCGATGCGCTCCCCATCGGGATGCCAGGCGGGCTGCATGTAAAAGTCCGCACCGGTCGCCAGTTGAACGGGCCAGCGCAGGCCCTCGCTATCGACCAGCGCCAGGCAGTCGCGCCGCTCATACGAATGCACGAACAGGATTTTCGAGCCGTCGGGCGAGATGGCGGGCGAAGCCAGGTCGCCAAACTTGGGCGTAATCGCACGCGGACGCTCGCCTTCCAGCCTTTGGCGGTACAGGCGTCCCTCGCTGGCAAAAGCGACCAGTCCGTTGCGGACGCTGAAATCGCCGCCGCCATAGCCAATGCCGCCGCCGATTTTAAGGGCGTCGGTCAGGTCACGCGGAGCGTCACCGGGCTTGCGGACAACGAGTACGCGCTTGCCCGAGCGGCCTTCCTGCCATACCAGGGTTTCGCCATCGCTGTCGAATTGCACATCTTCGAGGCGGATGCGCATCCCGAGCAGTTCGGGGGTGATGGGCGAGGGCCACAAGCCAAAGGGGGCGTGTTTTAGGGTCATTGGGGGTCCTTTTTTAAAAAAAGACCTGACAGGTTTTCAAAAATGTCTTTCTTATCGGGTTTCTGTGGCTGGCAGGCGTCTCTGCCGGTTGGCTGCCTGGTGAAACCTGTCAGGTCTGTTGGTCAGATTTTTATGAATTATATCTGTTTCAGGCGGCTAGATTGTAACCTGCTGATAGTATAATCAAGAAAGAATTCCCAATGGAGGCCTTAATGACCGAACGAAAAATCCGTGTGCTGGTAGCCAAGCCCGGCCTGGACGGGCACGACCGCGGCGCGAAAGTTGTCGCCCGCGCCCTGCGCGACGCCGGGATGGAAGTCATCTACACCGGCCTGCGCCAGACCCCCGAAATGATAGCCGAAGCCGCCCTGCAGGAGGATGTGGACGCCGTCGGCCTGTCGATTCTATCCGGGGCGCATATGGCCCTGGTGCCGCGCGTGGTCGAACTGCTCAAGACCAATGGCCAGCAGGATGTCAAGGTTTTTGTGGGCGGCATCATCCCCGATGAGGACGTGCCACGCCTGAAAGAAATGGGCGTCATGGAAGTCTATGGCCCCGGCGCTTCAACCGAAAAAGTCATCAGCGATATTCGCTCCGCAATCCCGACCGCAGGATAAAGCATGAATCTCGCCCAGTCCGTTCTGAACGGCGACCGGCTGGCGCTGGCGCGCTTGCTCTCGCGTGTGGAAAACACCACACCCGAGGGCCTTGCCGCGTTGGATGCGCTTTTCCCACACACCGGCAAGGCTCATTTGTTGGGTGTCACCGGCGCGCCCGGCACGGGGAAATCGTCGCTGGTCAACCAACTGGCCCTGCACTACCGCAAGCAAGAGAAGAAAGTAGCAATTGTGGCGGTCGACCCCTCCAGTCCTTTTACGGGCGGGGCGGTGCTCGGCGACCGGGTGCGGATGCGCGACCTTTCGGGCGACACTGGCGTCTTCATCCGCTCGATGGCTTCGCGCGGCTCGCTGGGCGGGCTGGCGCAGGCGACTGCGGGCGTGGTGCAGGTCTTCGACGCCGCCGGGTTCGATGTGATTATCATCGAGACGGTCGGCGCGGGCCAGTCGGAAGTGGATATTGCCCGCCTGGCGCACACCACCCTGGTGGTCGAGGCCCCCGGCCTGGGCGACGACATCCAGGCCATCAAGGCCGGGATTTTGGAAATCGCCGACATCCTGGTCATCAACAAGGCCGACCACTCCGGCGTGGATGCGACCGAGCGCGCCCTGAAAACCATGCTCGAACTGGCGCACCCGGTCAGGCGGGTCTTCCAGCATCACGGCCAGGCGTTTGAAGTCCCGGCGCATCATACTATCGAAGACAACGGCCGCCTGCTCTGGATTCCGCTTATCCGGCGCACGGTGGCAACCGAAGCCAAAGGCCTGCCTGAACTGCTCGAAGCGATTGACCTGCACACCGCCTACCTGCGCGAAAGCGGGGACTGGGCGCGGCGTGAAGAAGCCCGCCTGGAAGTCGAATTCGACCTGCTGCTGCGCGAAAAACTGGTCGAACATTTTCGACAACAAGTCCCCGACGAGGTTGTTTCCAGCCTGTTCGCCGAGACCCTGGCGCGACGGCTCGCCCCGCGCGAGGCAATCGGCCAATTGCTGCAAAGGATGAAATCATGATTTACGGAAAACGAATCCGCCTGCGGGCCGCCGAACGCGAAGACCTGCCCAAATTTGTCGAATGGATGAACGACCCTGAAGTCACCGCCGGGCTGCTGATGCGCCTGCCGCTCTCGATGGCAGACGAGCAGCGCTGGTTTGACGGAATGGCACAACGTCCACCAGCCGAGCGGGTTTTAGTGATTGAAATCCGCGAGGGCGATTCGTGGCGCATGATTGGCACAACCGGTTTTCACGAAATCAATAACGTTGACCGCGAAAGCGAATTTGGCATCTCGATTGGCGACAAAAGCGCCTGGAACCAGGGATACGGCACAGAGGCCACCCGCCTGATGCTCCAGCACGGATTTGAAACCCTTAACCTGAACCGCATCTTCCTGCACGTCCATGCCGACAACCCGCGCGCCATCCGCGCCTATGAGAAGGTCGGCTATGTCCACGAGGGCTGTATGCGCCAGGCAGTTTACAAGAACGGGAAATATTTTGACGTTCACATGATGAGCGTATTGCGCTCTGAATGGGACCAAATCAAGGATAAATAAGTCATGCCTTCCAATGCCCTCGATATGAAAGTGTACGGCGGAATCAAATTGTATGCCGGGACAGGGTCCGCCGACCTGGCCCAAAAAGTGGCCGATTACCTGAAACAACCGCTCTGCGGGCGGGACATCATCCAGTTCCCCAACGAAAACCTGTTCGTCAAGCTGCATTCCAGCGTGCGCGGGCAGGATGTCTACCTCATCCAGACCACTTCATCGCCGGTGCACCGCAACCTGATGGAACTACTCATCATGATTCAAACCTTGAAACTGGATTCTGCGGCGCGCATCACGGCAGTCATCCCCTACCTGGCTTATGGCCGCTCCGACAAAAAAGACCAGCCGCGCGTACCCATCACCGCCCGCCTGATTGCCGATATGATTGAAGTCGCCGGAGCCGACCGATACATCATCATCGAGCCGCACGCCGGGCAGGTGCAGGGATTTTTCTCAGTTCCCGGCGACGTGCTGACCGCTTTCCACGAGATTATGGAATACCTTGTCCAAATCAAGCCGAACTTGAAAGACCCCGTCGTTGTGACCGTCGACCTGGGCTTTGCCAAAAAAGGCCGCAACGTGGCCGCCAGCATCGACGCGCCGATTGCCTTCATCGAGAAGCGGCGAGTCGCCAACGACGCCAAAGCCCAGGCCCTGACCATCATCGGCGACGTCAAAGAGCGGGATGTCATCCTGGTGGACGATGAAATCGACACGGGCGGCTCGATTGTCCAGGCGGTCAACCTGGTCAAACAGAATGGCGCGCGGGATGTGTACGTGGTTTGTGTACACCCCATCTTTTCGTCCAGCGCGGCGGAACGGCTGGCGGCCCTGCCGGTAAAACAGTTCATCACCACCGACACGGTTCCGCTGCCGCCCGAGAAAGCATCCCTGCTCGGCGACCGAATCAAAGTCCTGACCGTTTCTTCGCTGCTGGGCGAGGTCATCCTGCGGGCGCACGAAGGCCGCTCGGTCGGCGAAATGTTCAACGAGTAAGACATCCGCATGCCCGAACTGCCCGAGGTTGAAACCATTGCGCGCAACCTGCGCCCCGAACTGGCCGACAGGCGGATTTTGTCGGTCGGGTTGTTTTGGCCGCGCACCCTGGCCGCGCCAGGGGCGGATGAATTTCAGCAACGCATGAGCGGGCAGCGCATCGAGACGGTGACGCGCCGCGCAAAATACCTGCACCTGGTTCTCTCGGATGGGAATTTACTCATCCACCTGCGCATGAGCGGCGACCTGTTGCTGCGCCCTTCGCCCTGCGCGCCCGAACCCCACGACCGCCTGCATCTCGCGCTGGATTCGGGCCAGACCCTGGCTTTCAACGACACGCGCAAATTCGGTCGCGTCTGGCTGGTGGACGACGCGCAGGAGGTGCTTGGCAGCCTCGGCCCGGAGCCGCTGGCCGACGATTTCACCCCGGATATTTTTTTGAGCAAGTTGCACGCCCGGCGGCGGCAATTAAAGCCGCTGCTGCTCGACCAATCCTTCCTGGCCGGTTTGGGGAATATTTACAGTGACGAGGCATTACATTTGGCGGGTTTGCATCCGCTCAGGCAATCCGATACAATTACAAGTGAAGAAGCGCACAGGTTGTTTACGGCGATTCGCTCCGTGTTGCAGGCCGGAATCGAGAACAACGGCGCAAGCATCGACTGGGTCTATCGCGGCGGCGGCTTCCAGAATCATTTTCGCGCCTACGGGCGCACCGGCCAGCCCTGCCCGGTCTGCGCAACATCCATCGAACGGATTGTGGTTGGACAGCGCAGCACCCATTTTTGTCCACAGTGCCAGGGAAATGAGTGATTGCTATGGATAATCCTATTCTCTACATCATCATCGCAGCCATTGCCGGCATCATTTTTGGAAAACTCGACACGGTTTTCACCAATAACCTGAAGAAAAACCGCGAGGCAAAAAAGGAACAGGCCCTCCATCAGGAAATCGAGCAACTGACCAAGGCGCTTGAACAGGCCAGGGAACAAGCCCGCCAACAGGTCAGCGTCCCACAGCCTGAGGGCAAATCGGCCCTGAGAATTGCGCAATCGGAATCGGGCGTGTGGGTGGTCGAAATCGACGGCGTTCCGACGCGCCCCGAAACCATCAGCGTGGAACAGCGCACGCGATTGATTGCGTTGCTGACCCAGGCGCGTCCGCTGGTCGAGGCCAAACCACTCTCGCTAAGAACCACACAGCCCCTGGCCAACCCCGAATCTGTGCCGCCTGCGCCGTCTTCCCCGGCCTCCATGCCGCCCCAGCCCGCTTCTTCCGCATCGTCCCAGCCCAACCTGCCGCCCTCGCCCATGCGCGCCAACCTGATTAGCGGTATGCGCGCGATGATGGACACCAAGAAAACCGACCCCGCCCCCGGCCTGTTGAGCGTTGTCGCGCTGATTGACGAAGTGCTGCAAAAACAAATCGCCGGGACTCCGCTGGCAAGCCGCCAGATTCGCCTCGAACAGGGCGCAACCGGCGAGGTGCTGGTGCATGTCGGCACAACCCGCTATCCGGGAATCGACAGCGTGCCTGACCCTGAAATCCAGGCGGCCATTCGCAACGCGATTGCTGAGTTTAATAAATCGAATTGATGGGGAGTTTGATTCAGCCCCCACGCTGTGAAAAAGCGCGGGGGCTGATTTTTTTAAGACTATTCCGGTTCGCAGAAACTGATTCCCAGGTCTTTGGCGGTCTGGATGATGTCGCTGCCGACCGGCACGGATTTCATTTTCCCGTGCGCCTCGGTGATGGGGACAAATTTCATCTGCTGGCCGTCGAGGGCAACCATGACGTTGGATAGCCCCTGCTCCAGCGCGCGCACGGCGGCGGCGCCAAAACGCAGGGCAATGATGCGGTCGAAGGCGGTCGGGGTGCCGCCGCGCAGCAAGTGGCCAAGCACCACCACGCGGGTCTCTTTGCCGGTCAGTTCCTGGATTTCAGCAGCGACTTTTTCGCCGATGCCGCCCAGCCGTTCGGCGCGCCCGGCTTCCTTGTCGATGACCGATGAACTGCCTCCAACAGGTCTGGCTCCTTCAGCCACCACAACGATTGTAAAATAACGTCCCGATTGTTCGCGCTCGAGGATTTTTTGCGACACTTTGCGCAAATCGTAGGGAATTTCTGGAATCAGGATGATGTCCGCCGAACCGGCAATTCCCGATTCGAGCGCAATCCAGCCAGCGTAGCGGCCCATCACCTCGACCACCATCACACGCCCGTGCGAAGCGGCGGTCGAGTGCAGGCGGTCGATTCCTTCGGCTGCGAAAGCCACCGCGCTGTCGAAGCCGAAGGTGACATCGGTTTTGTCGAGGTCGTTGTCAATCGTCTTGGGGACGGCAATCACGCGCAGTCCCTTCTTGGCGAGCACATTGCCGATTTCCAGCGAGCCATCGCCGCCGACGGTAATCAGCGCGTCGATGCCGTGCAGGGCAAAGGCGCGCACAATTTCGTCGGTGCGGTCTACTTCTTCCTTTGAGCCATCGGGCAGGATAATCGGGTAGCGCATCGGGTTGTTGCGGTTGCTGGTGCCGATGATGGTGCCGCCCCGGTGGGTGATGCCGCGCACGCGGTCGCGGGTCAGGCGGATAATTCCACCCTCAGGATATTGTTCGGGGGTCAACATGCCGTGAAAACCGTCGCGGATACCGTACATCTCCCAGCCGCGTTTCAGGCCGGAAAGCACGGCAGCGCGGATAACCGCGTTCAGGCCGGGCGCGTCGCCTCCGCCGGTGCTGAGGGCAACGCGTCTGATGGGGCGTAATTCTTCTTTCATGCTTCAATCTCCATAATAAGTTCAAAAAATCACGCAGCATTATAACCGCTTTGTGCAATGGCTGGTAAAATCAACCGGTTCAATTTCCTGTAAAAGGTTGCGTTATGTCAAACTGGCTCGAAGTATCTCTGACCGTCAACGGCGAACTGGCCGAGGCTGTGGCCGATGTGCTGGCTCGTTTTGCGCCCAACGGCGTGATGACCGAACAAGCGGTCAACTTTTTGGACGATGAAGACGAAGGCACGCCGGTAGGCGATATTACCGTGCGCGCTTACCTGGCGGCCGATGAAACCTTGGAGGAAACCCGCCAAAAACTGGAAGAATCGCTCTATTACCTGGGCATGATTCAGCCGCTGCCTGCCCCGGTGTTTACGCCGATTGCCGACCAAAACTGGATGGAAGCCTGGAAGGTTCGTTACCAGCCGATTTTGATTGGCCGCAGACTGGTCATTGTGCCAGCCTGGATGCAATCTCCCGACCCGCAGCGTGTTTCCATTAAAATCGACCCTGGCATGGCTTTCGGCACGGGAACCCACCCCACGACCCAGTTATGCCTGGAATTCCTCGAAGAATCACTGCCTGAAAATTGCCCGTTGGTGATTGATATTGGCTGTGGCTCAGGGATTTTGGCGATTGCCGCGCTCAAACTGGGTGCGCAATTTGCCCTGGGAGTCGATATCGACGAGGCTTCGATAACCAACAGCCTGGAAAACGCTCAAAATAACGGCGTAGACAGCGCGGCGTTTCGGGTGGAACTGGGCTCGGTGGATGAAATTCGCGCGGGGACGTTCGGGGCCAAATCTGCGCCGCTGGTGCTGGCAAATATCCTCGGCCCGGTGCTTATCCGCCTGTTCGATGCCGGTTTGGCCGATACCGTTGCGCCGGGCGGGACGCTCATCCTGTCTGGCATCCTCGAACACCTGGCTGACGATGTGGCCGCCGCGGCTGGCAAACACGGCATGACGCTTACGGCGAAAAAACAGATGGGGGATTGGGTTGCCCTGCAGGTTACGAAGCCTGTTCAGTGATTTTGGTGAGGTGCGCGGCGATGGCCGCCGGCAGGGCCGTGAAAAAGATGAGTATAAGCACCTGGCTTACGGGCCAGGTGTATTCATAATAAAGAAGGGGGAAAGGCCGAAGGGCAAGGCCGGTATGCGCCCACCAGGTTCCGGCCAGGGCCAGGATTATTCCTGCCGCCGAAATAAGCATCTTGAGCGGGCGCGCTTGGGCCAGGCTTGAGAGGGCAAATCCAAACGTCATTAAAAGGCAGCCCGCCAGAAGCGGGACCATCTGGGCGAAACCCTGGTTTAGGATTTCATAACGCTTGAGCAAGAGGGTATGGTAGAGCAGGAAGACGCTGCCAAGCGGCAGGACGCCGAGCAGGGCTGCCCCTGCAACGCGGTGGCGGCGCAGCCATTGAGGGAAGCGTTCGACAACGACACGAACCAGAAAGACGGCAAGCAAAAACCCGGCCCCGAGGAACAGGCCGTGCTGGATGGCGGTCAGGATGCGGGCAGAATCGAGAAAGTCGGCCAGGCGGTAAACGTTAAAGGTGTAGAGACCAAACCCGAGCGCCGACCCGAGCAGGGACAGCGCTGCCATCAGGGCCAATTGGCCGGGGCGCGCAAAAGCCTGGGTAAGCATCCACTCGCCGAGGGCTTCGAAGCGGGCGTGCCCGGGAATGGCGGTGGGCAGGCTGCCTGCCGCCTGAAGGGACGCCAACAGGGCCGGAAGCCGCCTGGTTTGCGACGCGGTCTTGAAGATGGTTCGTAACGCCTGTTCAGAACGCAAGTAGCCCGCCAGCCTGGCGGCTTCGTCGCCGACCTCCGAATCTTCGAGGGCCTGGTAGGCCAGCAGGCTGTCCATCGGGTGCGAGATGGCAAAAGGAGCCCATTTTGGAGCAGGGGGCAAAATATTCGCCAGCAATTTCAGCAGGGCATGGCGTATGCGGCGGTCCTGGATGATGCCCATCCCTTTGACGATGTCCTGGATAAGTTCGTCCTGGGGCGAGAAATTTTGGGCGCGCAGTTCCTGGTCGGCAACCAAAAGCAGGGCCGTGCGCCGACAGAGCAACTCCTGTCCGCTTTGCAGCAGCGATTGGGCGACTGTCAGCCGGTCTTCGAGGGCCGGGACTCGCTGCCACCAGGTCTCTTCTTTATAGCCATAACTGACGGCTGTGTGGAGCATGAAACAGGCATCGTTGCTATCGGCCTGCTCCAATTGCGAACTGGCTTCGACGATGGCAAAGGATGTCAGGCTGAGCGGCACAGTGGCCGCAGGGGATTTCCAGTCCTTGGCAACCCGTTTATAAATCTCGACCGCGTTCAGGTTCTGGATGGCTTTCTCGTCCCAATCTTCAGCCGAGGCGATTTTAATGGGCGGCATATCGAAGGCCTGGTAGAGCATCCGCATTGCTTTACCTGCCGATTCTGTCCGCGCTTCGGGCAGGGTGGCGGTTATCTGGCGCAGGACGGCGCACAAACCTTCCGGCAGGTCTGGGACGGCCTCGCGCGGGTCGGGCATTTCTTCCTTGCTCTGGAGCTGCTCGACGCCCATCACTTTTTCGCCGCGCCAGGGTAATTGCCCCGTCAGCAGTTCATAGACCAGGATGCCAAAACTATAAATATCTGATTGCAATGTGGCTTCAGACATGGTGTGCTGTTCGGGCGAGGCATAGTAAGGCGTGCCGCGCCCGGTGTGCATGACCTGGGTCTGGCTGGAAATAACCCGCGCAAGCCCAAAATCGGACAGGTAGATGTTGTGCTGTAAATCGAGCAGGATGTTGGATGGTTTCAGGTCACGGTGGATGACCGCCCTCTCGTGCAGGTAATCGAGCGCGGATGCGATTTTTGCCGCATAACCGAGCGCCCTTTCCGGCGTAAGCGGCCCCCTGTTGACGATATCTTCCAGCGAGCCGCCGGGGATGTAGGGGGAGACGAGGAAGCGCACCTGTGACGACGCGCCGAAATCGAGCATCGGCAGGATGTAAGGATGGCGCAATTCCATCAATTGGCCGATGTGTTTTTGCAGGCTGACATCTTCGACCGATTTTTTCTCGTCCGCTTCGGGGGTTTCCGAAAACTTAATTGCCACCACCTGGCCGCGCCCTGAATCAAACGCCGACCAGACACAGCCCTGACCGCCCTCGCCGATTTGCTC
>JAGVAO010000259.1 GCA_020060235.1 Anaerolineales bacterium | reverse complement strand
CTGCAAGCCTTGCTGGGAGTCACACGCGGCTCCGTGACCATGTTGGGACTGGTCAACGATACCGATTGCCGCGTCGAGTTGTGGATGGATTCATCCATCTGGTCGGGGGAATATTTCCAGTGTCATCCGCTGGTGAATACGGCCACAATGGTTTTTTCAAAGCCAGACCTGGAGCGATTCTTCTCGCTTACCGGGCATACGGTTCGTTTTTTTGAATAGGATGTTTTCATACGTCCGAGCGGAGCGTCCTTCGACTTCGGGCTTTGCAAACTACGCTTCGCCCTCCGCTCAGGACGGTAATAATTCCACAGAAAAGCGAAGTCGAAGGACATTTATAAGCCGAACAAAACAAAAAACTCCGGAAAAGCAAACCGGAGTTTTTTGTTGCGCGTTGGGACTATTCCGCCTGCAACGCTGCCGGCGGTTCTGTGCGCAGGAAATTCATCCCGATGAGCAGCAGGCCGGTCAGCACCAACATGGCCGGGACAGCAAAGCGCAGCACGCTGGCATTGAAAACGCTGATGAACGAGGTCATGAAGAAGCCAATGCCTGCCAGTCCAATCAGGATGAGCGCGGCGACGCTGGCGCCCTTTGAGCGGTTGGCGATTCCGACCACCAACAATCCCAGCCCAATGGCGAGCGGCTCGATGGGCCACAGGATGGCCCACGCGCCCCACAGCCCGGTGGTGTTGCAGAAGGCCAGCACCAGCCCGTTTGCGCCAATGATGATGGCTGGGATGGCCAACCCGGCCACGCGCATAAAGATGGCTGACAGGCCAAATCCGAGCGCGACGGCCAGAACCACCAGCGGCCAGGCCAAGGCCCAAATTCCCCAGTTGCCGGTAATGCTGGCAAACATCAGGATGCCGCCCGTCGCCAGGACAGGGATGCCGGGCATAAAGAATGCGCCGAAGCCGGGACGGGAAATCGCCAGCAGTCCGGGGGCAGTCAGGGCGATGCCCGCCGCCAGCACCACCAGCGGCCACATCCGCCAGGCCTAGGTGCTCAGGAACAGGTTGCCGACCATGCTCAGTCCGCCAATCACCAGCAGGCCAACGCCAAAAATAAGGGAGAGAATGCGTTCAGGTTTCATTTTGATTTCCTTTCGATTGCCTGCCGTTTGCAGGCGCGTTGAATAAACCCGGCAGGTTTCTCGCCGGTTGGAATACAAGGTTGGTCGTTTTGCGTTACCTGAAAAGAAGGGATACGATGATGGAGAGCGAACAGGTCAGGCAGGCCATGACCATTGCCAGCGCGCCCAGGGTCATGCCGCCGATGCGTCCCCAGGTCGGGATTTCCTCGCGCGGGCGTTCGTTCAGTTTGGTAGGCAGGTAAATCGCCAGGCCGACGATGAGCGGCACGAACATCCACAGGAAGGACCAGTCGCCCCAGCGCCCGGTGATGGACGAGTAGGCCAGCAACAGGCCGTTGCCCATCAGGATAATGGCCGGTATCAGCATCCAGGGAGATTGCGTTCCCCAGCCAATCAGCGCCAGCAGCCCGGCGACGAGGAAAATCTCGAAGGCCCAGCCGTAGGCAAAAATGTTTGTGTCAGTGATGGTCCCCGCAATGGCGGCCATCAGGTTGACGACGGTCATCACCACCAGGCTGGCAAAGACCGCCGAAACGGGCTTGATGGGCTTGGGCGTAAAACGCCTTAACAGGCTGGTGACCTGGCCCTCTTGCGGGCGGCTGACCGGGACGTCCATGTTGGTGTCCTCGTCGGCGAAGCGGTGGTCACCCAGTTGCTGGCGCGAACTGCCAGAGAAAACCGCCTGGGACTGGATTCCGCTGGGCGGCGGCACAACAGGCCGGGGGGAGTCGGGCATCTTTTTGTCCATCGCCTGCTGAATTGCTGCCGTCATTTCCCCGGCGTGCTGGTAGCGGTCATCGGGGTCTTTTGCCAGCGCCTTGAGCACGATGTGCTCCAGTTCACGCGGCAGGGATGGGTCTACCTGGCTCGGAAGCGGCAGCGGGTCGTTCAGGTGCTTCATCAGGATGGCCAGCGGGGTGTCGGCATCGAACGGCGTGTAGCCAGTGAGCATTTCGTAGAAGACGATGCCAAGCGAGTAGATGTCGCTGCGCTCGTCGCAGGTGCCTTTGAAGCCCTGTTCTGGAGCCATGTAGTTGAGCGTGCCCATCAGCGCGCCAGAGACGGTGTACTGGGTGCTGCCGACAATTTGGGCGATGCCGAAATCGGTCAGCACGGCCTGCCCGCGTTTGGTCAGCATGATGTTGGCGGGTTTGATGTCGCGGTGGATGATGCCTTCCTTGTGGGCATATTCCAGCCCGCCCAGCACTTCGACCAGGATGCGCAGGATTTCAGGCAGCGGCATGCGCTCACTGCGTACGCGGTACTCGTTCAGGCGTGCCCGCAGGGTGTCGCCTTCGAGCAATTCCATCACGATGTAGTGCTGGCCGTCCTGCACGTCGAAGTCGAAGACCTGCACAATGTTAGGATGCCGAAGCCCCGAAACGGCGTGCGCCTCGCGCTTGAAACGCGCCAGGAACTCGTCCTGCTCCACCAAATCGGAGCGCAGCACTTTGAGCGCCACGTAGCGGTCCAACTGCGGGTGATAGCCCCGGTAAACCTGGGCCATGCCGCCGCGTCCCAGCGCATCGAGCACGCGATATTTTCCTAATGTCTGACCTTCAAGAGTTTGCGATGCCATGTTTTACGCTCCAAATCGAACTGCCCCGATAATATCACCCACCCCGGAATCTTTCCTACTCGTTGGCTAACAGCGTCCTATTGTCTTGCAGCCCGGCAGGCATCAGTTGCTTGTCGTTTTGCAGTTACTCCACCGTTTCTTCCATTTTGCCGAGCATTTTGTAACCCAGTCCGCGCACTGTCACCAGTAGTTGCGGGTCGTTCGGGTCAATCTCGATTTTTGTGCGCAGGCGGCGCACCAGGTTTTCTATCTGGTAATCGAAAATCCCCGACTGGTACTCCGACCAGACCGCCCGCCCAATATCGTCTTTCGAGCATACCTTGCCCCGGTTTTCGTACAGGTAGGCCACCAGCGCAAATTCCTTTGGCGAAAGCGACAGCCGCCGCCGATTCAGGCGCACCTCGCCGGCCTCCACGTTCACTTCCAGTTCGGGAAAGGGTGTCTCGCGGGTGGTCGTATCGGGGTCGTGAAATTTGAACACCACCTCGCCGACCATCACCTCGTCGCCGTCGCGCAGTTGGGCGCTGCCCAAAACCCGCTCGCCGTTCAAGAAGGTCCCGTTGGTGCTGTTCAAATCCTCCAGGAAAACCTTACGCCCGTCGCGCCGGATGATGGCATGTTCGCGCGAAGCCCGGTTGCTGATGATGACAACCTCGTTTTCGACCGAACGCCCCAGGTGGGTGATGTCGAAATCGAGCATATGCTCGTTGCCGAGCGGGTCTTCGAGATAGGGGACGTTGGTTTCTGGCATCGGGTATTCTCCTGCAAAATTTCCTTAAGTATAGTATAGAATTGCTTCATGAACATAAGCATCCTTACCTACGGCTCACGCGGTGATTTGCAGCCTTACCTGGCCCTGGCGGTCGGCCTGCAAAAAGCCGGTCATACCGTCACGCTGGCTGGGCCGCAGCGCTTTGAATCTTTCGTCGCTTCATATAACGTTCACTATGTCCCCCTGCCCGGCGACCCTGAAGAACTCAGCCGCGCCTTCAACGAGGCTGGCGGCAATCCCTTTCACATGGTTGCCTCCATGCGCGGCCATGTGCTTGGTATCGCCCCGCGGGTTGTCGGCCAGATGCTCCACGCCGCCCAAAACGCCGACCTGCTGGTTCACTCCTTCGCTTTCACCACCGGCGCGCACAGCCTTGCTCGCCATCTCAACATCCCTGATGTCTCCGTCCAAACCTTCCCCATGTTTGCCCCCACAGCCGACTACCCCAACGTCGCCTTTCCGCACCTGGGCAGGCTGGGCAACTTCCTCTCGCACTGGTTCGCCGACCGGGTTTTCTGGCATGGCGGGAATATGGGATTCAGGCAGATTCAGCGCCTGTTGCCGGAATCCTTTCCCCGCGCCTTGTACTGGCCCTTTGCCAATCCCAACGAGCGGCTTCGCACCCCGCTCCTGTTCGCCTTTTCCCCGAGCGTGATTTCACCCTCGGCTGGCTGGCCTGCCAACGTTTCTGTTACCGGGTATCTCTTCCTCGAAGACACGCAATCCTACCAGCCCCCCGAAGCCCTGTCGGCTTTCCTGGCAGCTGGCCCGCCCCCGGTGTGCGTCTCTTTCGGCAGCATGGTTAACGACCGGGCCGAACAAACAGGCCAAATTTTGCTCGAAGCCTTTGCCCGGCGCGGCGAACGCGCCGTCATCCTGACGGGGTGGGGAGGCTGGCGCGCCGAGCCTGCTCCTGGAAACATTCTCTACCTCGATTCCGCTCCCCATTCCTGGCTGTTGCCGCGCTGTAAAATCTTCATCCATCACGGCGGCGCGGGCACAACTGCCGCTGGTCTGCGCGCCGGTATCCCTGCCATCGTCGTCCCTCACGCTGCCGACCAGCCTTTTTGGGGGCGGCGGGTGCAAGCCCTGGGCGTTGGCCCCGCCCCGATTCCGGTCAAAAAACTGACGCTGCCGCGCCTTTTGACGGCGCTGGCCGGGGCCGAATCTCCCGCCGTTATCGCGGCGGCCCAGGCCCTCGGGAGTCGGATTCGCGCCGAAGACGGCATCCAGGCGGCTGTGCGCCTCATCGAACAGGCCCGCGCCGACTTCGTGGCACGAAATCCCGCATCCCAACCTTAAAAAATCGCCTTTCCCCGCGAATCCTCTTGACTCAATTTCAATGCTGCGTATAATTCGGCTTCGCCGTACAAAACAGAGCAAGTTTCAAGAGCGCAGCCTGAACAAAAAAAGAACAAGTTTGGAAATTGGTCAGACAAAAGCCTTGACAAAAAAAGTGACTTGCATATAATAAACAAGCCAGTCACAACGAAACGATTTCGTCCCCAAGACAGATCGATGACAATTGAGAGAGCACCAGTCCCGCCAGAGACGCAGAGCCGTCTGGCTCAGCAGTCTGGCGAGCCGATGTTAGAAGTATGCGACATCGGTAAATTTGTCTCTCGAATGCTCTTGACAGGCCAACATAGCGCGGGTCAGCAATGCCCGCACGGTTGATAGAACCTTGACAACTGAAAAGTGATAGGAAGTACGACAACCCTGTCGTTTTAACTCCGTAACATAAACTTAACACCCGTAAGGGTGCAAAATTTTTGCGGAGAGTTTGATCCTGGCTCAGGATGAACGCTGGCGGCGTGCCTAATACATGCAAGTCGAACGGAGAGCCTTTGTAGTAATACGAGGGTTTCTTAGTGGCGAACGGGTGAGTAACGCGTTGGTGACCTGCCCCAAAGTGTGGGATAACAGTCCGAAAGGATTGCTAATACCTCATGTGGTCTTCGGAATTAGAAACCGATTTCTAAAGGAGTAATCCGCTTTGGGAGGGGCCTGCGTCCCATCAGCTAGTTGGTAGGGTAACGGCCTACCAAGGCGTCGACGGGTAAGGGGCCTGAGAGGGTGGCCCCTCACAATGGAACTGAAACACGGTCCATACACCTACGGGTGGCAGCAGTAGGGAATATTGGTCAATGGACGAAAGTCTGAACCAGCAACGCCGCGTGTGCGATGAAGGTCTTCGGATCGTAAAGCACTTTTCTGGGAGATGAGAAAGGACAGTATCCCAGGAATAAGCCTCGGCTAACTACGTGCCAGCAGCCGCGGTAAAACGTAGGAGGCGAGCGTTATCCGGATTTACTGGGCGTAAAGCGCGTGCAGGCGGTT
>JAGVAO010000064.1 GCA_020060235.1 Anaerolineales bacterium | reverse complement strand
TGGCATCGATTAATCACGAATACCGCTTCGACGAGGACGAAATCCCCGCCGGCGCTGAAATCGCCTTCTTCCCGCCCGTTTCGGGGGGATAGGAGGGCGATATTCGGTATTCGAGTATCCAATATCGAATTATCGAACACCGAATTATCGAGCATCCAGCCATGACCTTTCCCCTCATCACCTCCATCACCGAAGACGAAATCGACCTGAACGCCCTGCTGGACGTAATTACCCTGACCTCCACCGGCGCGGCGGCGATTTTTACCGGCATGGTGCGCGGAGTCACCGAACGCGGCGACCCGCACGAGACCACTTACCTCGAATACGAGGCCTACAAGCCGATGGCCGAAGCCAAGATGAAACAGGTCGCCGATGAAATCCGCGCTCGCTGGCCGGTTGTGGAAGGAATCGCCATTGTCCAGCGCGTCGGACGGCTCTACCCGCGCACCCCCACCGTCTTGATAGCCTGCACCGCCGCCCACCGCGATACCGGCGTCTTCGAGGCCGCCCGCTACGGCATCGACCGGCTCAAGGAAATCGTCCCGGTTTGGAAGAAGGAAGTCAAGCCGGACGGCGCGGAGTGGGTCGAAGGCGAGTATCACCCCAAACCGGGTGAGTAAAGCAGTACGCGGAGTTTAGAGCCAAAAGCAGGTTTTGTCCGTGTTTATCTGCGAAATCCGTCAAGTCCGCGTCCCGTTTTTACCCCACCTGTAGAGACAGATAGCAAACAATGCCCGAATCCCATCCCATCTTCCAACAATTCCTCGAACCCGGCGAAAGAATCCTGTGGAGCGGCAAACCGCGCCAGGGCTTTCTCCTGCGCCGCTCCGACGTCTTCTTCATCCCCTTTAGCATCGTCTGGGCCGCCATAGCCGTCTGGATGGAATATGCCCTGCTCACCAGCCCGCTTCCGCTCGAGGAGAAGTTCTGGAGCATCTTATCGATTGCAGTTGCCGCCTATATTCTCGCGCTGCGATTCGTGGTTGACCTGCTCTACCGTCATTTTAGTTACTATGCCCTCACCGACCGGCGCATTCTCATCCATGCCGGTCTGTTCAAGCCCACCCTGACCAGCCTGCCCCTCGCCACGCAGAAAGAAATCCATCTCGACCTGCGCAAAGATGGCAGCGGCGACATCGTCTTTGGCCCGCTCGACCCGAAAGCCTGGATGTACACCGGCGGCGGTTGGCCCAAGTTTGGCGAAAAACTGTCCCCATCCTTCGAGATGCTCAAAGACGCCCCCGACATCTACAAACGGATAGTTAGCCAGCAGAAAAAGCGCAGTTAACCATGCAGTTTCAACTCCAAACCGACCGGCTGCTCCTGCGCTGTTTTCGCGCCTCCGACTTCGACTCCTTCCTGGCCTATCGCAACGACCCGGATGTTGCCCGTTACCAGGGCTGGAGCGTTCCTTACGGCGAGCAGGATGCCCGTCATTTTGTCGAAACCATGCAGTCGTATACCCGGCCCGAGGTTGGCGAACATGTTCAAATTGCCATCGAACATCGCGCCAGTCAATCCCTCATCGGCGATGTCATGTGCCATATTCACCGCAGGGACCCTCGCCAGGCCACCATCGGCTACACCCTGGCGCGTTCCTGGTGGGGCCAGGGCCATGCCCTCGAGGCTGTGCACGCCTTGCTCAATTATCTTTTTACCACCCGCGACATGCACCGCGTCATTGCCGATTGCGATGTTGATAACACCGCATCCTGGCGGCTGCTCGAACGGATTGGTTTTCGCCGTGAAGCGCATTTCGTCGAAAGTTTTCTGCAAGACGGGCGTTACACCAGCGAATATCATTACGGCCTCTTGCAGCGCGAGTGGAAACAACTTTTGCGGCAAGGCATCAACCCTGTCTGAAGGCGCAAATCATGATAGCCTGCACCAATTGCCGACGCCCCTATCCCGAATCGGGTACGCCCTACAAATGCCCCAAATGCGGCGGGATTTTTGATTGGATGTCCTGGCCCGAATTCGACCCCGCGCAGGTAGACCCCTCCCAGCCCGGGCTTTGGCGCTACCGCCACGCTTTAAGCGCGACTCCCCCCGGCCTGTCTCCCGTTTCGTTGGGCGAGGGGCAAACGCCTTTGCTCTGGGCCGAATCCTTCGGGCGGAATGTGGCCTACAAATGCGAATTTCTCAACCCGACCGGCTCCTTCAAAGACCGCGGCATGTCGGTTTTGCTCGCTTTTCTCAAAAGCCGGGGCGTTGCCTCCGCCGCCGAAGATTCGTCCGGCAATGCCGGGGCCTCCTTTGCGGCCTATGCTGCTCGCGCCGGCATCGAAGGCTCGGTCTATGTTCCCGCCTCGGCCTCCGGCCCCAAACTGGAACAAATCAAAACCTATGGCGCGCAAGTATTCCCCATTGAAGGTTCGCGCTCCGATGTCTCGCGCGCCGTCGAGAAGGCCGTCAATCCGCCTGCGGGGTTGGGAAAACTCCTCCCGCAGAAATTGCCCGCCTACGCCAGCCACGCCTGGATGCCGCAGGCCCTGGCCGGTTACGCCACTGCCGCTTATGAAATTTATGAGCAAATTGGCGGCGCGCCGGGGGCTGTCCTTTGCCCCGTCGGGCAGGGAGGCCTGTTCCTCGGCCTGTTTCGCGGCTTCCAGGCCCTGTTCCGTGCCAGACTGGTCGAGCGCATCCCGCGCATGGTCGGCGTCCAGGCCCGCGCCTGCGCCCCAATGTGGACTCTTTCGACGGCTGGTTCGGCTGCCCTGGGCTTTGTCACCGAGGGCCAAACGATTGCTGAGGGCATCCGCATTCGTATGCCGCTGCGGGCTGCGTCCCTGCTCGAAATAACGGAAGCAGGCCAGGGTGAGTACGTTGTCGTTGATGAAGCGGACATCCTGCCGGGGCGCGACCAACTGGCGAAACGGGGGTTATATGTAGAGCCAACGTCTGCAATTGTCTGGAACGCGCTGGAGCAGAAAATCCCCAGCCTGCCCGACCCGGTCGTCGTCATGCTGACCGGCTCCGGGTTGAAGTACCAGCCAAAGTAAAGTCGAAGACGCCCTGGCGGGCGTCTTTTTTACTCAATGTCATTTCGAGCGACAGCGAGAAGTCCTAACTATGACGAGAAGATTTCTCACCGCTACGCGGTTCGAAATGACAAAATAGGTGTTGGCATTTTGGAGCAAGTTCTAAAAAGTCAGTAGGAGACTATATGGAAAAAATCGTTATTACTGGCATGGGAGCGGTCAGCCCGATTGGGCAGGGCGTGCAGGAAACCTGGCAGAATGCCCTGAACGGCGTTTCAGGGGTTGGGCCGATTACGCTCTTTGATACGGAAACCTGGCAGCACGAGTGGAATGTGCGCATTGCCTGCGAGGTCAAAAACTTTGACCCGACCCGCTACATGGACGCCAAGGAAGCCCGCCGCCGCGACCGTTTTGAGCAACTGGGCATTGCCGCCGCAAAAGAAGCGCTTGAATCGTCGGGGTTGCAGGTCGGCCCCGGAAACGCCGGGCGCATCGGGGTGGCGGTCTCCTCGGCCATCGGCGGCCTGACTTCGCTGCAAGACGCCGTCTTTACCCTCAAGGATGAAGGCGCGCGCAAGGTCAGCCCCTTCCTTATCCCGATGCTGATGCCGAATGGCGCATCTGGCATGATTGGCATCGAGTTTGGCTTGCAAGGGCCGTCCATTTCGGTGGCTTCGGCTTGTGCTTCCGGCGCGGATGGTATTGGCACGGCCATGATGATGCTGCGTTCTGGCGTGGCGGATGTTGTCCTGGCTGGCGCTGCGGAAGCGACGGTTTGCGCCACCGGCGTCGGCGCGTTTGACCGTATCGGTGCGATGAGCCGCCGCAACGACGATTACTCAATGACGCCCCAGCCTTTCGACAAGAACCGTGACGGCCTGGTGATGGGTGAGGGCGCGGCCGTGCTGGTGCTGGAGACAGAGTCCTACGCCAGGGCGCGCGGGGCGAACATCCTGGCTGAAATGGCCGGGTATGCCGCCACCGCCGACGCCTTCCACGTGACCGCGCCAGCCGAGAACGGCGCGGGCGGGGCCAGGGCCATTCAATTGGCGCTCCAATCGGCGGGCGTCAACCCGGACGAGGTCGGCTACATCAACGCGCACGGCACGGCCACACCGCTCAACGATGCCGCCGAGACGAAGGCCATCAAAACTGCCTTTGGCGAACTGGCCTATAAAATTCCCGTTTCATCCACAAAGTCCATGACCGGCCACATGATGGGGGCGACCGGCGCGCTGGAGGCGGTTTTTTGCGTCCAGGCGGTGCGCGAGGGCATCCTGCCGCCGACAATCCACTACGAAACGCCTGACCCCAACTGCGACCTGGACTATGTTCCAAACAAAGCCCGCGAGCACAAGGTAAACGTTGCCATTAGCAATGCTTTTGGCTTTGGCGGCCATAACGCTGTGCTGGTTGTGCGCAAATATTCCTGAGTTTTGCCGCGCGAAAGGTGATTTCTGCAAAACCCTTGACAAACCGTTCGATGTGACGGATAATGACGACTAAAGAAGTCGTATATTGAACGGCGAATCGGGATGAAGATTTCAAAAAAGGCAGATTATGCTTTACGCGTTTTGATGACCCTGGTGGAGTTTTACGGGCAGCAGCCCATTTCCATCCGGGAGTTGGCTCAACGTAACGCGGTTCCGAAGCGTTTCCTGGAACATATCATGCTTGACCTGAAATCTCAGGGTTGGGTGGCTAGCCTGCCGGGCAAAAGCGGTGGGTACATCCTGTCGCAGCGCCCGGAAGACATTCGCCTGGGGCAGGTTGTCCGTCATTTTGACGGGTTGGTTGCGCCCATCAATTGTGTTTCCGTGACCCAGTACGAGTATTGCAACCAGGAAGCGGTTTGCCGTTTTCGGCGGGTTTTTCTCGATGTCCGCAACGATACCGCCCGATTGCTTGACAGCACCACCTTGTTGGCTGCATTTCGCGGCGAACCTGTTCGCCGCCAGGAAGTGTTCGACGACGCCCTGATGGGCGGCGCGGGAATTTAGACCAGTTTCAAAAGGTTGCCAGATGAATCAGCACAAAGCCTCGTTCAATGTTTCTACCGTTGAAAACAACATGATGTGTTGTTGCTGTTGTATGCTGTCTTGATTCATCGGCGAATAAACGCATCATCAGGCCTCGCCGATTAGCAGTGCTACTACGGCGAGGTTTTTTCTTACCTGTTGCGAGAACGAAGCCTGTAAAAAGGCGGAATTTTTATCTTATCAAACGACCACACCAGTCGCCATTCAAGAGGAGAAAATGAAATGAGCAAGATTGCCCAGAACGTTACCGAATTAATTGGCAATACCCCGTTGGTGCGCCTGAACCGCGTCACCGAGGGCGCCCAGGCCGAAGTTGTCGCCAAGTTGGAATTTTACAACCCGGCCAAGAGCGTCAAAGACCGCATCGGTTTTTCGATGATTGATGCGGCTGAAAAAGCCGGCATCCTGACCCAGGACAAGACCATTGTCGAGCCGACCAGCGGCAATACCGGCATTGCCCTGGCGATGGTGGCTGCGGCCAAGGGTTACAAATTGACCCTGTTCATGCCTGAGACCATGTCGAAGGAGCGCCGGGTTCTCCTGCGCGCTTACGGCGCTGAACTGGTGCTGACTCCCGGCCCCGAGGGCATGGGCGGCGCCATCAGTCGCGCCGAGCAGCTGGCGGCCTCCGACCCGGAGAAATACTTCCTGCCCCAGCAGTTTAAAAACCCCGCCAACCCTGAAATTCACCGCAAGACGACCGCTGAGGAAATCTGGAACGATACCGACGGCAAAGTGGATATTCTCATTTCGGGCATTGGCACCGGGGGGACGATTACCGGTGTGAGCGAGGTTCTCAAGGCCCGCAAGCCCTCCTTCAAGGCGATTGCCGTCGAGCCGGATGCTTCGCCCGTGCTTTCGGGCGGGGTCAAAGGGCCGCATCCCATCCAGGGCATTGGCGCGGGGTTTGTGCCCGACGTGCTCAATACCCAGGTCTATGACGAAGTTATCCGCGTGACCAACGACAATGCGCTCGAAACCGCCCGCCGCCTGGCGCGCGAGGAAGGCCTGCTGGTGGGTATTTCCTCCGGCGCGGCGACCTGGGCTGCCTTGCAGGTTGCCAACCGCCCCGAAAATGCGGGCAAACTCATCGTGGTGATTATTCCCTCCTTCGGTGAGCGCTACTTGAGCACGGTGCTCTTCTCGCACCTGGCTGACTAATCAAAACAAGGAGAAACTCCCATGTCAGACGCATCCCGCAAGTATGGTTTTGCCACCCGCCAGTTGCACGCCGGTTACTCTCCCGACTCTGCCACCGGAAGCCGTGCTGTGCCGATTTACCAGACCACCAGTTACCAGTTCCGCAACACCGAACACGCCGCCAACCTGTTCGCCCTTAAGGAATTGGGCAACATTTACACCCGTATCATGAACCCGACCACCGACGTGCTCGAGCAGCGTCTTGCCGACCTGGAAGGCGGCGTGGCCGCCCTGGCCGCCAGCAGCGGGCATGCTGCCCAGGCCCAGGCCATTTTCACCCTGGCTGGTGCGGGCGACCATATCGTTGCTTCCAGCCGCCTGTATGGCGGGACCTACAACCAGTTCCATTACACCCTGCCGAAACTGGGAATCGAAGTTACTTTTGTCGACCCGACCGACCCCAAGAATTTCGAGAAAGCCATTCGTCCCAACACCAAGGTCTTGTACGGCGAAACCCTGGGCAACCCCGATATTTCCATTTTCCCGTTCGAGGAAGTGGCCGAAATCGCCAAAAAGCACAATATTGTGTTGATGATTGACAATACCTTTGCAACGCCATACCTGTTCCGGCCTTTCGAGTGGGGCGCGAATGTGGTCGTTCACAGCACGACCAAGTTCATCGGCGGGCACGGCACCAGCATCGGCGGCGTGATTGTGGACGGCGGCAATTTCGACTACGCCAGCGGGCGCTACCCCGGATTCACTGAGCCGGACCCCTCGTATCATGGGCTGGTCTACAACGACCTGCTTGGCGCGGGATTGCCGCCTTTTGCCATCAAGGCGCGCGTTCATGTTTTGCGCGACATCGGCGCCTGCCAGTCGCCGTTCAACGCCTGGCAGACGATACAGGGCATCGAAACCCTGTCGCTGCGCATGGAGAGGCACGTCCAGAACGCCCAGGCGGTGGCTGAATATCTCGAAAAGCACCCCAAGGTCGGCTGGGTGACGTATCCGGGCTTGAAAAGCCATCCCGATTACGAGCGCGCGAAGAAGTACCTGCCCAAGGGCGCGGGCGCAATTCTCGGTTTCGGCATCAAGGGCGGCGTCGAAGCGGGCCGCAAGTTCATCGACAGCCTGCAACTCTTCAGCCACCTCGCCAATGTCGGGGATGCCAAGTCGCTGGCCATTCATCCGGCGACGACCACCCACAGCCAGTTGGGGCCGGAAGAACAGGCTGCCGCAGGCGTCAGCCCGGACTTTATCCGCTTGAGCGTCGGGCTTGAAGACATCGACGACATCCTGTGGGACCTGGGCCAGGCCCTGGGATAAAAATCCCGGAAACTTGCCCTGCCTGCTTTTTTGAATGCGCGGCGCAGGCCCTCAGCACAACTGACGGGCTTGCGCCGTTTCCGTAAAATCCCGATTAAGGTCGGGAATTGATATCCATTTTTATCGATTCGGGTTATATAATGCCCGAAAGAATCAACCAGGAGCCGCCGATGAGCATCCAAATTCCGCCTGACTTGCTGGTGAAAATTCATGACCATGCCCGCGCATCGTACCCGGATGAAGGGGCGGGATTCCTGTTCGGCGCAGACGGCGCCCCGCGCATCGTCTCGGCGGTTTACGGGCTGCCAAACGCCCGCGAGGATGGCGCGCGGCACGACCGCTTTCTGATAACGCCGCAGGACTATCTCAAAGGCGAACTGGAGGCCGAGCGACTCGGGCTGGAAATTGTCGGGGTGTTCCATTCCCATCCCGATTCGCCCAACCAGCCTTCGGAATATGACCGCGAATGGGCGCAGCCGTACTTTTCTTATGTCATCACCAGCGTCTACGCCGCCAGGGAGACGGACAGCCGTTCGTGGCGATTGACCGAGGACCGCTCGCAATTTTTTGAAGAAAATATTGTTTCAGGGAGAGAAGACCTATGACCACCATTCGCATTCCCACGCCCCTGCGTGGTTACACTGCCGGACAGAGCGAAATTCCCGTCACTGGCGCGACGGTCGGCCAGGCCCTGGCCGACCTGACCGAGCGTTATCCGGCGATTAAGCCGCACCTGCTGCAGGATGACGGCGAATTGCGCGCCTTTGTCAACCTGTTCAAGGGCGAAGAAAACGTCAACGATTTGCAGGGACTCGACACCCCGCTGGCCGAAGCGGACAGGTTGCTGCTTATCCCCAGCATTGCGGGAGGCTGAAATGACTGCCGAACTTTCACATGATGAAATCCTGCGTTATTCACGCCACTTGCTAATTCCCGAAGTCGGCCTGGAGGGGCAGAAGAAGCTCAAGGCTTCCTCCGCGCTGGTTATCGGTACGGGCGGGCTGGGTTCTCCGGTGGCCCTGTATTTGGCCGCTGCCGGGATTGGACGCATCGGCCTGGTGGATTTTGACGTTGTCGATGAGAGCAATTTGCAGCGCCAGGTCATTCACGGCACGGCCACGGTGGGACAGTTGAAGGTCGAGAGCGCAAAGGCGCGCCTGCAAGACCTGAATCCCGATATTCAGGTCGAGATTTACAACGAGCCGTTTACGTCCGAAAACGCATTTCGTATAGCAGAAAACTATGACATCCTGATTGACGGTACTGATAATTTCCCAACCCGTTACCTGACCAACGATGTTTGTGTCCTGCTGGGCAAGCCGAACATCTACGGTTCGATTTTCCGTTTCGATGGGCAGGCCAGCGTTTTCGACGCCAGGGTGGGGCCGTGCTATCGCTGCCTGTTCCCCGAACCGCCGCCGCCCGGCCTCGTCCCTTCTTGCGCGGAGGGGGGCGTTTTGGGCGTCCTGCCGGGAACCATCGGCACCATCCAGGCGACCGAGGCGCTCAAGGTGCTTCTGGGCATTGGCGCGCCGCTGGTGGGCAAGTTGATGCTCTACAACGCGCTCGATATGTCTTTTGATTTCGTCAACCTGCGCAAAAATCCGAAGTGCCGCATTTGCGGGCCGGATGCGGATATCAAGGAGTTGATAGATTACGAGGAGTTTTGCGGCGTTCCCGGCAGCGGCCACGATGAAGGCTCGGCCGGCGAAGGCTGGGATATCAATGCCCCGCAACTTGCTTTGCTTTTGCAGGGGCCTTCCGCGCCGCTGCTGCTGGATGTGCGCGAACCGCACGAACTGGAGATTTCATGGCTGCCAAACGCCGCCAATATCCCGCTTGGCACGCTGGCGGCGCGTCTTTCGGAGCTCGACAGCGCGAGAGAGATGGTCGTGTTCTGCAAAGCCGGGACGCGCTCGGCCCGTGCGCTCGAATTGCTGGTCAGCGCCGGATTCAAGAAGGTTAAAAACCTGCGCGGCGGCATCAATGCCTGGGCCAGGCAGGTCGATACCAGTTTGCCGATTTATTGAGTTTTATTGGTTTGAAAATTGAATTAAAAACGCCTCGGTCGCTTCAGACGAGGCGTTTTTGTTTTGCCTATTTCTGCCTGAGCAGTCTGGCGGAGTTGCCCATAATGCCAATATCGGGAATGGATTGGGCGGCGGCGGCCAGCACGGGCGGCAGGAAGCCCAACGCGGCCAGGGTCAGCCCGGCCAGGTTGTACAGCCCGGTTAGGCCCAGGTTCATTTTGACAACCTGCATCGTGCGCCGTGAGATTTTCAGTATTTCCGGCACCAGCGTCCAGTCTTCGCGCATCAGGGCGATGTGGGCGGCCTCGATGGCAACATCCGTCCCGGCGGCGCCCATTGCAATCCCGACATCGGCCTGGGCCAGGGCCGGGGCGTCATTCACGCCGTCGCCGACCATGACAACCACATGCCCTTTGGCCTGGTATTCCCTGACAATCGTTATTTTGTCTTCGGGCAGCAGGCCGGCGCGGAAGGAGACGCCCAGTTTCTCAGCCAGCGCGGCGGCTGCTGCCGGATTGTCGCCTGTGAGCAGTTCCACATGGCGGATGCCCAGCGTGCGGGCCGCCTTCAACGCTTCGGGGACTTCGGCCCGCAGGATATCGGCGGCGGCGAAAACAGCGCGCAAATCCCCGTCGATTTGCAGGAACAAAAGAGTTTTTCCTTGCGCTTCGAGTTCCCTGGCCTGAGCCAATCCGCTTGCGGCGGGCAGCAGGCGGGAGTTGCCGACCAGGACTTTCCGGCCCTCGATGCTTGCCTCGACTCCCTGGCCGGGGATGGCGCGAAAATCGAGCGGTTCGGCCAGATTGATTTCTTCGGCGCGGGCCAGGGCGCGGACTGCCTCGGCCAGCGGGTGCTCGGAATACCGCTCCGCCGATGCCGCCAACCGCAGCGCTTCGGCGCGTGAAATGCCGTCGAGTGGGATGATGTCTGTGACCTGCGGCTGGCCGAGGGTGAGCGTGCCGGTCTTGTCCACCAGCAACACGTCGGCGCGGGCCAGGGTTTCGAGATATTTTCCGCCCTTGATGAGCAATCCGCGTTTCGCGCTGGCGCCAATCGAGGCCAGCATGGCGACGGGGGTGGCAAGCGCAATCGAGCAGGAACAGGCCACCAGCAGGACAGCCGCGGTCGAAAGCGGGTTGCGGCTGAAGATGAAGGTCAGCGCCGCGATACCCGCGACGATGGGCAGGTACCAGGCGCTGAACCTGTCGGCAAACCGTTGGACGTCGGCGCGATTGGCCTCGGCCTCCTCAACCATTTTGATGACCCGCCCGAAGGTGGTGTCGGCCCCGCTGCGTTCGGTGCGTATGCGCAGGCTGCCGAGCCTGGCCAGGCTAGCGGCAAAGACCTTTGTCCCGGCAGCGGCTTCGACCGGCATCGATTCGCCGGTGATGGCCGCCTGGTCGATAGTTGCATGGCCTGATAGCACTTCCCCATCCACAGGGATTTTTTCGCCGGGGCGGACGATGACAACCTGGCCCGGCGCCACCTGGCTGGCGGGGATTTCCAGTTCGAGGCCCAATTCCTCAATACGCGCAGTCTGCGGGGCCAGGGCAGTCAATTCCTTTACGGCGCGGCGCGCGCTTTCTGTGGTGAAGTTTTCGACATAATCGCCAACCCGCATGAACAGTACGACAATGGCAGCGGTGACCCACTCGCCGACAGCCAGGGCGGCAAGCATCCCGACGGTCATCAGGGTGTGCGAAACGACCTGCCGCCTGAGCGTGGCGCGGATGACGTTGCGCAGGACAGGGTATCCGCCTGCCAGGACGATGACCAGCCCAACGTAGAAGGGGATTTGCTCGTTGAGAAAGGCGAAAACGCCCATCCATTCGCCGACCACAACAACACCCAAAACGCCCACGAAGACGCCCAGGAGCAGGAGGGTCAGACGCCGGTTGAAGGCCTGGGCCGAGTCGCTCGAAGCGCGGACAGGCAAAGGGGAGTCCGCCGCCGGAACGCTGTATCCGGCCTCCGCAACGGCGGCGCGTATGGAGTCCATATCGACCTGCTGCTCGTCTATCTCGATGATGGCTTTCTCGGCTCCAAGCAGGACATCGGCTTTTGCCACGCCGGGCAGTTTTTCGATGGCCTGCCGGACGTGCGCCGCGCATTCGGCGCAGTCCATGCCCGCGATAGGGACTTCAAGCGTTCGCGGGCTGGCCATCGCTGGTTTCCTTATTGTCGTAGCGTGTGCATTGATAAACACCCCGGGCGACGTCGGCCAGAAGCATTTCAGCGAGCGAAAGCAAATCGTTGATGCGCCCGTCGCTCAGGTAATACTCGACGAACTTGCCGCGCTGCTCGGATGTGACCAATCCGCAATCGCGCAGGCAGCCGAGGTGATTGGAAACATTCGATTGGGATAATCCGGTCTGCTCGACGATTGCGCCGACGGTGTGTCCGCCGGTTCGCAGGGTTTCGAGAATTTTCAGGCGCGATGGGTCGCTAAACCCGCGAAACAGGCGCGCCTTAATGGATAGATCGGTCGATTCGGTTGAAACAAGCATTTTTAAATACCTCCGCGCTATCATATCATCAAGTAATGATTTGATAATATGATAGCGCGGCAAGTTTCTAATGTCAAGCAGTGGGTTTTAGCTTATTGCAGGGAATCTCCCTCAACGCAATCAGTGATGAAGTTGGACGCGCCGACCGGCAACAGGCAGGTCATGGCGAATCCGTCGTCAAAACGGACGGTGACATCCAGCGCGCCGAGCACAAAACCGGAGCGGCGCACGTAAAAGCGGTAGTCGGATTCAAGGTGTTCAGTCAGCGCGGGAACCTGCCTGACCGGCAAATAGGAAAGGGCAGTCGAGTCGCTCGGCGCGGCTTGCAGGGATTTGTGGAAATGGGTCAGTGTTCGTTCGGCGGGGAAGTCCATGCGCCCCAGGATGCCGAAGAAAGCGCCGACAGCCAGCACGACCAGCAGGTGGTTGGCCAGCCGCTTGGAGCGCGTTTCGGGCGTTTCCTTGCGAAGAATTTCCAGGTGCCGCCGGGCTGTCCAGCGCAGCCCTCCGGCAGCCAGCATGCTTACGCCGATGAGCGGCAGGGCCATCAGCAGTGATTGCAGGCTGAGCGTGCTGCTTTCCGCGCCCATTTGGACAAAGAAGACGACTGCCAGCAGGGCAGTGATGATAGCCCCGCCGCCGACGATACCCTGGTATTCCTCGCTGAACCAACCGGCAATCGCCCCGGCGGCGGCCAGGGCGATACCTATCCCGGCCCAGGTCGGCAGAATGTGGCGCAGGTCGAACCCGAGTGGCAGGCCGGGGAAGGAATAGACGTTGACCAGTACAATCGCCAGTGAATAAGCGCTTGCCAGCAGCGCGCCGTACAAGGCCGTGATGAGCATGCGTTCCCCGCGCGCGGAAAGGTCTTCGTGTTGTAAAGAGGCTTCAAATGCCGCAGTGATGCTTTTAAACATGGTTGTTTCCTTTTTGTCTTACAAATTTAGCATAATTTTACTATAACCGGCTTGAGTCGCACCTCCTGTTCGAGAATCGACAGGCGTAAATTTATCAAATTTTTGTCTTGTTTTCTCTTGACACATCCATCAAAAAACATATAATACCGACCAACATGGTCGTCTATACGACCAAACAACCGAATAGAACTTTGCTCTTATCCAGAGAGGCGGAGGGAACGACCCGACGATGCCTCGACAACCGACCAGCCCCGGCTGACACGGTGCCAATTTCGACAGATTTTTTCTGGAAGATGAGAGGCAATTCTCCTGCTATACCTGTATTTGCCTCTTTCTTTTGGAAAGAGGTTTTTTTATTCCAGCGACCCAGGAGAACGAAATGACCCACACCCGCTCATCTGCCTACGACCACCTTTTGCCGTCCACGCGCTCGGTTCACGCCGGTGAGGCGCGCCGCAAGCCCCTCGGTTCGCTCATCGAGCCGCTTTTCCAGACCTCCACTTATACCTTCGACAGCATGGCCGAGGCGGTTGCCTTCCAGGATGCCCACAATAAAGGACATGTCGAAGACGTTTTTGAATACGGGCGCTACGGCAACCCGACCATCGCCGCGGCTGAGGCGCGTATTGCGGCCCTCGAGCACGCTGAAACCGCCGTATTGGTGGCTTCGGGCATGGCGTCCCTGGCGTTCACCTTCCTGCAATACCTGCCCTCGGGCAGCCACGTTATCATCACCGATGACAGTTACCGCCGTACCCGCCAGCTGGTCGAAGACCATTTGAAGAAATTCAATGTGGATTGTACCGTTGTGCCGCTGGGGGATTTCGCTGCGCTGGAAGCGGCGATTCGACCCGAAACCCGCATCCTGTTTTCTGAGACTCCCTCCAACCCGTATCTGCGCGTCCTCGACGTGGAGCGTTTCGCCGAAATCGGACGCAGCCGGGGCCTGATAACTGTTCTCGACTGCACCTTTGCCACGCCCATCAACCTGACTCCGCTCGACTACGGCATCGACGTGGTGATTCACTCGGCAACCAAATACCTGGGCGGGCACAACGACCTGCTGGCCGGGGTGATTGCCGGCAGCCACGATGTGGTCGATTACATTCGCGGCTATGTCGGCATCCTGGGCGGGATTTCCGACCCGAACACGGCCTCCCTGCTGATTCGCGGCCTGAAAACGCTCGATTTGCGAGTCCGCCAGCAGAACCGCACGGCTCAAAAGGTGGCCGAATTCCTCGCCGCGCATCCGGCGGTTGAGCAGGTCTGGTATCCGGGGCTGGAATCGCATCCGGGTCACGAAATCGCCTCGAAGCAGATGGCAGGCTATGGGGGGGTGTTGTCCTTTACCGTCCGCGGCGGCCGGGATGAATCGTTCCGTTTTATTGACGCGCTCAAAATCCCCTACATTTCCGCATCCCTCGGCGGGACGGAAACCCTGGTTCTGCACGTTGCGGCCCAGGCCTATTCTGACCTGAAGCCGCAGCAATGCGAAAAGGCGGGCATCCCGCAAAACCTGGTGCGTTTGGCGTTGGGCCTTGAAGATGCTGACGACCTGATTGCCGACCTCGACCAGGCCCTGAGCGGGCTATAACTTTGTGAGGTAGCCGTGATTTATAACTTCGATACCTGCCCTGTCCGCCAGGGAACCGAAAGCGAAAAGTGGGGCAAGTACCCCGCCGATGTACTGCCCCTGTGGGTGGCCGACATGGATTTTGTCTCTCCGGAGCCTGTCCGCCAGGCGCTTCTGGAGCGGGTTTCACAAGGGATTTTTGGCTATGGCCGCGACCTGCCCGAGCTGCGCGAGTTGATTGTCGCCCGCCTGGCTGAGCGCTACGCCTGGCAAATTCAGCCCGAGGATATTGTCTTCATGCCCGGGGCGGTGCGCGGGTTCAACCTGGCCTGCCATGCCCTGGCCGCGCCCGGCGGCGGGGTGCTGGCCCAGACTCCGATTTACCCACCTGCACTGACGGCCCCGGTGAACGCCGGGCAGGACCTCCAGGTGGCGCAACTCAGGCAAGGGCCGGATGGCGCATACAGCGTCGATTGGGAGTCCTTCGACGCGGCGTTGACCCCTGAAACCCGGCTGTTTATCCTGTGCAACCCGCATAACCCCGTCGGACGCGTTTTCCGGCGCGAGGAATTGGCCCGCATGGCCGAGGCCTGCCTGCGCCGGGGCGTGACCATCTGCTCGGACGAAGTTCATGCCGATTTGCTGTATTCCGGCCAGGTTCATACCCCGATTGCCTCGCTCGACCCCGAGATTGCCCGCAATACGATTACGCTCATGTCTCCCGGTAAAACTTTCAACATTGCCGGACTGGATTGTTCCTACGCCATCATCCAGAACCCGGAACTGCGTCAGCGCTACCAGCAGGCCTCGCGTGGCCTGGTCAGCGGGGTCAACATTCTCGGCTGGGCGGCGGCTATTGCGGCCTATCGCGAGGGGCAGGAGTGGCTGACCCAGGCGCTGTCTTATCTCGAAGTCAACCGCAACTTTTTGTATGATTTTGTTCAAAGCGAACTGCCCGGCGTGAGGATGACCAAACCCGAAGGCACTTACCTGGCCTGGCTCGATTGCCGTCAAACCGGCCTGGGCGACCCGTATGAGTTTTTCCTGCAAAATGTGCGGGTGGCTCTCAACGACGGCAAGACTTTTGGCCCGGGCGGGCAGGGCTTTGTGCGCCTGAACTTTGCCTGTCCGCGCGCCACGCTTGAGGAGGCCCTGGGGCGTGTCAAGATGGCCCTTGGCGAAAAGGAAAGAGTTGCCTGAATCGCCCTAAAGGTCTCCTTATAGAGAAAACAAAACAGATGACGGTCACTTCAACAACCGGGTGGCTGTCACCTGTTTTTAATAGGGCGACATCCGGCGGTTTGTTGGTTGGAGATGCCAGGGAGGCAAAGCATCCATCCAGAACGCGAACAGCATCGCTTTACCTGACTTTAATTTTATGATACTATTTAGATAATATATATCCTAATTCCACGAATGGAGGAGAAAATGGGTAAAACCTTATGGATTGTATCGTTTCTGCTCGGTGCAAGCCTCGTGCTTGCGGCATGTGGTGGAGGAACCGCACCTGAGTCAACCAGCAACGGCGAGACCATCACTGTCGTTGAAACGGTGGTCGTTGAAGTCCCCGCTGAGTCAGCAGTTTCTGTGCCAGCCGGCTTCGGCGTGACTCTCGAAACTGTCAGGGCGCGTGGCAACCTTATCTGTGGCGTCAACTCACAAGTCCCTGGTTTCGGCTATGTTGGTGCGGATGGCGGTTATTCCGGCTTTGACGTGGACTACTGTCGCGCCCTTGCCGCTGCCATTTTTGGTGATGCCAGCAAAGTGGAGTTCCGCCCTGTAACAGCAGCGGAACGTTTCACCGCCTTGCAATCCGGCGAAATTGACATCCTCAGCCGCAATACGACCTGGTCGTTGGTTCGAGACACCGAATTGGGCGGCAACTTCACTGCCACTACATTCTATGATGGCCAGGGCATGATGGTTCCCACTGAGAGCGGGATCACCACTTTGCAGGACCTGGCTGGCGGAACGGTTTGTGTGCAGACCGGCACAACCACCGAACTTAACCTTGCCGATGTGATGGCTTCCCTGGGTATTGACTATACCCCGGCGGTCTTTGAAGATGCCGATTCCACCTTTGCCGCATACGCGGAAGGCCGCTGTGACGCTGTTACGACTGACAAATCTGGCTTGATTTCGCGCCGGACTGTTCTGACAGACCCGTCTGCGCATGTAATTCTTGATGTGACCATGTCCAAGGAACCGCTTGGCCCCATGGTGCGCCACGGTGACGACCAGTGGTTTGATATTGCCCAATGGACAGTCTTTGCCATGATCGCCGCTGAAGAATTCGGCATCACATCTGCCAATGTGGACAGCGTACGATCCAGCGCAACCAATCCGGAAGTCATGCGTCTGTTGGGTCTTGAAGGCGAAATGGGCTTGAAACTGGGCCTGAATAACGACTGGGGATACAATATCATCAAGCTCGTCGGTAATTATGAGGAAGTATACAACCGCAATCTCGGTCCCGATACTCCCACCTATATTCCGCGCGGCTACAACAGTCTCTACACCGAAGGCGGCCTGCTCTACGCTCCGCCGGTCCGTTAAACAGATGAGAAAAAGAGGGTGGGGATTTATATCCCTGCCCTCTTTTTCTTTATATCGGAGGTGCGCCAATGCAGAAGAGCACAGGGCAAAAAGCGGCAATCCCATTCTGGCGTGACGAGCGCATTCTGAACATTTTGGGTCAGGCAGCTTTCATTATTGGCCTTGTTATCATCGGCTCCTTTATCTTTCAAAACATGAGAGCGGGGCTTGCAAAACAGGGTATTACGCTTAGTTATAATTTTTTGCAAGGTATTTCCGGCTTTGATATTTCTGAAACCTTGTTTACATACAGCCGCACGTCATCCTACTGGCAGGCTTTCCAGGTGGGATTGCTGAATACACTATCTGTCAGTATTGTGGGGGTGATTGCTTCGACGATATTTGGCGTGATTCTGGGAGTTGCGAGGCTCTCCACCAACTTCCTGATCAATCGGCTTGCAGCTTTCTATCTTGAACTCATCCGCAACCTTTCCTTGCTGGTATTTTTGATTTTCTGGTATCTGGGCGTCTTTCTTAAGTTGCCGCGGGTCGGGGATGCGGTAATCTGGCCTGGTTCCATTTATCTGACGAATCGCGGCGTGGGGGTGCCCTGGGGATTGCCAACTGATTCATATCCCACCTTTCGCTTGATCCTGATTATCGGTTTGGTCCTCGCGATTGGGGTTTTCTTTGCCTTGCGCGCCTACAGCAAACGCACGGGTCAGGCCCCTCTGACCATTTTGTGGGCATCCCTGACTTTCGCAGTCGTTGCCCTGCTTGGATGGTTCGTTTTGCCCGAAGCCCCGCTCAGATTCGACGCACCCGTTATCGAGGGCTTGAACATGACCGGCGGCAAAGTTCTCAGCCCTGAATTTATGGCGCTTACTTCCGGGCTGGTTTTATATACATCCGCATTTATTGGTGAAGTGGTGCGCTCAGGCATTTTATCCGTCTCCAAAGGACAGGTGGAAGCCTCCCGCGCCCTCGGCTTCAACGGTTTTCAAACCTTGCGGTTGATCGTTTTCCCGCAAGCCCTGCGCGTGATTATTCCTCCGCTGACCAGCCAGTACCTGAATCTGATAAAAAATTCATCGCTTGCCATTGCAGTTGGTTATCCTGACCTATTCTATATCTCGAACGCCATCCAGAACCAATCAGGCAGAACGGTGGAAATGTTCTCGCTGGTCATGATAACTTATCTGATTTTCAGCCTGGTCACGTCCTTGTTCATGAATTGGTACAACCAAAGAATAAAGCTGGTGGAGCGATAAGATGACACAAACCAACTCGCTTCTTCCTCCACTCACAGAGCGTTCGGGTGTTTTGCGTTGGATGCGAAAAAACCTCTTTGGTTCATGGCCCGATGCCATATTAACCATTGTCGGCGCTTTAATTATCTACTGGGCGGTTAAAGGATTTTTGACCTGGGCGTTCACCATTGCGGAATGGGAAGTGGTTTCTGCAAACATGCGCCTGATCATGGTCGGGCAGTATCCCGTCAAAGAGGTTGGGCGCTTGTGGATTGCGCTTGGTTTCCTGGTGTTCCTGGCGGGTAACTCTCTTGCCATCTGGGCGCGTAAATCATATTTTGTTACCATTCTATTGCTTGGCTTTCCTGCTTTGCTGGCATTCCTTCCAATTGGTGATGAGTCCCGGGGATGGCTTTTCAGCCTTACTGCATTAGGGCTGGTTGGCTGGGGAATAGGCCGGAGTAAGCCTGAATCGCTGGGGAAGATCGTGATTTTCGGTTGGGTGATATCCCTGCCGATTTTCGTCCTGCTTACGCGCGGATTCACTTCTGAAGATGGTATTATGCCCATTGTGGGTACCAACCTTTGGGGCGGCTTGCTGCTGACCTTCCTGCTCACCGTGGTTGGTATTATTTTCTCCTTCCCGTTGGGCGTTTTGCTTGCGCTGGGGCGCAGGTCTGAACTACCGGCCATACGCCTTGCAAGCGTTACTTATATCGAATTGGTACGCGGCGTTCCACTAATCACCATTCTTTTTGTATCCCAGTTGATTCTGCCTCTTTTTCTTCCGCCGAACATGACCATCGACCGTGTCTTGCGCGCGATGGTTGGCATCACATTGTTCAGCGCCGCTTATCTGGCCGAGAATGTGCGCGGGGGGCTGCAAGCCATACCAAGGGGACAGTTTGAAGCCGCGTATGCGCTTGGCTTGAACGGGGTGCAAACGATGGTCTTCATTATCCTGCCGCAGGCATTACGGCTGATTATTCCGATCTTGGTCGGACAGTTTATCGCTGTTTTCAAGGATACTGCCTTGGTGGCAATTGTCGGTTTGCTCGACCTGGTAGGCATTGCAAAGACCGTGTTGGCGCAGCCCGACTTTTTAGGCCTGCAGCGCGAAGTGTATGTTTTCATTTCCCTGATTTATTGGGTGTTGAGTTATGGCATGTCTTACTTGAGTCAACAGTTGGAAGTCAAACTGGGTGTTGGGAAGCAGTAGTTCCCAAGGAGAAAATGATGACAGAAGAAAGCGAAATCATCATCAGTGTACAGGATGTTCACAAATGGTACGGGGATTACCATGCTTTGAAAGGTGTGAGCATGGAGGTTAAAAAGGGTGAAGTAATCGTAATATTCGGTCCCTCTGGTTCGGGAAAATCCACGTTTATTCGCACCATCAACAGGTTGGAGGACCACCAACGAGGCCAGATTGTTGTACATGGCACCGAGTTGACTCATGACATTCGCAACATCGAAGCGATTCGCATGGATACCGGGATGGTCTTTCAGCAATTTAACCTGTTCCCGCATCTGACCGTGATGCAGAATATCACCTTGTCCCCCATTCAGGTCCGCAAGTGGACCAAGGAAAAGGCCGAGAAAATCGCCATGCAATTGCTTGAGCGGGTGGGTATCCCGGAGCAGGCGCATAAATATCCCGGCCAGTTATCTGGCGGCCAGCAGCAGCGTGTGGCGATTGCTCGCGCGCTTGCCGTGCAGCCAAAAATCATGCTCTTCGATGAGCCGACCTCCGCGCTTGACCCTGAGATGATCAAAGAAGTATTGGACGTGATGATCGAACTGGCGAAATCAGGCATGACCATGCTTGTGGTGACCCACGAAATGGGCTTTGCGCGCGCCGTTGCCGACCGCATGTTCTTTTTTGATGAAGGCCAAATTGTGGAGGGTGGTACTCCCGAAGAAATATTCAAAAACCCGAAAGAAGAACGAACAAAGGCATTCCTCTCGCAGATACTGACCCACTAAGGATGTTTAGACAAACTGTTTGAAGCCTGGGAAATGCCCGCTGTCATAAAGTGTCCACCGGCAAGGATTATCGCAAAAAGTTGCGAGGTTTGATAGGTTTTCAGGCAAATTTTGCCAGAGACTTGGCAACCCGCTGCAATCTCTCGTGTGCTTCGTTCGCTATTGGCGCGACGGACGGGTCATTGAGAAAGTCGAATATCGCCAGCGGGTCGGTGATGTTGACGACTGTTCCCCCATCGGTTTCATAAACCAGCACATTGCAGGGCAAAAGCAGGCCCACGTCTGGCCGGGCGCTGAGTGCCCGGTGCGCCAGGGGCGGATTGCACGCGCCCAGTATCGCATATTTGCGAAACTCGACGTCCAATTTTTGTTTCATGGTTTCCCTGACGTTAATGCTGGTCAGTACGCCAAATCCCTCGACTTTTAGCGCCTCGGTTACTTTTTCGAGCGCGGTTTCGTAGTCCAGTTTCAGTGTGGTTTCAAATCCCAGGTTGGTCATTTTTTACTCCACTTTTTGAATGTTTTTGAAAGCGGCGCACGGCCGCCCGATGGGTTAGCCCGCTCAGCTAAATCCGCCGCGCGGGCTGCAACTCCCGCCTGCGTATCCGCCGGAGCCTGAATCCCCGGCACCGATGCTTGCCACTGCCGAAAGTTTCTTGCGTGTTTGGGCGCTGTTGCATTGCGGGCAGGCTGGCAGGGTATTGGCTTCCGAAAAGCGAAGCATCTTTTCAAATTCGTGCTGGCATTCATTACAGCGATATTCGTAAAGGGGCATGGGCTGGTTTCCTTTTTATACCTCAAAAATGGAAATTCTCCATCTTTGATGCCTTGACGGAGAAAAAGTTGCATCTTGCGGTAGAACAATGGGCAATCCCAGCCCAAAGCCAGGCATGGCCAGGCTGTCCTCACTGCGATAGAAGCGGTCGAAGATATGTTCCAGGGTTTCGAACAGGATGCCTGGCCGGGCTGTCGGAGTGCTTGGCGCAGGCTATCTTGTAGGGCCAGATAGGTGACGCGCGAGAGAATGCCATGCAAACTTAAACAGTCTCTCAAATGAAGCTGGGGCAAGAGCAGAATATTTCATTGGCATCTGGATGTGGATGTATCGAACAAATCTCTGCACCAGGCGACCTCGTCAAAACAGGCTCCATTACCGGCGGGTATAATTATCCTGTATGAAAACGACAAATCTGCTGGCCACCAAGTTTTTTGTCCCGGCATCCCCGGTTCAGACTACGGAGCGATTGGATTTGCTTGCGCGGATGGATGCGGCGATTCACCGTCCGCTGGCGCTGGTCTCGGCTCCGGCAGGCTACGGGAAAAGCATTTTTGTCGCTCAATGGCTCAAGCGGCAGGGGCACCCATATTCCTGGCTTTCGCTTGAAGAATCAGACAACCAGCCAGGTCGCTTTTTTACCTACTTTGTCGCCGCCCTGCGCCAGGCAGACAATACGTTTTGCGCCGAATTGTTCGCCACTCTGCAATCCGGCCAGGTTCCACCGCCAGACGCCCTGGTAATGACATTGGCCAACGAAATGCTGGCCTGGGAAAATCCCCATTTTCTCGTGTTGGACGATTTTCATCACATCCAGGATGTTGCCATCCTCGATACGCTAACCGCCCTGCTGACCCACCGGCCGCCAAATTTCCATCTCGTGCTGGCAACGCGCGAAGACCCGCCCTTGCCATTGGCGCGTTTGCGGGCGCACGGACAGCTGACCGAAATCCGCGCTGCCGATTTGCGCTTTTCGGAGGCTGAAGCAGCCCGCCTGTTGCAGGATGGTCTGCGCCTTAACCTTTCAGCGGCGGATATAGCCCGTTTGACGGAACGCACTGAAGGTTGGGCCGCCGGTCTGCAATTGGCCGGGGTCTCGCTCCAGGGGCGCGAAAACCCCGGGGACTTTGTCCGGGCACTAAGCGGAAGCCATCGCTTTATTCTCGATTACCTGACCGAGGAAGCCCTCAAGACCCAGCCGCCAAGCGTGCAGGACTTCCTGCTGGAAACTTCGATTTTACCGCGCCTGAGCGGGGATTTGTGCAACACCGTGACCGGGCGCACAGACAGCACTGCCTTGCTCGAGCGCTTGCTGGCGGCCAACCTGTTCATCATCCCGCTCGACGACGAGGGCCGCTGGTATCGCTACCACCACCTGTTTGCCGAACTGCTCCAGCATAAACTGCGCCGTGAACACGCCGACCGCCTGCCTGAACTACACCAGCGTGCCAGCCAGTGGCATGAGAATCAAGACGAGCCTGCTACCGCCATTGAACATGCGTTACATGCCACCGATTTCGAGCGCGCAGTTGCGCTAATGGAACGCCACCACTGGGATTTGATAAATCAGGGCCGCGGGCAAGCAATGGAAATCTGGCTTCAAGCCATTCCGGCGGCCCTGCATGCCAACTGCCCGCAGGTTTATCTCAGTATTGTTTGGGGTCAAATGCTGCGTGGCGATTTTGCGAAAATGGGGCCTTACCTGAAGATGGCGGAAGCCGGGTTGGCAAATCTGCAGCCGGATACGCCCGAGATGTGTGTCGCTCAGGCAGAAATGTATGTTTTGCAATCTACGCTTGCCCAGGTGAGTGGAAAACTGCCCGAATCGCTTGAATTTGCAGAGAAAGCCCGCTTGCTTGTGCCTGCTGATGATTTACGCCTTTCCGGGCTAAACTCACTGGCTTTTGGCGCGGCTTACCGTCTGATGGGCAGGTTCGAGCAAGCCCACGAACACTTGTTGACGGCCATTCAGGCTGCCAACGCTATTGATGACCACACCACTGCAATGGTATCCATGGCCCATCTTTCATTGTTGCTCTGGCCGCTTGGCAGGCTGCGCTACATTTCCGAGAAAATCGAGCAGTCGATTGCGCGCGCGGAATCGGTCAATGGGATTGCCCCGTTGATGATTGGCGCTGTTCATGCTGTTTTGGGTCAGGTTTATTACGAATGGGATCGTGTTGCTCAGGCGCGCGAATTGCTGCAGCGTGGTATCCATTTGGCAACCCTGTCGGGGCATAGCGCCTCGCTGGTGTATGGCAAGGTTCACCTGGCGCGTTTGTATCAGGGAGTGGGCGATATGGAGAACGCTGCGCTGTGTTTACGCGAGGCTGAGGACGCGCTAAATAAAAATCCGACACCTGGATGGGTGCGTCCCGATTGGTTGGCGCAGAAGGTCAATTTTCTCATCAGGCAGGGTAATCTCAAGGAAGCAGAATCAGCCTTGAGGTTGGCGGAAATCCCAGCTGAGGCTCCTGTCACTTATCGCACAGATGTCATCCACCTGGCATGGCTGCGCTGGATGCTTGCCAGTCGCCATCCCGACGCTTTTTCGCTTGCACAGCGAATTGTCCAAAATGCGGAATCGGAAGGGCGCAACGGGACGCTCGTCCATGCTCTGGTCTTGGGCGCACAGGCGGGCGGTGGTGCGGACTGGCTGGCACGCGCTCGTCAAATTGGTGAACCGGAAGGCTACCAGCGTGTATTTATCGACGAAGCCGTTTACGAAAACCCAGTCGCTTCTCCCGATCTGATTGAACAGCTGACCGATCGCGAATTGGAAGTGTTGCGCCTGATGACCGAGGGCCTGACTTACGCCCAAATGGCTGAGCGGCTGGTGGTGAGCGTCAACACGGTGCGTTATCATGTCAAGGGTGTGTATGGCAAGTTGGGGGTTGAAAAACAAACCCAGGCCATTGAACGTGGCCGCGAGTTGGAGTTAATATAAAACCAGACCTTTAACTTTTTCAGGAGTGTGACATGAAATCGAAAACGCTGAATCCAAAAACCCTTCTGGTGTACTTTTTCGTCACCTTTGGTTTTTCCTGGGTTCTTTGGTGGCCGCAGGCCCTGGTTGCCCAGGGCATCCTGCCCGCTGAAGTGGAAACCAACTTCGGCGGGTTGTTCGGCTATGCAGCCTGGGGACCATTGCTGGGAGCGTTTGCCGCCGCCTGGTATGAACTGCGCCTGGACGGAGTAAAAGACTTGTTGCGGCGCGCTGCCTCCATAAAGCATGGTGCGCTGTGGTATCTCCTCGCGTTGTTCCTGTTTCCCCTGCTGATTGGTGGGTCGCTTTTGCTGGCCAGCGTCAGCGGCGAAGCCTGGCCTTTTAATCCCATGCTGGATGAAACCGTAACCGGCATCATGGCTGACGGCGCACCCCGGGAAATTGCCCTGATGATGGCGCTGGTCATTGGCGCATTTTTCATTTTCTTTTTGGGCGGCCCCTTGCAGGAAGAATTTGGCTGGCGCGGGTTATTGCTTGACCGACTGCAAGCTCGCTTCAGCCCGTTGTGGGCCAGCATCATAACCGGCCTGGCCTGGGGATTGTGGCATCTGCCCCTGTTTTTTATCTCACGCCAGGAAATGTATTACCAGCGTCCATTGTGGGGATTGCTTCTTTCAACTGTGCTCGTCTCCATTATTATGACCGGGGTTTTCAATCGCACAAGCGGCAGTATTTTTATTGCGCTGCTATTGCACACCAGTTTTAACTGGTCGCATTATGCCTTCCCCACACTAAAATCCGATACTGCCAGCTTGATACTGTTTGGGGTGCTGGGACTGGCATCCGCCATTTTCATCTGGCGACAGCGGATGTGGGAAAAAACATGACCCAATCTGAAACTACATCTTTTTTCGGGCGCGGACTACATGATAATGTAGTCCGTTTTTGTTTTATATCTTGTAAACTCTAAGCATGAAAAAAATTCTCACATTCATCCTATGGTTCGTCCTCGGGCTGACACTTTTGTGCACCCTATTCGTCGCTATTGCGTATGCAATTTACCACTTTCGGATTCTCGCATAGCAAGTGGTTCAGCTTTCTAAACGGAGACTGACATGACACAACAAACCCCTTCCACCCAACCGAGCCAAATTCACTTTGGCAAAACCCTGCTAGCCCTGTGCGCGCTGGCCCTGCCTGGCATCCTGTCTCTGATACCGGTCATCATGGGCCAGATTGAAGCCTTGCCGCTGGATGCTCTTGGCGAACTGGCTGAAATGCCCCCCGCGCTGGTGATTGCGCTTTCGCTCATCAACCCGCTAATTCTGCTCTTCATTGCAGTGTCAATTGGCAACCTGTTGGCCCACCGGGTTGGTTTGCGCTCGTTATTGGCCGAAAAAGTCAGCCACGGAACGCCGATTTGGCCGCAACTGTACCCGCACATCCCGATGGTGCTCGGAATCGGCATTCTCTTTGCCTTCATGGTGTTGGGGCTGGATGCGCTGATGAATCCTTTCGAAGGCACCGACCTGGCCGAGGCAGCGCCCGCCACGCTCCCCGGTTTGCTCAGCCAACTCGTGCTGGGTCTGCTCTACGGCGGGATTGTCGAAGAACTGCTCCTGCGCTGGGGCGTGATGAGCCTGCTGGTCTGGATTGGCTGGCGCATCTTCCAGCGCGGAAAGGGTCAAGCCCACCCGGCGCTGGTCTGGGCGGCAATCACCCTGGCGGCCATCCTGTTCGGAATCGGGCATCTCCCAGCGCTGGCGGGTATGGTCGAACTGACCCCGCTGATTGTCTTCCGCACCATTCTGCTCAACGCCCTGGGCGGCATAATTTTTGGCTGGCTGTACTGGAAACGCAGCCTGGAAGTGGCAATGGTCGCCCACGCTGCCGGGCATATCGGCTTCTTCCTGGTCAACTTCACCATTTTTGCCCTGAATCTGAATTAGTTGCCGCGCAAAGAAAGGCAAGGCAATGGAACTCCGCATAGAAAATGTCAGCAAGCAGTATGGCAAAAACGCCTGGGGACTGCGCGATTTCAGTCTGCGGCTCACACCGGGGGTGCTGGGACTGCTCGGCCCGAACGGGGCTGGGAAATCGACCCTGATGCGCATTATCGCCACGATTACCCGTCCTACCCACGGCGCGGTTTTCTGGAACGAGGTAGACATTGCCAGGCAGCCCGATATCCTGCGCCGCGTACTCGGTTATTTGCCCCAGGATTTTGGCGTGTACCCCAACCTGAGCGCTGTCGAATTCCTGACCTATCTTTCAGCCGTCAAGGGCCTGGATACAAAACAGGCCCGACGGCGCATCGATGAACTCGTCCAACTCGTCAACCTGACCGAAGCGGCCCATCGTCCGATTGGTGGCTTTTCGGGCGGGATGCGCCAGCGAGTCGGGATTGCCCAGGCTTTGCTCAACGACCCGCAAGTGTTGATTGTGGATGAACCCACCGTCGGCCTCGACCCGGAAGAACGGGTGCGCTTTCGCAACCTGATTTCAGATTTGGCCGGGGAGCGGCTGGTCTTGCTCTCGACACACATCGTTTCAGACGTGGAAGCGACTGCCACCAGTATTGCGCTCATCAGCAAAGGTCGCCTGCTTCAACACGCCCTGCCAGAAGAATTGTTGCAGGCTGTCGAAGGCAGGGTCTGGGGCTGG
>JAGVAO010000273.1 GCA_020060235.1 Anaerolineales bacterium | reverse complement strand
GCTCAGGCGGGTAATCAGTTCGGCTATCGCCACCGAGTCGCGCGGGCGGCCACGGGCGACAGAAAATTCCCCACTTTCAGGCTTGACAACGGTCTGGATGGTGTCAGACTGCGGCGTGATTTTCTTCCACTCGGCGACAACCATCTTCCAGGTTTCTTCAAACGAGCCGTGATTCTGGATGACGACATTGGCCGAGGCGATTTTCTGCTGCTGCGCGCTCTGGAAGTGGATGCGCTGGGCGGCTTCGTCGGCGCTCATGCCACGCTTCTCGACCAGGCGCTTGATTTGGAATTCTGCGGGGACGTTCACCACCCAGATACTGTCGCAACCGTTGCGCAGGTCGCTTTCGAGCAGTTTGATGGCTTCAATCACAATCACTTTTTGCGAGGCGCGCTTGACCATGATGTCGATGGCCTGCGAAACCAGCGGGTGGACGATGTCTTCCAGCGTGTTCATCGCTTCGGGGTCGGTGAAAACCAGCCGTCCCAACTTGGCGCGGTCGATTTCGCCGGAAGCGTTGAGAACCCATTTGCCAAAGGCATCCACCACCGCGCGGTGTCCGGGAGCGCCTTTCGCAATCGCCCGGTGAGACAGGGCGTCGGCGTCTATCCCATAAGCGCCCAGGTGTTCCAGCATCTTGCGCACCACGCTTTTGCCCGTAGCAATATTACCGGTAAGACCAATGATTGTTTTATCGGGCCACTTTGTGCTCACAGGCTTCTCCTAAAACTAAAATGAAACTGCGTTGAGGAACAACGCAATTTCATTTTAGTATGACGCGCCCAGAATGTCAAACATCAAAGGATGGGGGCTAATTCCAGCACTCCCACTGGCATTTATCAGGGAACCAAATCCAGCAATTATTTTCCGGGTCAGGGTGATGCGGTTTGATGCAAATGTCCTCCTTCTCGGGTTTTGGAGTTGGTAGTTCGACAACCGGGAGCGGAGGCGCTGCATACACTGGAAGATTTTCAAATGAGACAATGGTTTCCAGCAAGGATGCGCTCATCCAGCATTCGCCGTATCCATCGGGGCGGCGGATGACCAGCCAGTTTGAGTCTTCGCTGCGGCCCAGGAAGTCGGCCTGCGTTTCGCCGGACAGGTAAAGGCGGATGGGGTAAGCCGTGCCCGGCCCGCCACGACAGACAGAATCACGCACGACCTTGCCGCCCGGCTTTTCGCCCGGTACTTCATCCTGGCAGTTGCCCGTAAAATCAGTGATGAAACTGAAGGTGGGCGACACCTGACTCACCTGGCTGCCGCCCGCATCAGATTGCAGGGCAAAGACCCGCCAGTAATAAGTGGTGCAATCCTGTAGCAGGTATGCGGCCGGGTCGAACATCATGCTAAACTCATGCGCCGGGAACTGCGTATTCGTCACCGGCGGCGCAAAAGAGGGGTCGGGGCTGATTTCGGCGCGGAATTCAAATGCATCCAGGCAATAGGGCTGGTCATACCCCCAGGTGACAACCGGGGAGGGCTGGGTCCAGATTGCGCCATCCGGCGGGGTAAGCGGGACAGGGGCCTGGAGGTTCGCAGAATCGCAGGAAGCGCAAAGGCCGCCAAAATTGCTGCTGAAAGATGCCTTCTTCGAGCCATAGGAATTGGCCGGCTGTCCATCCATGGTTGGAATCACCCACCACTGGTAGCGCTGGCAGTCCTCAAGATATTGAATGGACGTCGAAAAACTGGTATGCGGCCCGCCGTCGCCTTGCAAAACAACCTGCCCGGTAGACTGGTTCTGGACGACAAAGCGATGCCCTTCAGGCATACAGACACTTGACTGCTGGTACGACGCATACGACCATTTCAATTCAGGAGCCCCCTGCCCCACCACTTGGCCGGATGATGGCGAGTCAAGGCTTATCTCCATCATCTGGTTGGCCGAGCAGGTCGGGCCGGTAAAAAAGGTGGTCGAGCGCGAAAAAGGCCCCACGGTGCCGTCGGGTGCAACGGCGGCCACCTTCCAGGAATAGCGGGTTGCCTCCTGCAAATCAGCGTTCATCGCCCAACTGGTTGTGGCCGTGTTGGAAATTATGGCCTGCTGCTCGTTGCCAATTTCGAGTTGGTAGCCTTGAACAGCGCAGTCGTTGACTAACTGCCAGGCAAAGGAGGGGCGCAGGGTGGCAATGATTTCCCCTTCAGAAGGGCCGGAGGTGACCTGGGGCGGCAGCAATTCGTCGGCAGTGCATGGAGGCGGAGTGTTTCCACATGCAGCCAAAACCGCCACGAGGATAAAAGTCAGGAAAGCCTGGCCAATGCTTAACAACCTGTTCATGTTTCTTCCTTATTGACAATTAATTGAAACACTCCCACTGGCACTTCTCCGGGAACCAGATATAACAAGGGTCGCTCGAGGGCGGCGGCGGTTTGACGCAAACATCTTCCTTTGGCTTTGGGGTTGGGTCGGGAGCAACAAAACACTTACGAGCATTGTAGGCTTTTTCGTGTCCGAAAATCCAGCCGCAGGTGGTGTCTATTTCATAGAGCGTTTTTTCGGTGTTCGCATCCACCAGGTCGAAGGCAGCCGGGTCAAAGTCGCCGCGCATGGCGCCGCCCCACCACATAAAAGACCCGTTGCCCACCAGCAGGGCCGGCTTGAAGGCAAACTCGATGCGCTGGTAGCGGTCAGGGTCACGGCGCGCCCAGGCCAGGTCGGGGTCATCTCCCAGCCCCTGGTCGAAGATAAGGGTTTCATAGCCATCCCCGCCCTGGCTGTCCGGCCCAATTGCGGTTGCGCCGCCCACATCCCCATTCAGGTCGCGCCAGGCGCGCACGCCATCAACCGTCCAGGCTGTGCCACGCAGGTCGAGGTTCTCGACCGCCAGCAGGATGTCGCCGCGCCCATCCTGATTCAAGTCCAGTTCAAAGAAATAGGTCAGCGTTACGCCATCGGCAGGCATACCCGCGTCGAACAGGTCGAGGCTGGCATAATACCAATCGCCGTCCGTTCCTGTTTGGGCAGAAAGGATATCGAGATAATGATAGAAAGTACCCATATCCGCTGAGACGGCGCGCTCCAGCAGGGCAGTATGCCAGACATCACAGGGAGGCCGCACCTGGTAGCCAACTGGCTGGTAGTTGAAACCGGTGTTGCATTCACCGGGCAACTGTTTTTGGTAAACCGGGCTGCCGGGCAGGGAGTTGTGCACAATCGAGATTTCGGTAGCGGCAGCAGGAACGCTGACCGGGGAATCTGTCGGCGCAGCAGGGATTTCAGTTTTCTCAGGCAAAACAGCAGCAGGTTGCGCAGGCGCTTCATTGACAATAGGCTGCTCAACAGCGGCTTGCGGCATACTACAAGCCGTGACAAGCAGGGCCACAGCCAGCAAGCAGGACACAATAGCAAAATGTATCTTTTTCATGGTTTAACCTTCCTTTTTGATGAAAATCATCCTTACTCTGCGGGTATATAAGCCAGCCCGGCCATGCCCGTCAGCAGGCCGTCGAAGAAAATGCCGGAGATGCGGTCACCGTTGGGGGCATACCACTCATAGACTGTTTTGAATTTTCCATCTTGTTGCATAATGGCCTCACGCAAGAATCCCGGTGAATCCAAACGTTCTGCCATAACCGCATACGGAATTGCCTTGTCGCGTTTGTAAATATCATCCAGCTCTTCATAGGCTTGGCGAGTAACAGTGGACAGGGCATAATCGGAGGGCCGTGTGCTGGGAGAAATGGATTTTTTGTAGACAATTCCATCGGTGGTGACGCCAATGTAGATGACCATCTTGTCCTGCCCGGTATCATAGATAAAGGTATCGGCATGGTCATCGCGCGGTTTCCATGAATCTGTACTGCGTTTGCCGGTCATGCCCATCAGCGCATCCAATTGCCCGACCCGCGTCTCGCCAATGACAACGCTGACATATCCCTGGTAGGTTGGGCCGGACATCCAGCCCTCATAGATGCCGGGCGCAGAATCCGCCGAAACCGGCGGCTGGATGTCAGCCGGATTCGGGGCCGGTTCATCAACCACTATCGGAACGCCGACCGCCGGTTCCGCATCTGCTCCCGATTGGATGCCAATGGCGCGGTAGGCAAACTGGCAGGCCAGCGAGGCCAGGGCTAATACGGACAGAAAAATCCAAACAAACAAGAATTTTCGCTTCATAAATTTCCTCCTTATCAATCAATTGTTCGTTTTATTTGGGCGCGGTAGCGACGTTTCACACTGGAGCCGCTGGGTTTCCTGTTCCAAAAACGCAAAAAGGGCTTCAAGGCTGGCAAAGCCCTGCCGCTCACCGTTCAGCGGGCTTTCAAGCATGGCGCGCCATTGACCGGAATCGCCTGGTTCAAGCCACAGGCGCAAAAGGTAAGAAGTGTAAATTGCTGCTCCCATGTGAATTTTGTAACAAAACAGCGTCAAAAAAACGTCAAAGATTGTGATTTTTTGTATAATCAGGGTAGCGATGCTCACCCTTCACTTGCTTGGCGCCTTCCATGTCGAACTTGACGGCAGCCCCCTGACCGGGTTTGCCACCGATAAAGCCCGCGCCCTGCTGGCCTACCTGGCAGTCGAGCGCGAATACCCGCATCGCCGCGAACAACTCTCGACCCTGCTCTGGCCCGAACAACCCGAAGACCGCGCCCGCCAGAACCTGCGCCAGGCGCTCTCGCACATCCGCCACGCGCTCGGCGAAAACCATATCCCCCGCTACCTGTTCATCGATCCCCAGAGTGCCCAACTCACCCCCGACGCCCCGGTCTGGACAGATGTCCAGACCCTTAGGGGGTTGGCGCAAGCCTGCCGCGAACACCAACACAGCGGCATCGAATCCTGCCTGCCCTGCCTGCGCCGCCAGCAAAAAATCGCTGAACTCTATCGCGGCGAATTCCTGGCCGGGTTTTCCCTGCCTGACGACAACCCCTACGAAGAATGGGTCGCGCTGACCCGCGAAAACCTGCAAATCGAAGCCATCCAGGCCCTGCAAAACCTGGCCGCCTATGAAGAGCGTCGCGGTCAATACGACGCCGCCCGCCGCTACGCCCTCGAACAGGTGCGCTTCGAACCTTGGCGCGAAGAAGCCCACACCCAGGCCATGCGCCTGCTGGCATACGAAGGCCAGCGCAGCGCCGCCCTGGCCCAATACGCCGCCTGCCGCCGCGCCCTTCAAAAAGAACTCGACCTGCCGCCTGCCCCGGCCACCCGGCTACTGGCAGAACAAATTCAAAACGACCTGCTCGACGCGCCCTCACCCATCCCCTGTCCGCCGCCCGCCCCGGCCTCTTTCGTCGGGCGTGAGCATGAGCAAGACGAACTGGCCGAAATGCTGTCCAACCCTGCCAGCCGCCTCATCACCCTGCTTGGGCCGGGCGGCATGGGCAAAACCCGCCTGGCCCTGCAAGTGGCCCGCAGCCATGCCGGGTTATACCGCGACGGCATTTACTTCGTCCCCCTGGCCGCCGCGCCAAACTGCGCGACAGCCCTGCTCACCCTGGCAGGGCGGCTCCAGGTGCCTGTCGCGCCCGGCAGCGACCTCGTCCAGGCCCTGGGCGAGACCCTGCGAGAACGCCAAATGCTGGTCGTGCTCGACAACTTCGAACAATTGACCGCTGACTGCCAGTACCTGGGCGAAATCATCCGCGCCGCGCCGAGGATAAAATGGATGGTTACTTCACGCGAGCGGCTGCGCCTGCGCGAAGAATGGGTCTACCCGCTGGATGGCCTACCCTTGCCGGACTCCCCTGCGCCTGTCTCGCCATTAAACGAACCGGGCCTACCCTTTGCCGCCCTGTCCCTTTTTGCCGAACGCGCAGCCCAGGCCGACCGCCACTTTGAACTGACCCCAGCCCTGCTGCCGGATGTCACCCGCATTTGCCGGTTGGTCGAAGGCCTTCCGCTCGGAATCGAGCTGGCCGCCGCAGCCACCTCCCGGCAAACCTGTGCCCAAATTGCCGCCAGCCTGGGCCAGACCTTCGACAGCCTGCACCCCGACCTGCGCAACCTGCCCGAACGTCATGCCAGCCTGCGGGCTGCCTTTGAACACTCATGGGGGTTGCTGTCTCCTGAACAACAAGACCAGTTGGCGCGCCTGTCAGTCTTTCCGGCCAGTTTCAGCCCCGAGGCTGCTTTTGCAGTCAGTGGCGCGCCGCCGCAAAGCCTGTTCGAACTGGTCGAAAAATCGCTCCTGCGCTACGATTCTGACGGGCGCTATGCCCTGCACGCCAGTGTGCGCGAGTTCGCGCGTGAAAAACTGGCAGACGACGAACCCCGGCACAGGCTGGCAGAGTTCTTTGCCGACTTTGCAGCCGCGCAATCGGGCCAATTAAACGGTCAGGGTGCGGGCGAGGCCCTCTTACGCCTGCAAAGCGAACATGCCAACCTGCGCGCCGCCTGGGGCTGGGCCGCCGGGGCTGCGACCCAAGCGCATTTAACGGCCAGACTGCTGCGGGGGCTGGGTCCGCTCTACCGTTTGCGCGGACCAATGAGCGAGGGCGCGGAAATGCTTATCGAAACGGCATCCCGCCTCGAGGCCGAGACATCCGCCCCATCCGCGTTGATGGCAGAGTTGTTCATCGAAATTGCCGCCCTGTACGCGGCCATGACCGAGTTTGAAACCGCCATCTTTTACGCCGGAAAAGCCGTCCAGTTCGCCGAACAGGCCGGGCAGGATGCCCTGCAAGCCCGCGCCTGCCTGGGGCTGGCCCAGACCCTGGCCCAGCAAGGCGAATTCGACCGGGCCCTGCCGCCTGCCGAAAAGGCCCTGAACCTGGCCCGCGCCTGCTCCGAAATAGCCATCGAGGCCGACAGCCTGCGCGAGTTGGGCAATATGGCCGTGCGCCATGCGCGCGATGAAGATGCGCGCCAACATTACGAACGAGCCTTGGCGCTTTACCGTCAACTCGGCCAGCGGCGCGGCGAGTGCGCCATCCTGAACAATATGGGGTTGGTGCTGATGAACCTGGGGGATTACGAACAGGCGTTTGAGCACTATGACAGGGCGCGCCGCCTGTACGCCGAACTTGGAGACCTGCGCGGCGAGGCCAAAGCCCTGAACAACCTGTCGAACGTAACCGCTGAACAGGGGCGGCTGGACGAATCGCTGGGGTTCAGCCAGCAAGCCCTGGCGGTTATCGAGCAAACCGGTAACCCGCACGGCAAAAGCGGCATACTGCATAACATGGGCGCCACTTGCCTGGTATTGGGACAATTCGAACAGGCTGAAACATATTTCAAGGCGGCGCTCGAAGACTATCGCACCGGCGGCAATCACCAGGCCGAGGCCGAAATACTCAGCAACCTGGCGCTTCTCGAATACCGGCGCGGCAACTATGCGGCTGCACAGCCCTTCATTGAGGGGGCTATCGCTTACGCTGAAAAGGCTGGCGACACCGACACCCTTTCAAACTGCCTGTATTACCGGGGCTGTGCCGAAACCGCGCAAGGAAACTTTGACCGGGCCGAAACGGATTTGCAACAGGCGCTTGCGTTGCGCCCTCTGCAACGCCACCCGGCAAAGCATGCCGAAGCGCTGGCTGAACTGGCCTTTGCCTGCCTGCAAAACGGGAAAGCCGAGGAAGGCAAATCAATGCTCGAACGGCTGTTCCCAATCCTGACAGAATCACCCCGGCTGGAGGGGGTCGAAGACGCGCCGCAGGTGTACTGGCGGCTTTCACAGATTCTCTCGTCCCTGCAAGATGAGCGCGCGGCGGGCATCCTGTCCCAGGGCCGCGCCCTGCTGGATGAACAGGCAGGCCAAATCAGCGACCCGCTCATGCGCGAATCCTTTCTGCAAAATGTGGCAAGCCACCGCCTGTTGTTGATGGAAAAATAAAAGCCGCCGTTGCGTCTGCAACAGCGGCCGGTTTGTCGTGGAAATTCGTTACTCATCGCCTTCGTAATTGTCGGTATGTTCAAGCAAATATTTATACAGGGCGCGCAGATTGCGGCGATGCAGCGGCTCGGCCAGCCCGCCCAGATAAACCCGGCTTTTGCCACAGTCTTCAATCGGCACTTCGTCCAAATATTCGAGCGGATTTTTGCGCTTCAACGCCGTGCGCACCGATTTACGCACCGCCGAAAGGTAGGCCAGGTTTTCCTTGACCGCCGCCTCGATTTCGCCCCTCAGGATAATATCACCGTGCCCCTGGACGATGTTCTCAAGCCCCATTTTGCCAATTTTCTTGATGGAGGCCGCCAGTTCGTCAATATTGCCGTCAACAAGATAGGGCAGGGGCATGAAAGCGTCGCCGGCAAACAGGATGCGGTCTTCCTCGACCAGCACGGAAATGCCGTCGTTGCTATGCCCCAGGGCTGCCGAGAGAATCAGGTTTTTCTTGCCCACCCGCAGGTTCAACTCGCCCTGGTCGAAGGTCAGGTGCGGAAGGACAATTTTGACCTGTTTCAGGGCGTTGTTCTGTTTTTTGGCCGCTTCAAGCGAGGCAACACCTTTTTCGGCCAGCAGTTCACGGCACAAGGAGTGTGAAAGGATGGTCGCGCCGGGGAAAAAACAATTGCCCCAGGTATGGTCGGCGTGATAGTGAGTGTTAATCACATAACGCACCTGGAGATTTAATTCATGCTCGACAAACTCGCGCATGGCGAGCGTCTCTTCGGGCATGGCCAGCGTATCAATCACCACCGCCCATTGCGGCCCGGCAATGACCCCGGCAGTTACCTGGGCATAAACTTCTGATTGGAACCAAAAAACATTTTCTGAAACGCGTTCGCGGTGCATAAAAACCCTCAAGGTAAAGATAGGCCAAACATAGCATAAACGGGTAGCAAAATCAAGATTGTCAGACATATTCGGATAGCCGTGCTCACGAAATTGATACCAACTTAACATCATTCAGGAGTTGCCCGCCTCGCCAGGGCGTGATAAACTTTCAACATGGCTAATCCCCTATTGGTACTATCCTCAAAAGCCGCATTCGGCAACCTGATTGCCCAGGGATTGCCCGCCTATAAGACTTACATTACCTCGGATTTTTCCGAGGCAATTCAATTTGTGCGCCAAAACGACCCCACCCCGCCTGTCCTGCTGGATGCCGACCTGGAAGAAGCGGATATTTCGGTGCTGGATATTGGCCTGGCCCTGCGCCAGATTAAGTCGGACGTCAATCTGGTGCTGATTGCCAGCGAAGGGCAAAGCACCATCCGCCTGAAAGATTTGTCGCTGCGCGCCATCCTGACCAAGCCGCTCTCGCTTCCCGATTTGGAGACGGTGCTCGAAAAACTGGAATCCGGCCGCAACCGCGCAGCCGTATCGCCGTCTCCCACCATCCCGCCCATGCCAGACGAAGAGTTGGAATGGCTAAAAGACGTCAGCCGCGCCGCCCGTCACCTGACCCGGCTGATGCTCGAGTCGTCGGCCCAGGCCGCGCTGATTACCCGCCAGGACGAACTATGGGCCTATGCCGGTCAACTTAAGCGCGAAGCCGCCCAGGAACTGGCACGCTCCGTCCAAAAATACTGGGACACCCAATCGCAAAGCGACCTGCTGCGCTTCATCCATCTCGAAGCCACTGAAGCCCAGCACATGCTTTATGCCCGTCGCCTGACCGCCCATATGGTGCTGGCGCTGGTCTTCGACGCCGAGACGCCTTTCAGCACCATCCGCGCCCAGGCCGGGCAGTTGGTGCGCTCGCTGGCCGAGGTGTCGCCTGAACAAACCAGTCAGATGTACCTTTCGGACGCCGACCTGTCTGAAGAAGAGGACATCGAAGAACTGCCGCCGATTTCAGACCTGCTCGGCGAAGTCCCGCCGCCGGTACCGCCGAAACAGGACAGGCGTAGTTCGATGCCCCTGCCCTGGGAGCAGAAACCGGCCCAGGGCCGCGTTCCGCAGCCGGTTAATCAGGTCGAATCCCCGCTCGTCACCACCCGTCCCACATTTTCGTCCGATTTCAGCCGTGAGAGTTCCCCGGCTGTGCGCCGCCGCGAGGAACGACTCAACCTGCCCTCGCTCGAACAAACCCGCCTGGGCAAGGCCCAACGCGAACAGCAGGCGCGGGAACTTTCTGACCTGGAGGCGACCCGCGTCCAGAAGGTCAGTTCCGACCCGAATTCGATTGTCGAAACCCGCCCGCAGTCTGTCACCGAGGTGGCCCACCGGATTGTGCTCGAACCGGCCTCGCCGGCCATGTATAACCTTAACTACGCCTGCCTGCTTGTGCCGCGCTTCGACACGCACCACCTGACCGGCGATATGGCCGACCGCCTGGCCGGTTGGGTGCCACAAATTTGCGTCGCCTTCGGCTGGCGGTTGGAACACATCGCCCTGCGCCCCGAATACCTGCAATGGGTGGTCAGTGTGCCGCCCGCCACAGCGCCAGGATACATTATGCGTATCATCCGCCAGCACAGTTCAGACCGGGTCTTCAAAGAATTCCCGCGCCTGAAAGACGAAAACCCGTCCGGCGATTTTTGGGCGCCCGGATACCTGATTATGGGCGGGTCGCAGCCGCACCCGCAAAAACTGGTGCGCGATTTCATCGAACAAACCCGCCAGCGGCAGGGATTACGCAAACAGGATTAGCCGCCATAACCACGCTACATACCGTCAAACCGCCGGAAATGCCCGGGGAGGAAATCCCCCCGCAAACCGGCGGTTTTTAGTTGACCAAATGATTGCACTAGCATAACAAACCCGCATTGCCCTTGCCTTTCACCGTCAAAAAGACTAAACTATGCGAAAGCAAAGTTTTTCGCAGCAATGATTTTGCTTCCAATTCCCGCACTGCGCCAGCAAGGAGACAACCATGACTGACTTTCCTGCGACCACTGCCCATATTACCGCCAACACAACCCTTCTCCCGACCATCAACGGTTATGAAATTTACCTGAACGACCAGGCGCGTTCGCCGTACACGGTCAAAGCCTTCATGTCCGACCTGCGTCTGCTGGCTTCCTATTTTCCTGAAGACCGTACGCTGGGCGCCATCACCACCGCCGACCTGAACCAGTTTTTCGAGTGGATGCAAAACGAGCGCGGTGTTCCGTGCAGTCCCAAAACCCTGGCGCGGCGAATTACAACGGTGAAATCCTTCTTTCGCTGGCTGCACAAGAACGGCGTGTTGATGCTCGACCCGGCTGAAAAAGTCGTCCAAAAATCGGCCATCAGCCCATTGCCGCAAGTGTTGGGCGAGGACGAAGTCCAGGCTGTGCTGCTGGCCGCCGACCGCTATCGCCGCAAATCGAAACCGGATGCGCGCCCGTACGCGCTGGTGGCCCTGTTGCTCAGCACCGGCATCAAAAAGAGCGAGTGCCTGGGGATTCACCTCAACCACATCGACCTGGAAGCCCCCAGCGGCCCGCTGGTTTTCATCCGCTATGCCAGCCCGACCAACCGCTACAAGGAGCGCAAACTCTCACTGAGCGACGAGTGGATTCCGGCTTACGAGGAATACCTGAACCAGTACACCCCGGTAGACCGACTCTTCCCGTGGTCGCCACGCCGCCTGGAATACTTGCTCGAAGACATCGGCAACGACGCCGGGCTGGACAAGCACCTGTCCTTCGATATGTGCCGCTGGACGTATGCGCTGAGCGAATACAAACGCGGTGTCGATGCCGACAAGATTCGCCAAAACCTGGGCGTTTCCAAAATCCAGTGGCGCGAGTTGAACATGAAACTGCGCAAACTGGCCGGGGTGGAGTAGCCCCCAACCTTAACAAAAAGACGCCTGCCGCTATTTGGCGGCAGGCGTTTGTGATTCAACTTTACCAGTTGGCTATATCGCCTCGACTTCAAAAATTACCTTGACCACCCGCACCCTGTCACCGGGTGAGATTGGCGTTTTGCTGGTCGCGTTCCAGGTTTGGCCCAAAATATCAACGCTGCCATCGAGATGAACAGGGGTCAGGGCATTCCTAATGGCGCCCCATAACTTTTGCTGTTCCAATACTCTCTTAACCTCGTCCTGGGCACCCAGCATAACCCCTTTGTCGAGGATTGGAATTAGGAGAACAAGCCCCGGCCCCTTTTCGCCAATATACCTTCCCAGGCGAAAGACAGATAAACGCTTTTGCTCGGGCACGATTTTTATGGCTGCGGCCATTGAGAGAACGGCCGTGAATAAAAATGCAAACATAGCACAAAAGAGTAGAAAAAACGATTCTGCCATTTCACCTATTCTCCTCGTTTAAAAGTTTGGCCATTGGAACATCAAGGCTATCTCCTAATAATGTATAGCATGGCCTGCCTTTGGTTACTTTCATCACCCAAGACCTTGACACCCAATAAGGCAGGGTTGCAGTAGAATTTTACAAAAAAAATCAACTAGGAGAAAAAGGCATGAACTTGAATCCGCAACTGCTGGCCCTGTTGACCGCCATCGCCTGGGGCGTGGGAGGCTATTTCGAGAAGAAGGGCCTGCACCTGGGCGGGCTTTCACCGCAACTGGGTATCACCATCCGCACGGCGGTGGCCTTCATCATCCTCGGCGCGGTCAGTTTCCCACAATGGAAGACCATTCCGCAGGCCGGACCAAAGGCGCTGACGATGATGATTCTGGGCGGCGGCGTGGTCGCCGGGGCGGTCGGGATGCTGTGCTTCTATGCTGCGCTCAAGGGCGCGCCGCTCACCAAGGTCATGCCAATCGCGTTTACCTCCCCGCTTTTCGGCGCATTGATGGGGCTTCTGCTGGGCGGCGAACCCTTGAGCTGGAAAACCATCGCCGGGATGTTGATGACCATCGGCGGGATTATCCTGCTGACGATGGGCTAAGTTTCTATTCCTTGAGCCGCGCGGCCACAATTTCGGCCACATCCAACACCTGCATGGCCTCGTCCGCTTTGGCGGCGTCGTTCATCATCGTCAGGCAGAACGGACAGCCAACCGCCAGGGTCTGCGCGCCAGTGGTTTTGGCCTCGGCATAGCGGGCGGCATTGACGCGCCCATCGCCGGGTTCTTCTTCCTTCCACATTTGCGCGCCGCCCGCGCCGCAGCAGAAAGATTGGGCGGCATGGCGCGGCATTTCGATGGTTAAGACTCCCGATTTCTTCAATACGTCACGCGGTTCAGCGGTAATTCCATTGTGGCGGCCCAGATAACAGGGGTCGTGGAATGTCACTGATAATTGCTCTCCGCTGGCTGACAATTCGATTTTTCCGGCCCCGACCAGTTCATTTATCAACTGCGTGTGGTGAATCACCGTGTAATTGCCACCAAAGGCCGGATATTCGTTTTTAAGCGTATGCAGGCAGTGCGGGCAGGTCGTGACAATGCGCCTGGGAGCAACTTCGTTCAGGATTTCGACATTTCCGCTGGCCAGGCCAAAGAAAATATCCTCACGCCCGGCGCGGCGGGCCGAATCGCCGGTGCATTGTTCGTTGCGTCCCAAAACGGCATAGTTCAGGCCAGCCGCATTCAGGATTTTGGCAAAAGCGCGGGCGGTTTTCTGGGCGCGGGCATCCGTTGCCGGGGCGCAG
>JAGVAO010000030.1 GCA_020060235.1 Anaerolineales bacterium | reverse complement strand
CAATTCGTAAAATTCGATGCCGAAAAAGACAGGTATAATCCAAATATGACAGAATGGGTCGGAAAAACGTTTTCAAAAGTCCGCATCGACCGCCTGGTTGCACGCGGCGGCATGGCCGAGGTCTACCTGGGCCAGCACACCACCCTCAACCGCCCGGTGGCGGTCAAGATTCTCCACCGCCACCTCGAAGGCGAAACCGATTTGGCCTCCCGCTTCGAGCGCGAGGCCCAGGTGCTGGCTGGGCTACGCCATCCGCACATCGTCCAGGTTTATGATTTCGACATCCACGAAGGCCAGCCCTTCATCGTCATGGAATATGTCCCCGGCCTCAGTCTTGCGGCTTATCTCGAATCCATCCACAGCCAGGGCGGGCGGCTGACCCTGCTCCAGGTTGGGCGGCTGCTCGCCATGCTTGTCTCGGCCCTCGACTATGCCCACCAGCAGGGAGTCATTCACCGCGACATCAAACCGGCCAACATCCTGCTGACCTCCAAATCCGAACCGCTCCAGCCGGGCGGCCCGCTTTCGCCGGATGTGGAAGCCATCCTGACCGATTTCGGCCTGTTGCGCCTGGCTCAATCCGCCGCTCAAACGGCCTCCGGCGCGGTCTCCGGGACGCCTGCTTATATGTCCCCCGAACAGGCGCGCGGCGACCAGGTCGATTACCGTTCCGACCTTTACTCGCTGGGCGTCACGCTTTATGAAATGCTGGCGGGCAAGGTTCCCTTCGAGGCCGACACCTCGATGGCCGTGCTGCTTAAGCACATCCAGGAAGCGCCGCCTCCCATCGAAGGCCTGCCCGTTTCGCTGCAATTGGTGCTCGACCGCGCCCTGGCAAAGGACCCGCAGGAGCGTTACGCCTCCGCCCGTGAGTTCCTGCTCGCTTTTCTGGATGCCGGCGGCCTGACCCTGGCGGATGTCTCGAACGGGCTTTCGCTGACCGACCTGCGCGGGCCTTCGGGATTTGAATCCCGCGCCGCCAGCCCGGACGCAGCCCTGCCGACCGTTTCGACAGCGCCTGCGCGCCCCTTCCCGCTGGCCTGGATTTTGGCCGGGATTGCCCTCCTCGGCCTGCTCCTGGCTGTGGTTTTCCTGCGGCCCGGCGGCAGCGATGGCGCAACCGGCCTGCCGCCGACCCTGACGCCTGAATCCGTTTCCCCGGCTTTGCCCGCCGAAACCTCCGTCCCCGACCACCCGGATATGGTCGAAACATCCCTCGAGGATGAAAACATGGGCGCAATGGAGGCAATGGAACCGGCCTTTGGCGCGCTGCGTTTTTACAGCGTTGCCGGTCTGCTTGATGAAGTCATTCTCTCGACCTGGGAACTTTCCCCGCTCGAATCGAACCTGCAATACGAGGCCTGGCTGGTCGGCGATGAAATCCGTCGTAGCCTGGGCGTTTTGCCCGCGCCCGATTCCGAGGGGCAGGCGGGGCTGTTCTTTATCGACGAGCAGGGACGCAACCTGCTGGCCCGTTACAATCGCATCGAAATCACGCTCGAACCCAATCCCGATTCCAATCCCAATTCATCGGGCCGGGTGGTCTATTCCTCCGGCATCCCGCCGCTGGCGCTGGTGCATTTACGCCACCTGTTTGTCAGCGTGCCTGAAACGCCGGACCAAATCGGCCTGCTGGTCGGTCTCGAAGAGCATGTCATCCTGGCGCATGAACACACCCAGTCGATGCTCGATGCCTACCAGCGGCAGGACGAGCAGGCCATGCGCCGCCATGCCGAAACCGTATACAACCTGGTGGTGGGCAGCCAGGCCAGTCGCTACGGCGACCTGGACAGCGACGGCCAGGTCAACGACCCCGGCGACGGCTTTGGCCTTTTGCTGAACGGCGAACAGGTCGGCTATATCGAGGGGACGATTTCGCACACCGGCTATTCGATGGGTATGGACGACGCCTGGATGGGCATTGTCCTGCACGGTGAGCATGTCATCGTCTCCAGCCGCAATGTCGAGGCCTGGGCGGTCGAACTGGCCGACCTGGCCTACCAGGTTGCCACAAGCGGCAGCCTCGACAATGACACCCGCGCGCTGGTCTTGCAGGCCCTGGCAATTGCCGACCGCATGAAGAACGGGCGCGACCTGAACGGCAACGAGCGCATCGAGCCGATTCCCGGCGAAGGCGGCCTGCTGACCGTCCTCGACCATGCCATTTATATGCTTGATATGCCCCTGCTCGAAGGCCCCAACCGCTTGCCGTTGCCCGAACCGGCTGAATCATCCTCCCCGCCCCACCAGGAGGATGAAATGCCGCCCGGCTACGCACCGTAAAAATCCAGCATACCCGCCCGTAGGCGGGTATAATTTTTGCTATGAAAATTTCCGAGCATCTCCAGGGCGTTCTCGCCACCCTGCCGACCAAACCCGGCTGTTACCTGATGAAAAACGCTGAGGCCAAAATCATCTATGTCGGCAAGGCGATTAATCTCAAGAACCGGGTGCGCTCCTACTTTCACGCGGATTCCAGTCATGACAACAAGACCCGCCGCCTGGTGCGCGAAATCGCCGACCTGGAGTGGATAGTCGTCGGCTCGGAACTCGAAGCGCTCATCCTGGAGATGAATCTCATCAAGCGCCACCGTCCCAAGTACAACGTGCGCTTAAAGGACGACAAACGCTACCCTTATATCAAAGTCCACTGGCAGGACGCTTACCCCAAAGTGACCGTCACCCGCCAGATGTTCGAGGACGGCGCGCGCTACTTTGGGCCGTACACCTCGGCTTGGGCCGTCTACCAGACCCTCGACGTGTTGCGCAAGGTCTTCCCCTACCTGACCTGTGACCGTGAAATCACCGGCCAGGACAAACGCGCTTGCCTGTATTACGACATCAAACTGTGCATCGGCCCGTGCATCGGGGCCGCCGACCAGGCTGCCTACCGCCAGATGATTGCTGACCTGATGGAATTCCTGAACGGGCACTCCGAACCCATCATGGCGCGCGTCCAGGTCGAGATGGAAAAGGCCGCCGAGGAACTGCGCTTCGAGAAAGCCGCCGCCTTGCGCGACCAGTTGAAGGCCATGACCAGCATCGTCGAGCGTCAGAAGGTCGTCTTTGCCTCCGATTACAAGGATTCGGACGTCATCGCCATGGCCCGCGCCGATGGCGAAGCCTGTGTGCAGATTTTCTTCGTACGCGGCGGCAAGCTCATCGGGCGCGAGTATTTCGTGCTCGAAGGCACCGAAGACGCCGCTGATTCCGAGGTCATTGCCGAATTCGTCAAGCAGTTCTATACCGAAGCCGCCACCATGCCCCAGCAGGTGTTACTGCCCCAGGAAATCGAGGAAGCCCGCATCATCCAGGAGTGGCTGCGCTCACGGCGCGGCGGCGGCAAGGTAAAAATTCACGTCCCGCGACGGGGACAGCCGCGCGAACTGGTGAAAATGGCTGCCGAAAACGCCACCGAGACCCTGTCAGCGCTGCGCACCCAGTGGCAGGCCGACAGCCACAAACAGGAAATGGCCCTGGCCGAGTTACAATCCGCTTTTGGTTTGCCCGAACCGCCCAACCGAATGGAATGTTACGACGTTTCGCACATCCAGGGCGTTGCCACCGTCGGGGCGATGGTCGTCTTTGAGCAGGGTGTCCCGGCTAAGGGGCAGTACCGCAAATTCAACATCGACAGCACCTCCATCGGCAACCCGGACGACTTCGCCAGCATGGAAGAGATGCTTACCAGGCGCTTCAAGCGCTGGCAGGCCGCCGGCGATTCCCAGGCGCAGGCCCCCGGCGCAAAGGTAGACGAATCCTTTGCGCGCCTGCCTGACCTGGTGGTCATCGACGGCGGCAAGGGCCAGTTGGGGCGCGTGGTCAACGTGCTCGAACAGTTCGGGCTGACGGGTAAAGTCCCGGTGGTGGGCCTGGCCAAGCGCGAGGAGGAGATTTTCTTCCCGAACCAGCCCGACCCGCTGCTTTTGCCGCGCCACTCGCAGGGACTGTACCTGCTCCAGCGCCTCCGCGACGAGGCCCATCGCTTCGGAATTACTGCCCACCGCAAACGGCGCTCGAAGCAGGGCATGGCCTCGATTTTGGACGGAATTCCCGGCGTTGGCCCGGCGCGGCGCAAGGCCCTGCTAAAGCATTTTGGCAGCGTGGAAAAAATCCGGGCTGCGGCGCTCGAAGAACTGGCCCAGGTCGTCCCACAAGATACAGCCGCGAGTGTCAAGGCGCATTTGGAATAAGTATACAAGTACCAAACTTGACAGCCGTACAGAAAGTTGCTAAAATGTACGGCAGAAGAGTCGCCATGCAAGAGACAAAATTGACCGTGCGTGTGCCGCGTGATTTGTTGCAAAACGTCAAGCGATATGCAGAGCAGAACAACACCACCCTGACTGCATTGATTGAAGCCTACCTGCGCCATATCCCGGTTCAATCCCCGCTCGAAGATGCGCCGATTGTCAACCGCCTGAGCGGAATCCTTTCATCGGATGTCTCGCCTGACGACTATAAAAAGCACCTGGAAGAAAAATATGGCCGCGAAGTCTAAATCCAGGCTGCTGATTGATATCAATATTGTGCTGGATGTTTTACAAAAGCGGGAACCGTTTTATAAGACTTCTGCACACCTGTTGTCCCTGGTGGAAACGGGTCGCGTGGAAGGTTATCTGGCGGCGCACAGTGTCACAATCCTGTTTTACCTGATTCGCAAAGACAAGTCTGCATCGCAGGCGCGGGCTACGTTGACAAGCCTGTTGCAGTTCATCAAAGTTGCCCCGGTTGACCAATCCACCATCGAACAGGCGCTAAACCTGGATTATCGAGACTATGAAGACGCAGTTCAGATGATTTCTGCCTTGCAAACTCAAGCCGATTACCTGGTCACCCGCAATATAAAGGATTACCAGCCCCCCCTGGTTCCTGTCCTGCAGCCTGTCGATTTTCTGGCAACATTATGAGTTAAGAATGAAAACCATCTGGATAGTGGACGATGACCAGGAAATGGCCGGAGCGGTGGCATTGATGTTGAAAATGCTCGGTCATTCGACGCGTCACTTCCTGACAGCCCGGCTGGCAGCCAAGGAACTGCTGGACGGCAATCGTCCTGACCTGTTCTTGCTCGACATCAGCATGCCCGAAGTGACTGGCATTATGATGCTTGAGTTTATCCGCCGCAGGCCGGAGTGGAATGACCTGCCCATCCTCATGCTTTCCTCCGAAGCGACCGACATCCAGGTGGACGAGGCGCACAACCTGGGCGCGGACGGTTATGTAATGAAACCAGCCACGCTCGACGAACTCGAACAGGCCATGCAGGCAGTATGGCAAAAATATGGCAAGGAGTAATTTGAATGGCAAGCAAGAAATCTGAAAGCAACAAACCCCAGAAGAACACTCGTGAAGCGGCCCAAATGCTGATTTACCGAATTGTGTTTGTCGTCATTTCCCTGATGCTGCTGTTTTCGCTGGTACTCTCGTCTGTAACCTTCTAGGCGCGGGCAATGGTATAATTCCTTAACGCGGTGCAAGTCTGGCCGCGTTTCTTTTCGTATTTTTACCAAGGATTGATGTATGCTCGAAAAACTTGCAGGTATCGAAGAACGTTACGAAGAACTCACCCGGCAATTGATGGAAGTCGGCAACGACTACCAGCGTGCCGCCGAAATTAATAAGGAACGCAGCGACCTTGAAGAACTGGTCGAAAAAGCCCGCGAATATCGCAGCGCGTTGAAACGGCTCGAAGAAGCCCGCGCCCTGCTGGAGAGCGAAAGCGACCCGGAAATGCTCGACCTGGTGGAACTTGAAGTCAGCGAACTCGATGAACAGATTCCTGACATCGAGGAAAAACTCAAGAGCATGTTGGTTCCCAAAGACCCGCGCGACGACAAAAACGTCATCGTCGAAGTTCGCGCCGGGACAGGCGGCGACGAGGCTGCCCTGTTTGCGGCCGACCTGTTTCGCATGTATACGCTGTATGCCGAACGCCAGCGCTGGAAGAGCGAAGTGATGTCGGCCAATGAAATTGGAATTGGCGGCTACAAGGAAATCACTTTTGAAATTAAAGGCCGCGGGGCCTACTCCAAACTCAAATACGAATCTGGCGTCCATCGCGTCCAGCGCGTCCCGGCCACCGAGTCGCAGGGGCGCATCCACACCTCCACCGCCACTGTGGCCGTCATGGCCGAGGTGGACGAGGTCGAAATCCACATCCCCGAATCGGATATCGAAATCGAGGTGTATAAATCGGCGGGCGCGGGCGGACAAAACGTGCAGAAGAACTCGACTGCCGTGCGCCTGTATCACAAACCCAGCGGGCTGGTTGTCACCTGCCAGGATGAGCGCTCGCAATTGCAGAACAAACTGCGCGCCATGAGTATCCTGCGTGCGCGCCTGTACGAACTCGAAGAAAACAAACGCAACGCCGAAATCGAAGCCGACCGCCGCTCGCAGGTGGGTACCGGTGAACGTTCCGAAAAAATCCGCACCTACAACTACCCCCAGAGTCGCGTTACTGACCATCGCATCGGCATTTCATCCTATAATTTGCCGGTGGTCATGAACGGCGATATCGATATGTTTATCGAAGAACTCTCAACCCGCGACGAGGCCGACCGGCTCTCGGTAGGCGGGGATGACGACGACGAATAACCCCTGCCTCGTGTCTTGAACCAATCCGCAGCAGACGCAAATTTTGGTGAGCAATTCTCTCTACCGGCGCGTCCCTGCGGATTTTTTATAAGGAGATGGGCTGATGATAAAAAAACTGGCTCTGTTGATGGCCGCCATCCTGGTTTTTGCGCTGGCGTTTGGCCTTCGCCAGCGCGCCGCCGGGTTCCTGCCCAGGGATGCCGATGAAGGCACTTACCTCGAAGCGGCTGGCGCGTTTGCCCTTCTCGTCCGCGATGGGAATTGGGGTGGCTTTTTGCAGACAAACCCCAACCCTGAACACCCCCCGTTAAATAAAATTTTATTTGGCCTGGCCGTCGCCGGGACAGACGCCCAACTGCCTTTTGCAGACCCTCATGCAGCGGTGACAGAACCGCCCGGCGCAACCGCCCGGACGGTTTCGGTCTGGCTGGGCGCGCTGGCTGCGGGCCTGCTGGCCCTGTTCAATCCGCTGGGCGGGCTGTTTTACGCCGTCCACACTATGACTGTTAAATACACCAGTGAAATTATGCTCGAGGGCTTGCCCTCGCTAACCAGCCTGGCCGCAGTCCTGGCTTACCTTCGCTTCCAGCGCACCGGCAGGCATGGATGGTGGCTGGCCTCGGCCCTGATGCTTGGCCTTACCGCCGCCGGGAAATATCTCTACGCCCTGGTCGGGGTCGCCATTGCGCTGGACTGGTACTTTGGCCGCTGGTACCGGGCTTTGTCATCGGCGGACGCGACACTGGTATCGTCCAAACCGTCTCCGCCAGCCGGGATGATGAAGTTTGTCCGGCGAATTGCCCCTCAGCGGGAGATGCTGCTGTGGGGTGTTTTCTCCCTGCTCTTCTTTTTTGCGGCCAACCCATATCTTTGGCCTGACCCGCTTACCCGCATCCCCGAATCGCTCTTTTTTCATTCCAATTACTCCACCAGCGCCCGTGAAGTGGTTGAGGCCGCCTTCCCGGTTTACCAGCCATTCATCTGGCTGGTTACCTCAGCCGCCGATTGGCATCCGCAGGATGTTTTCGTGGTTGCCATAGACCTTTTCATCGTTGCCCTGGCCGTGTTCGGGCTGGTGCGCCTGTGGAAAAAAGCCCCGGTATTTGTACTCTGGCTGGCGGTTGGAATTGTCTTCCTGCTTGCCTGGCCGACCAAATGGCCGCAGTACATCCTGTGCCTGACCGCTCCGCTTTCGCTGGCCGCCGGGGAATCGCTGTCGATTTTACTTAAATCGATTTGGACGGATTTTCTCGACCTGAAGAAGGGAGTGTCATGAACCAGTTTCTTTCCAGTCCGTTTCTGCGCCGGGCGGGCTACCTGCTGGCTGTCCTGCTGGTTATCCTCCTGGGATGGAACCTGCGGCTGAACGCTGCCACCTACCTGCCGGTCGACTACGATGAAGACGATTACCTGCGCGCCGCCCAGGAATACGCCGCCGTCATCCGTTCCGGCGATATGTCTGGCCTGATGGACTACAACTACCGCACCGAGCACCCGCCATTGTTGAAAATCCTTTATGGCTGGGCAATTGCGGGCGACCCGGAAGTGCGGCTCATCCCTGACCGGCCAACCACGGCTCAGCCTGATGCGACCCTGCCGCGCCCGCACCTGATTCACGCCCGCACGCTGGGGGCCGTCATCGGGACACTGGTGGTAGGCATCGTCGCCTTGATCAACCCCCTGGCCGGTTTTGCGCTGAGCATCCATACTTTTAATATCAAATATGTTTCGCAGGTCATGCTTGAATCGCTGCCGTCGCTGACCAGCCTGCTGATGGTTTTGGCCTATCTCAGGAGCAAAAAATCTCCCCGACCAGCGGCCTGGCTGGCGATTTCTGCTGTCTTTCTCGGCCTGACCGCCGCCAGCAAATACCTCTACTGCGTGATTGGCATCGCCATTCTTGTTGACTGGTTTCTGGAAAACCGAAAAACCGGGAAACTGCTCAACTGGCTCACCAGCGTTCTTCCCTGGGGACTTCTCTCCATTGCTATCTTCTTTGCCGCCAACCCCTACCTGTGGCCTGACCCGATTAATCGCCTGTCCGAATCCGTCTTTTACCACGCTGGTTATGCCAGCGGCGCGGAAGAAGTCCAGCGTGCCGGGTATCCCTTCTACCAATCCCTGGTGCATATGTTTTTCTCGCCGTACTGGTGGTGGCAGAATGGGGTATTCGCCTTTCCTTATGACCCGTTCCTGGCGATTTTTGCCATCCTGGGTTTGAAAGGTCTGTGGAAAAAAGAACGCCTGTATGTGCTCTGGATGATTGTTGCCCTGGCTTTCCTGTTTGTCTGGCCGACCAAGTGGGCGCAGTACAATATTATTTTGAGTGTGCCGCTGGCTCTTTCCACCGCTGAAGGGTTCATGGCCCTGATTGTCAATCCGCTGAAGGCCTGGTGGGTTAATCGCAAGGACAAGGCTGTACTTGCCGCCCCGCAAAAGAACGACCTGCGCCGCGCCTGGCCCTGGCTGGTTCCCGGCCTGATTGCTTTTATCATCCTGACCCTTTTCCCGTTGACCTTCCAGTTTGGCGTTTCGTTGACCGATTTCAGCGCAGCCTCCATCCGTGACGGCTTGCAGGGCGGGTTGTGGCGCGCCATCTCCGGTGGCCTGAGCGGGCAGGCCCCGGCCAGCATACCGACCGAATTCCCGTATCGCGCCAGCGAGGTCAATTACATTGGCCCGATTAATTTCATCCCGGCCCTGGGCTATCTCACCTTGCCCGAGCGTGACGTCCTGGTCTTCAATGTCATCTGGATGGTGTCTTCCGTCCTGATGCAATCCGCGCTCGGGTTGGGGCTTGCGCTCCTGCTCCGGCAGCGCGGAGTCCGGTTGAGAAAATTCTGGCAGGCGCTGTTCATCGTCCCCTGGGCCATTCCTGAAATGATTGGCGCGCTGATGTGGTGGAACATCTTCCAGCCGAACTGGGGTTGGCTTGCGCTGGCTGCCCAACAATTTGGCGAGAACATTCCCTTTGGCTTCTTTGTCGGCTGGGAACGCAGCACCGATTTGCGGATGCTCATCTTCCTTATCCCCGGCCTGTGGTACGGATTCCCGTTTATGCTCATGGCCGCCAGCGCCGGGTTGAAGATGATTCCTGACGAGGTGTACGACGCCGCCGCCATCGACGGCGCGAACCAATGGCAGACGTTTCTGCGCGTCACCTGGCCGCTGCTCCTGCCGCTGCTGTTACCGGCAATTATCGTGCGCGGAATTTTCGCCTTCAATCAGTTTTATCTGTTCCAGGCTTTTTACGCGCTCGAAGCCACCCTTTCGACCCTGTCTTACAATGTGTTCAACTCTGGAGGATTTCATCCCTATGGCGGCCAGTTCGCCATTTCGTCGGTGATTAATGTCTTGAACATCCTTATCCTGATAGGCTTTGTCATCCTCTTCAACCGCTGGAGCAAGGCCGGCCAAGGGGTGACCTATGCGTAAACTTTCCCTGCCCGCCCAACTCATCTCGCAGGCCCTGTTTGCCCTGGCCGGTTTGTTTGTGCTCCTGCCGGTTTGGGGCATGGCCCGCTTGGCCTTCGATGGCTCACTGAGGGGCCGCCCAACCGAATTTCGCTGGCTGCCCAAGGAATTTTCCCTCGAAGCCTTCCTGAAAGTGCTGGATAGACCCTACCAGTCGGTCGATTTCGAGATTTTGCTCAGGAACAGCATGACGGTTTCCATCAGCGCGGCGTTGCTTGCCATCGTGTTGGGTGTCAGCCTGGCGTATGCGTTTGCGCGTTTTCGTTTTCCGGGCCGCAACGCCGGTCTGTTTCTCCTGCTGCTGACGGCCATCCTGCCGCCGGTGGCGTTCATGGCCCCGCTTTACATTTTGCTCAGTATCTTGAAGATTCGTACCACGCTCATGGCGCTGGTCATCGTCTATGCGGCTTTCGGGATGCCATTCTGCATCTGGAATATGCGCTCGGCCTTCCAGGCCATTCCCAAGGAAGTCGAAGAAGCCGCCTTTCTCGATGGCGCAAGCGACCTGCGCACTTTCTTCGCCGTCACCCTGCCGCTGGCCCTGCCCTCCATCGCTGTCGCCGGGCTGGTCGCCTTCCTGACCGGCTACTCGGAATTTGCTCTCGGCTGGTTGTTTGTCGAAAAGGCCGATACCGTCACCCTGGCCATGGCAATTTACGCCATTGTCCAGAACCAGTACCAGGGCGGCGCGCAGCCCTGGAGTTATCTCGGCTCATTGGCCCTCATTATCGCCGCCCCGGTCGTGGCAGTTTTCATCGTCTTGCAGCGCGCGCTGCTTGACCGCATGACCTTCGGGAGCGCCGGTGATTAGCCAATGGTCAAAAACGCTTGAGATGCAGGTGCTGCTGGCGCATGTCAGCGGCAAAAACCGCGCCTGGGTGCTGGCTCATCCCGAAGCGGCATTGACCCCCGAACAGGAGCAGGCCTTTCTCGCGCTCAAGGAACGTTACGAGGCGGGCGAGCCGCTGCCTTACCTGCTCGGACACTGGGAATTTTACGGGCTGGATTTTTATGTCTCGCCCGATGTGCTTATTCCGCGCCCCGAGACCGAACTGCTCATCGACCTTGCCCTGGCCCGGGCGCGGACGCGTTCTGCAACCGGGGCTGGCCTGCGTTTAATCGACATTGGCACAGGCTCAGGCTGTATCCCCGTCACCCTGGCGACCCTGCTGCCGGATGCCGAAATCAGCGCGACAGACATTTCCGCGGCTGCCCTGGCGGTCGCCCGCTCAAACGCCGAAAAGCACGGGGTCGCGCAGCGCATCAAATTTCATGAAGCGGACCTTTTCCCTGACGGCACTGAACCATCCACTGTCCACCGTCCACCGTCCACTTTTGACCTGATTCTCTCCAACCCTCCCTACATCCCCACCGAAACCATGCTGGGCCTGCCCATCTATGGCCGTGAACCGACCCTGGCCCTCGATGGCGGCCCGGACGGGCTGGCAATCATCCGGCGTTTGCTCGGCCAGTCGAAACGGTATCTGGCGGCGGGTGGAGCGCTCCTGCTTGAAATCGAGTACCGGCAAGGGGCGCAGGTGGCAGCCCTGGCGCGGGAAAACTTCCCGGATGCCGACATCAATATTCACAAAGACCTGGCTGGCCTCGACCGTTTGCTGGTGACTGATACTTAATTGCTATGGACAAGGACGGGAAAAAGGGGGTATAACTCTTTTATGGAAACAAAGCTTCTCCCGATTAGCGACCCCCAGGCGCTGGCGCTGGCGATTGATATCCTGGCCGGGGGCGGGCTGGTGGCCTTCCCGACTGACACGGTGTACGGGCTTGGCGCGCTGGCGTTTAATGAAAACGCCGTCGCCCATATTTGCGAGGTAAAAGGCCGCGGTGGTGAAAAAGCGATTCCGATTCTGGTTGGCGATTTTGAGCAATTGGAGCGTGTGTCTTCTGGAATCAACACCCTGTGCCAGAAACTGGCGCGCCGTTTTTGGCCCGGTCCGCTGACGGTGGTGGTTCCGCGACATCCGTCCATCCCCGATGCGGTTACGCCCTACCCGACGGTGGGCGTGCGCATCCCCGATTTCGACCCCACCCGCGAACTGCTGCGCGTGACCGGCCCGCTGGCGGTGACCTCGGCCAACCTGGCGGGACAGTCGAGTCCTTCGACCGCGCGCGGGGTCGAAGCCCAGTTGAGCGGGCGCATTCCGCTCATCCTCGACGGCGGCGTGACCCCGGGCGGTACGCCCTCGACGGTGGTGGATTGCACCCAGGGTGAGCCGACTATTTTGCGCGAGGGGCCGATTACGCTCGAACAAATTTTGAATGCGCTTTCGTAGCGCATTCTTTTTTTCTAATCGTTCTCTTAACCGTTGTTCAGGTTTTGTTTAACTTCATCCGTAAAATAAGAAGTGCATTCTCCTCATCAAACCCCGCAGACCAGGGCCGGTCTGAACGGGGTTTGGGTTTTAAATCGGGGTTTTTTAACGGGGTTGCAGGGCAAAGTTGTCGAACCAGATTTCGGAAGCTGTTTTTTCGTATTGGTCGATGAACAGCGATATATAACCTTCCGGCAGGCGGTCGTCCTGGAAGGCGGTCAGGAGCTGCTGGTTGAGGAAAATCTCGAAGTTCTCGCCGCGCGCTTTGATTTCAATCAAGTTCCAGTCGTCGGGGCGGGACAGGTCGGTTTTTTGCCAGTCGCGTATTTTTTCCCAACTGGTTTCTTCGCTGTAATAGGTGACGCTGTAATCTCCCTGGTCGCAGAACGAGAGGAAGTAAACGCCGGCGTCAAAACCATCGGGCGATTTGCGGAACATGATGCCGGAACAGGTATCGACCGGCCCGCCCGCCACGCGCCGCATCAGCACGGCCAGGTCGAAGTCTTTGAGAACGCCCGCCGGGGTGAAGTCGGCCCAGGCGAGGAAGGTTTCTTTGACCTCGTCGACGCGCCACTGGTAAACCCCATCGGTGATGTCAACCTGACCTATCCAATAGTCGTTGTCTTCCTGGCCTTCGCGCCACTCGTTACGATTAGAATCAAACGGGTCGAAGTGCTGGTAGGCGCGCAGTTCAGACTCTTTGGCCACGGCGGTAGCGGTGGCCTGGATGGTCAATGCCTGGGCGGTTGCGCTGGCCTGTGCCTGCCGGGTGGCTTCGGCGTCGGTGTCTTCCTTGATTTTGGTCGCCATGTAGGCGCTGGTGGCGGTTGCGCCCTGGGCCTGCAATGCGCTTTGCTGCTCGTAAAAATAATAGCCGCCTGCGCCGAGGGCGATGAAGCAGCAGCATAATAGGCCGACAATAACCACCAGGATGATAACGTCGCGCTGGATGTGACTGCGCTGTTCAGGGTCGTCGGAACGGGGGAATTCCATCTTTTTTGCTCCTCTCAAATACGGGTAAGGTCTGGTCTTTCTCAATCATACAACAAAATTCAGGACTGTTCCTGCCGGGCGATTTCGTAGGCGGCTACGGCAAAGGCAACCGCCACATTGAACGAGCGTTTTTGTCCGCGCATGGGGATGTAGAGTTTGCGCTGGCAAAGTAACAGGAGTTGCGGGTCGATTCCGCAGACTTCGCCGCCCAGGACGAGGGCAATTTTTTCGGGCCGGGGCAGGGAGGCCAGTTCGGTCAATGGGGTGGCGTCGGGGGTCAGTTCGAGGGCGAAGAGCGACCAGCCGTTCTGGATTAATTCCTGCGCGGCCAGCAGGGCGTCGGGGTGGTACTGCCAGGGCAGGTTTTTTTCGGCGCCGAGGGAGGTCTTTTGAACGGATTCGTTTTCGGGGGTGGGGGTAATTCCGCACAGGCGCAGGCCGCTGAAACCGAATCCATCGGCAGAGCGGAAGATGGCGCCAACGTTCCAGGCAGAGCGGATGTTGTCGAGCAGGGCCAGCGGGCCGGGGTGCGAAGCCGCATCCGCTGGTTTGAGGGGTTCATGCGTCAGCGGGTATTCGGCTACGATGACGGTTTCTTCGAGGCAGCGCGGACATCGCCCGGATGGGTTTTGGCCCGCGACCAGCGGGAAGCGCATGGCGCAGGCGGGGTTCTGGCACAGGCGTACCTGGTAGGAGGCTGCGCTCATTTTCAGGGAATCCATTGCGGCCAGGCGGCGTTTTCGACAATGATGGTTACCTGACCGGTGTCGATGTCGTAAAGCAGGATGTCGGGGCGGTACTGGCTGCGCAGCGGGGTGCGCTGGAAGAGCAGTTTGCTGCCGCTGGCGTCCCAACTGTAGAAGCCGTCGGTGGCGTCGGGCTGGCCGGGAATCATCGGGCCGCCCAGCATGGACAGGGTCACAATCCAGATGCTCGAGGCCGTGCTGCCATCTTCGGGGCGCAGGCCGAGGGCGATGTATTTGCCGTCCGGCGCCCAGGCCGGGACGTTGTAGAACGAGTCGTAGGCTTTGCCGCCCAGGAAGGTGGTGTACTCGCCGCTGGTGAAGTCGGCCAGTTTGATGGCAGTGCGCGGGCCAAATTCGGTGCTGTCGATGTCGATGTAAAACATCTGGCTGCCATCGGGCGACCAGCCGCCGTACTGTCCGCTGACCGAAACGAGGAAGGTTTCGCTGCCGCTGGCAAGTTCGAGCACGCGCACGCCGTTGTTGAGCGAGTCGTATAGGGCCAGGCGGCTGCCGTCGGGCGACCAGGACGGCCCGTAGCCGATGATTTGCGAATCGGCATACACCTGGCGGGTCTGGTTGGCGGCGAAGTCAATTACCCAGACTCGCGGCGCGCCCAGCCCGCCGTTGAGGACCAGGTTTTCGCGGTTATAAGCCAGCAGGGCGGAATCGGGCGACCAGCGCGGGTTGGTACAGCGGTCGGGGCCGCAATCAAGCAACAGGGATGGGTTTTGCCCCTCGCGCCCGATTTGCCACAGGTCAAATCCGCCCTGTTCGTTGCGCATCGAGAAGGCAATCCGGTTTCCGTCGCGGCTGGCGTGAAAGTCGAAAATACTGCCGTTGCTTTGGGTCAACGGGCGTTTGTCCGAACCGTCCTGGTTGATGCGCCAGATTTCGCGCCCGCCTTCCTCGTTGGGCATGTACAAGATGGCGGGCGGACGCGCGCGAAAATCGAGCCGCTGTTCGGCCCGGCTGCGCTCACCGTTCGCGCCGATTTCGGCGGCGGGCAGGACGAGGCGGTATTCCGTTTCGGGGTCAAAGGGGAGGACCGGGCGGAAGGCCAGCCGGGTGGGGGATTCGACCGTCCACACGCCAGGGACTGCGGGCTGGATGCCGAGCGCAATTTGGGCGCTCTCGGCCCGCACGGGGGAGGAGAATTCGACCCGCAGCGGCCCCCAGACGCCGGTTTCGCGCTCGACCAGGCTGGCTTGCACGCCGAAGGGATTGCCCGCCAGGATAACCAGCGCGGTCAGAACAGTTAGCGCGGCAAGCAGGGAGAGGGCGGTTTTGTCGAGGCGGGTGAGGGTCATGGGGAAAACTCCGCCTGAAGGCGGCGGTACGTTCTAGGGGAATAGGTAGGGCTGGGCGGGGATATCGACCTGGCGCACCGATTCGGCTTCAATCATGGGGATTTTACGCCCGTCCTGTTCGACGATGCGCAGCGGGCCTTTGACCTGCACCCACTCGTCCACGCCGAGGGCGGCGCTTTCGGGCCACTCAACCAGCATTCCCAGCGCGAAGGCGTCGGCCACGCAGCAGGTGACGGCAAAGCGGCTGGCGAGGAACTGGTTGGGGCCCAAGCGCGGGTCGCGGTAGACAAAGCCGATGACGTTGGCGGTTTCGCCTTCATATTGTTCGAGGTCGGTCTGGGCGTTGAAGATGCGAATCCAATCCAGCACGGTGCGCTGGTCGGGGCCGGTTTGCAGCAGCAGCGGGGAAATATCGCCGGAGGCCAGCGCGCCGCTGACGGCCACGCCGCGGCTGGCGGCGGCGTCTGAACCGAGTGGCCGGGCGGGGATGAGCAGGCCTATCAGCAGGGGCAGGGCCAGCAGCAACAGCGGCCAGGCTGAGGGTTTGGTATGTTCTGCGTGGTCGTGGCCGGGGCTGTGGAGAGGGCCGGGAGCCTCGTCCACTGCCTGGGCGCGGGTGCGTCTTAAATTATCCAGCATATTGGCGCCGAGGGCAAAGAGAATGAGCATGCCCAGCACGGTCAGCCAGGCAAAGCGGGCGTTGATATACCAGTACAGTTTGCCGCTCGAGATGACGTTGAGGATAAAAAATCCGAGCGCGAGGGCTAGAAGGGCTTGCAGTCGTTGGTAGGTTCGCGGGTTCATAGGCCGGGAAGGAAGTAGTTGACCAGGATGCCAGCCAGCAGGCTGAGCAGGAAGGGAAACAGGACGATGTAAAGGAGCGGGCGCAGGTGGAAGACGCGCGCGTACATGAGGATGGCTTTGATGTCAACCATCGGGCCGAAGACGAGAAAGGCCAGGATTGCGCCGGGGCTGAAAATGCCGACAAAGCCGAGGGCAACGAAGGAATCGACGGTGGAGCAGATGGAAAGCAAGACGGCCAGCGCCATCATGGCGAGCACGGAGACGATGGGGCCTTGTCCGATGGCGACCAGCAGGTTTTGGGGGATGAAGGTTTGCATGGCGGCGGCCAGGGTCGCGCCGATGACGAGGTAGCGTCCCATTTCGAAAAATTCATCGAGGGCGATGGTCAGGACCTGCCGCAGGCGGTCGGCGATGGGCGGTTTTTGGGTCGGGGCCAGCCCGAGCGAGGCCGGGATGAAGGCTGCCGGGGCGGGGATGGGTTTGAGCACTTCCTGCGGGTTTGGGGCGGCGGCGAAGACCATCGCAGTGCTGATGGAGATTCCCAGCGTGAGGGCAAAGCGCAGGGCGAGAATCAGTCCAAAGCCGAAGGCCGAGGCGGTGGCGAAGAAGACAATCGGGTTGATAACCGGGGCGGCCAGCAGGAAGGCGATGCCCGCGCTGAGCGGCAGTCCCTTGTGGAACATGCGCCGGGTGAGCGGCACTGTGCCGCACTCGCAGACCGGGAAGACGATACCCATTAGACTTCCAAGGACGCTGCCGGGCAGGGCGCGTTTGGGTATCAGGCGCGCTATCAGGTCTTTCGAGAAGAAGACTTCGACCAGCCCGGAGGCCAGCGTTCCGAATAAAAGGAAAGGCGCGGCTTCGATGAAAATGCCGAGGAAAATGCTGGCAAAATCGGGCAGGCGGCCGGCCAGGATGAACCAGATTTCGGGGGGAAAGGTCAACAGGACGACAAGCAGTGCCAGCAGGATGAACCACTGTCGGGGGATTTTGCGGATGGCAGGGAATGATGTCATTGCTTTTT
>JAGVAO010000125.1 GCA_020060235.1 Anaerolineales bacterium | reverse complement strand
GGTTTCGGGCTTCAGGCCGGGGCGTGATTGGTCAGGGCGCAGGGGGCTATCGCCGCCAAAAATCGAAGTCGTCGGCGGGATGCTGGCCGTGTCCAACTTTTGCAGTTGGGCAACATGCTCCAGAATGGCCGAGAGTTGGGCGCGGTAACGCTCCTTTTCCTCTTTGGTCAATTCCAGCCGGGCCAGTTTGGCGATGTGTTCAACTTCTTTCAGGGAAAGCGACATGCGGGCGATTATACCCAATTTACCCTTTCAGCGGCGGCGCATCCTGGTCATAAACCTGCACCTGTATATCGAATCCCTCATCGTTGAGCAAATCCATGCAGGGCATAAACGTCGCGTCCTTGATGGCCTGTATCTCCCCCGCCGGGGCCAGGACGGTAATCCGCGCTTCATCGTCCGACATTTTGACAATTTTCATCCCGGCGCTGGCACTCGCGCCGCTAATCAACGCTTGAACTTTTTTAATGGCGTCATCCAGACTCATGGCGCTCTCCTCGTTCTTAACTCGTGTAGCAAAATTATACCCGTGATGCAATCTTAAAAATCCGCTTTGGTACTCATGGATGGTAAAATTTTCGCATGAATTTTTCCCAAATTACCCCCGACCTGTTTATTGGCCCGATGCCGACCGCTGTCGATTATGAACACCTGCACGACCTGGGTGTGCGCCTGGTACTGAACATGCGCTTTATCAGCAAACTGCCCGTTGACCTGGCCCACCCGCCCATCGAAGTACTCTGGCTTCGGACGTTCGACAGCCCCTTTACGCCCATGCCGCTCAAAAAAATTGCGCAGGGAACCCATCGCGCCCTCGAAGTCATCCGCAACGGTGGAAAGGTCTACAGTCATTGCGCCAAAGGCCGCCACCGCAGCGTTGTCATGGGCGCGGCCATCCTGATTGCCCAGGGACACGCTCCCCAGGCTGCCATCGACCTGATTAAAGAAAAACGTCCGGTCTCTGACCCGGACATTTTCTACATCAAAAAGCGTATTTTCGATTTTGCGCGTCACTGGCACGACAGGTTTTGACGCTCCTTATTTCAGGCGCGGGTCGAGGGCATCGCGCAAGCCGTCGCCGAGCAGGTTGAAGGCCAGTACGGTTAGCATGATTGCAAAACCGGGGAAGAAGACCAGATGCGGAGCGGTGAAGATTTGGTTGCGCTCTGAGCCGAGCATCGAACCCCATTCCGGAGTCGGGGGCTGCGCGCCGAGCCCCAGGAAAGAGAGTGCTGCCGCATCAAGGATGGCGGTGGCGATACCGAGCGTTCCCTGAACAATAAGCGGGGTCAGGATATTGGGCAGGATGCGCACAAACAAGATATGGAACGTTCCCCCACCCAGGGCGCGGGAGGCGGAAACATATTCCATCTCGCGGACTGAGAGTACGCTGCCGCGCACTACGCGGGCATAAGCCGGGATTGAGACGATGCCGATTGCCAGCAGGGCATTAATCAAACCGGGGCCGAGTACGGTGACAATTGCAATCGCAAGGAGCAGGGATGGAAAAGCCAGCAAGACGTCCATGACGCGCATAATGACGTTGTCTATCCAGCCGCCAAAGTAACCCCCCAATGCACCGAGTATTGTTCCAATCACAATTGCAAAAGTAACGGTTGAGAAACCGACAAACAGGCTGACCCGTGTGCCAAAAATCAGGCGGCTAAACTGGTCACGCACGTTACCGTCGATACCCATAATATGTTGAGGCTGGTCCTGGGGACACCCAAGCATGTGAATGCAAGGTGCCTGGCGTATTTTTACATCTTCGATGCCAATCAAAACCTGAAGGGGGTCATAAGGCGCAATCCATGGCGCGGCAATGGCAATCAATAGTAGTGCCACGATAATGCCAAGGCCGACAACGGAAGATTTACGGCGGAAAAGCCGTCGCCAGGTAATTCTCCATAAACTGACCGATTCGAGTGAAATCGCTTCCGCATCCAGGGTTGCAACAGTTGAAGTTGTTTGATTTGTCATGTCTAATTCAATCGAATACGTGGGTCGATATAGGTATAAGCAATATCGACAATCAGGTTGAGTACGACGAAGAAGACTGCAATCACCACCGTAAAACCCTGCACAATCGCATAATCACGGGCGGTGATGGCTTCATACAGGATGCGCCCAACCCCGGAAAGCCCAAAGATGGTTTCAGTCAAGACTGCGCCGCCAAGCAGGGTTCCGAGTGAGAGACCCAGAACTGTGCTAATTGGCAGGAGTGCGTTGCGAAAAGCGTGTTTGAGGATAACTTTGTTATATCGCACCCCCTTGGCGCGCGCAGTGCGGATATAATCCTGCCCGAGCACTTCGAGCATGGCTGAGCGTGTCATGCGGGCAATCAACGCCATCGGGATGGTTCCGAGCGCCAGGGCTGGCAATATCAGGTGGCGGATTGAATCGCGCAGCAGGTCCCAATTGGTGGTCAGCAGAGCGTTGAGAATATTTAATCGTCCGATGAATTCGGCAATCCCGCGCAAAATCCCTGTCTCTGGCAGGGTTAGTTTCCAGGCGATATAAAAAGCGGTGGTGTCCATCCCTGCGCTAACCCGGCCCGAGGGTGGCAACCATAGGACAGTATCTCTCAATAATAGCGAAAAAACGTAAGCCAGCATCAGCCCCAGCCAGAACACTGGCATCGAAACGCCAGTGTTCGCCCAAACCATGGTGACAACATCGACCCATGAATTATGGCGAATGGCAGACAAAATTCCTAGCGGGATTCCCACCACCATGCTGACAAGCAAGGCCGAAAAACTGAGTTCAACTGTGGTGGGCAGGCGTTCAATCAGCAGGCGGGTGACGGGTTGGTTGAAGCGCATCGAATTGCCAAAATCGCCCCTGGCAATGTCTTGCATGTAAATTGCAAACTGTTCAGGGATGGGCTTATCCAAACCTTTTTCGCGGATGAACCTGTCGCAAGTGGCCTGGGTGGCTTTTTCACCAAGCATGGCGCGGCAGGGGTCGCCCGGAATGAGGCGGGCCAGTGCAAAGGTGACCAGCAAAATGCCAAACAGTACAGGAATGGCAGCCAGTAAACGGCGCAGAATGTATTGCAGCATCATGGGCAGGCGACTCCTTTTTTGTAAACACGGGATGGCGGGCATGCCGCCACCCCGTGTTTGTCACAGCGTGATTAAATCTTGCCGACTTATTCGGCCGGGGTCAGATTCATCAGGCCCCAGAGGTAGTCGTAGTACTCAAAGACACCAGTGTTGCCTTTGTGCAGGGGTGAGGAAGCGTCCAGACCCATGGTGAAGGTGGTGACCACGTCATTGGCATCAAAGCTGGTGCCGTCATGGAATTTAACGCCTTCGCGCAGGGTGCAGGTCCAGACCGACAGGTCCTCGTTGGGGGTACAGGCAGTGGCCAGCATCGGGACAACGGCGGTGCCATTGACTTCATAGCCATACAGGGCTTCCATGACCTGGTCGCAAGCGCGCAGCGATTCACCGTCGGTTTCGTCGGCGCAGAACAGGCTGATTGGCTCGGCATTTTGCATGAAGACGAACACATCGCGGCCACCGGGGTCAGAAACGGCGAACTGTTCGTTGGTCAGTGGGCTGGCTTGTGGGTTGGTCACGTCGGCGCGGTAAGCGGTGCCGGAGCCGCCATGGGCCACAATCACCATAGGCACCAATTCTTTGATGGCGTTGTTTGCAGCGGTGTAAAAAGGCTCAGCTTCAGCGGGGTCAGCAATCTGGGAGCCTTTTTCAAGGTTTTCGTAGATTTCAGGGTGCGGGGTGCCGAACTGCGGGTTGGCGCTACCGAAATGGTAGTCGAGGAAGTTGGTGACGTGCGGGTAGTCTGCACCCCAACCGAGGAAGTACAGGCCATCCAACTGACCGGCGCTCGAGGCTTCGATGAAAGCGCCCGATTCCATCACAACGATTTCAGCGTCGATGTTCAGGTTGGCTTTCAGCTGTGCCTGGACATCCTGTGCCACATTGGGAACCTGAGGCAGATAACCGCGGACGACATCGCGATAGTAGATTTTGGTCGAGAAGCCCTCGGGGAAGCCGGCATCGGCCAGCAACTCACGACCCTTGGCGGGGTCAAACGGGTACCAGGCATCACCAGCGCAGGCATTCGGGATGGCGCAGGGCGTGAAGTGGGTGGCAATTTCGGAGCCGGCAGGGTAGAAGTTGTCGACAATGCGCTGCTGGTCGATGCCGTAGGCAATCGCCTGGCGGACACGGACATCGTCATAGGGGGCAAACGTGTTGGTCATGCCGATGTAGAAGATGTTCAGGGCCGGGCGCTCAACCAGGGTCAGGTTCGAATCGGCGGCAACCACATCGAAGTCGGCGGGGCCGAGGTTGTCGATACCGTCAATTGTGCCGGATTGCAGTTCAAGCAGACGGGCAGCCGCTTCGGATTGCCAGCGCAACACCAGGGTTTCAGCCAGCGGCTGTTCGCCCCAGTAGCCGTCAAAGGCTTTGAAATTGACGCTCTCGCCACGTTTCCATTCGGAAATCATGTAGGGGCCGGTGCCAATCGGTTTTTCAAGACCTTCACTGGTGCGGCTTTCTTCACCGGCTGTGCGCTCAATCCACTCTTCGGGATAGATGGCGAAGGGGCTGAAGGCAATCTTCGACAGGAAAGCCGGGTCAGACTGGCACAGCGTGAAGGTCACGGTGTACTGGTCAACGGCTTCAACCGCTTTGATGATGCCGGTCGAGTCACAATCGGCGGCTTCGAGTTTCTTGGCGACAAACGGGCCGCTGTCTTGCGCGTCGTCAGATGCGCCCGGACCGGTGCCGCCGCCGCAAGCGGCCAACAACATACTGGCGACTACGAGCAGGGAAAACAGGACAACAATTTTGTTTTTCACGATTCTCCTCCTTAGAGAGTAGTGAGTTTTTGGACAAACCTGCTAGCAAAAAACTTGCGCGCTTTTTCAGGTTTATCCGGGTGGGTGAAAAGCACGCATTCAAATTATACAGCAAATCAGGCCAATCGCGGCAAGCCAGATAGGTTTAGCCGCACATGACGCGGGTTCGAGGGCCAGATTCCCGGCAGGCGCAGGCCGCAAGTGGGGCAGCAGCCCTTCTCGTTGAGGTGGTACTCGCGTACCTGGTATTGCCTGCGGCGCACGAGCGCGCGTCCGCAGCCGGCGCAATGGGTGTCTTCATATTCCCCAACCCGGCCCGGCAGGTTGCCGGCATAAACATAGCGCAGCCCCGCTTCGCGCCCGATATCCGCCGCGCGCACCAGGCTTTCGGGCGGGGTGAAGTCGCGGTCGGTCATCTGGTAGTCGGGATGGAAGGCGGTCACGTGCCAGGGAATATCCGGTGAAACCCCCGCCAGGAAGCGGGCCGCGTCCCATAGTTCTTCGTTGCTGTCGTTGAACCCCGGCACGACCAGCGTAACCACCTCGACCCACAGGCCGAGGGCGTGGGCCTGCTCGATGGTGGCAAGCACATGCTTGAGCGCGCCGCCCAGTTGACGGTAATTCTCCTGGCGCATGGATTTCAAATCGACTTTATAGGCGTCGAGATGCGGGCGCAGGTAGGTCAGGGCTTCGGGGGTGGCGTTGCCGTTCGAGACGAAGGCGCATTTCAGGCCGTTCTGCCGGGCTGTTTTGAAGACCTCGACCGCCCACTCGGAGGTAATCAGCGGTTCGTTGTAGGACGAGACGATGACCTCGGCCTCGAAGCGGCGGGCGGTCTCGACCAGTTCGAGCGGTGTGATTTGGCGCACGAGGTTGGCCGAGACCGACGAGGCCGGGTTGCGCAGGGTTTGCGAGGTCAGCCAGTTCTGGCAATAGCCGCATTTGAAGTCGCAGCCGAGCATCCCGAAGGTCAGGGCGGTTGCGCCGGGCAGAATGTGCGAGAAGGGTTTCTTTTCGATGGGGTCGGCTTGCAAGGCGGCCACATAGCCCCAGGGCGCGCGCAGGGATTTCCCGTCATGGAAGCGCACCTGGCAAACCCCGCGTTTGCCCGCCGAAACGACGCAGCGATGCCCGCAGGCCAGGCAGCGCGCGCGGTCATCCCCCAGCGTTTCGACCAGTTCTGCCGGGCGGGTCAGGCTATTCAGGAAAGCGGACACATCTTTCATATATTCTTCAGACGCCTTTATAATCAGTCTATGTTAACCGTAGTTATCCAGGCTGGCGGACAATCTTCGCGCATGGGGCGCGACAAAGCCCTGATTCCCTTCTTGGGCCAGCCCCTGGTTGCGCGGCTGGTCGAGCGCCTGTCGCCGCTTGCCGATGAGTTGCTGGTGGTCACCAACCGACCCGAAGACTTCACCTTCCTGACCCTGCCGCTTTTTGGCGACAAAATTCCGGGCCGGGGCGCACTTGGCGGGTTGTATACGGCCATCGAAGCGGCCAGCAAGCCGAGGGTGGCGGTGGTCGCCTGCGATATGCCCTTCGCCAGCCCGTCGATGCTCCAGTTCCAGGCCGAACTGCTCGAGTCCGAATCCGCCGATGTCGTCATCCCGAAAACCGAACACGGGTACGAGCCGCTTCATGCGGTTTATCGCCGCGCGGCCTGCTTGCCTGCCATCGAAGCGGCCATCCGGGCCGACCAGTGGAAGGTGATTTCGTGGTTTCCGCAAGTGCGGGTTCGGGAAGTGAGCGGGGACGAATTGCAACGCCGCGACCCGGACGGGTTGACTTTCCTTAACGTCAACACGCCTGAAGAGTGGGAAAAGGCCGAAACCCTGGCGCGTCAATTTGACCGCTCTTGAGTTATTTGACAATCAAAACCGGGCAATTGGCGTGTTGCACGACTTTCTGGCTCTGGCTGCCCAGCAGCAGGCCGGTGAACTGCCCCAGCCCGCGCGAGCCCATGATAATCAGGTCGCATTCGCGGGTGTTGGCGATATCCAGGATGGCTTCAGCGGGCGGGCCTTGCAGCACATCGGTTTTGATTTCTCCGGGTATTTCCCCCACGGCTTGCAAGGTTTTCTCGATGCTTTTGTCGGCTTCTTTTAGTTGGGCATCCAGGATAATTTGAAAATTCGGTTCGCCCAAATAGGGCGGGACAGGGTCATAGGCGGCGACAAGCCTGAGCGAGTTTGCCTTGTGGCAGCGCGCCAGTTCTGCAGCGATGTGAGCGGCGCGCAAGGCATGTTCAGACCCATCCACAGCCAGCAAGATGTTCTTAAACATGACGCCTCCTTTCGCTTGGTCACTTTAAGTATACAAAATTTGGCCTCAGGTTTCAAACCGTTCCGCAGGCAAAAACAAAAAGGCGCAGAGAAAAAATCTCTGCGCTTTCGTTTCTCTGAGTCCTTGTGTTAAATTTTTACCTGCCCGGCATTTTGTAAATGCGCTTTCAGGAACTGCCCGGTATAACTCCCTTTGACCTTCATGACCTCTTCGGGCGTGCCCTCGGCAATGATTTGACCACCAGCATCGCCGCCTTCGGGGCCTAAATCCACAATCCAGTCGGCAATTTTGACGATGTCGAGGTTGTGCTCGATAATCAGCACCGAGTTGCCCGTGCCGACCAGCCGTTGCAGCACCTCGATGAGTTTATGGACATCCGCCGCGTGCAGGCCGACCGAAGGCTCATCGAGTACGTACAGGGTGCGCCCTGTGGCGCGGCGCGAGAGTTCCTTAGACAGTTTCACGCGCTGGGCCTCGCCGCCCGAAAGTGTGTTGGCGCTCTGCCCCACGCGCACATAGCCCAGTCCCACTTCCTGCAACAATTTCAACTTATTGACCATCTGCGGGAATGCGCCAAAGACATCCAGCGCGTAGTCGACGGTCATATCCAGCACGTCTGAAATACTGTAACCCTTGAACGTTACCTGCAAGGTCTCGCGGTTGAAGCGTTTGCCGTGACACACATCGCAGGGGACGTAAATATCGGGCAGGAACTGCATTTCGATGCGCAGTTCGCCCTGTCCTTGGCAGGCTTCGCAGCGTCCGCCATGCACATTGAACGAGAAACGCCCCGGCTTGTAGCCGCGAATCTTGCTCTCGGGCAGTTCGGCAAACAGTTTGCGGATTTCGTCCCACAGCCCGGTGTACGTCGCCGGGTTCGAGCGCGGCGTGCGTCCGATGGGCGACTGGTCGATGTTGATAATTTTATCGAGATGCTCGACGCCCTCGATGCGCTCATGCGCCCCTGGGTGGGTGCGCGCGCCCATCAGTTTGGCCGCCAGCGCGGCGTGCAGGACATCCGTCATCAGCGTCGATTTGCCCGAACCGGAGACGCCGGTAATACAAACCAACAGCCCCAGGGGGATGGAAACGCTGACTTTCTTCAGGTTGTTCGCCGTTGCATTGACAATTTTCAGGCTCTTGCCGTTTCCGTTTCGGCGCTTTTCCGGAATTTCGACCTTTTTCTTGCCCGAAAGGTATTGCCCGGTGAGTGAATTTTCGTTTGCCAAAATCTGCGCCGGGGTGCCTTCGGCAACCACTTGGCCGCCATGCTCCCCCGCTGCCGGGCCGAGGTCGATAATCCAGTCAGCAGTGCGAATGGTCTCATCGTCGTGTTCGACCACCAGCACGGTGTTGCCCAGGTCGCGCAGTCCGCGCAGGGTTTCGAGCAGGCGGTCGTTGTCGCGCGGATGCAGGCCAATCGAGGGCTCGTCGAGTACGTACAGGACACCCACAAGCCGCGACCCAACCTGCGTCGCCAGGCGGATGCGCTGGGCCTCGCCGCCGCTCAATGTTGCGGCAGAACGGTTCAGGGTCAGGTAATCCAGCCCGACATTGACCAGGAATCCGAGCCGTGAACTGATTTCCTTGAGAATCCGCTCCGAAATGGCCTGCTGGCGTGGGGTGAGAACCTCCCCGCCCGACAACTTCCTGGCCCACTCCAGCGATTTATTGACCGGCCAGCCGGTCACTTCCAAAATGTTGACATCCGCCACCGTCACGGCCAGGGCTTCGGGGCGCAGGCGTTTGCCCATGCAGGCCGGGCAGGGACGGTCGCTCATGTATTCGCTGATTTTTGTGCGAATGTATTCCGAGTTGGTTTCGCGGTAGCGCCGCTCGAGGTTGGGAATGACGCCCGAAAATTCGGTTTCCCAGGTGGCTTTGCGTCCCTCGCGGTTCTGGTAGTGGATGGTGAACTTTTCGCCGTTCGTGCCGTACATGACCAGTTTGCGCTGGTTTTCGGGCAAATCCTTGAAAGGTTTGCGCAGATCGATGTGGAAATGTTTGGCCGCCGCCGAGAGAATCTGCCAGTAATAACCGCCCTCGTCTTTCGAACTGGTCCACTCCATCGCGATAATTGCGCCATCTTCGAGCGATTTTTCCTCGTCAATCACCCGCTCCGGGTCGATTTCCAGTTTCGAACCGAGGCCCTGGCATTCGGGGCAGGCGCCTTGCGGGGTGTTGAACGAAAATGTGCGCGGCTCGATTTCACCCAGCGAAATGCCGTGTTCGGGGCAGGAGAGATGTTCCGAGAAGTGCAGGTCGGTATTGGCTGCTTCGGTATTCGACGATTCGTTAGTCGATTTTCCAGAATCAACTTTGGCGACAGTAACAAAACCTTCTCCAAATTTCAACGCCGTTTCCACCGAATCCGTCAAGCGGGTGCGGGCGGAGGTGCGCTCGTCCTCGTCGGCGGGGCGGTTGATGACGATACGGTCGACGACGGCCTCGATGGTGTGCTGTTTGTAGCGGTCGAGTTCGATTTCATCGTCCAGGCTGACGACTTTGCCGTCCACCCTGGCGCGGACAAAGCCCGCCTTGCGGATTTCCTCGAAGACAGCCTGGTACGTGCCTTTGCGTCCGCGCACCACCGGGGAGAGAATCAAAATCCGCTCGCCTTCGGGCAGTTTCTCGATGGCCTCGACAATCTCCTGCGCCGATTGCTTGACCACCTCGCGTCCGCAGACCGGACAGTGCGGCGTGCCGACGCGGGCGTAGAGCAGGCGCAGGTAGTCGTAGATTTCGGTCACGGTCCCGACGGTTGAGCGCGGATTGTGGCTGGTCGATTTCTGGTCAATCGAAACGGCGGGTGAAAGCCCGTCGATGTAGTCCACATCCGGCTTGTCCATCTGCCCGATGAACTGGCGCGCATAAGCCGAGAGCGACTCGACATAGCGTCGCTGCCCCTCGGCGAAAATCGTATCGAAGGCCAGCGACGACTTGCCCGAACCGGACAGCCCGGTAATCACCACCAGTTTGTCGCGCGGAATCTCGACGGTGATATTTTTCAGGTTATGCTGTCGCGCGCCAACTACACGGATAATATTGGAAGACATAGCACCT
>JAGVAO010000039.1 GCA_020060235.1 Anaerolineales bacterium | reverse complement strand
TTTCGCCTTCTTTGTCTTCGGCTTTAGTGACAACCTGAAAGGCGCGACCATCCCGGCCTTCCTGCGCGACCTGGATTTTTCCTATACCATTGGCGGGACAATCCTGCTCGGGGTTTATATCGGCTTCCTCGTGGCAACTCTCGTCACCGGTCTGCTGGCTGATGTGGCCGGAAAGAAAATCGTCCTGCTGATTGCCGGGGCCTGCCTGGTGCTCGGCATTCTCGGCTTTAGCAGTTTCAGCGACTTTTGGCCGCTGGCGGCCTCGATGCTGGTGCTTGGTTTCGGCCTGGGCGCCATCGAATTGGGCGCAAACAACATCATCGTCGAACTGCACGCCGCCCAAAAGGGGAAATTCCTGAACTTGATGTCGGTCATGCACGGCCTCGGCTCGATGACCGCCCCGCTGTATGCCGGCCTGCTGCTGGCGGCGGGCTATTCCTGGCGGCTGGTTTACCAGGGCGCGCTGGTGGTGGTTGTTGTCATGGTCATCTACCTGTTGTTTGCCCGCTACCCGCAGGAGATGGAAACTATCAGGAGCGAAAAAATCTCTTTCAGGCGGCTGGCAAAAACCGCCTTTGGCGGGCAAATGGGCTGGTATTACTTCCTGATAGCCATTTATGTTGCCACCGAACTCGGCATTTCCTCCTGGATTGTCGAGTACCTGCAAACCGGCAAGGGGCTTGATGTGGGCCTGAGCACCCAGATGCTCTCGGCTTATTTTGGCCTGATGATGGCCGGGCGCTTCATGGGCAGTTTCCTTGTCGAGCGGGTCGGCTACCTGAAAATCATGCTGGCGGCTTCGCTGGCGGCGACGGCTTGCATTGCCCTGGGCATTTTTGGCCCGGCGGAATGGTTCTTCTTCCTGCCGCTTTCGGGACTGTTCCTTTCCATTATCTTCCCGACTGTAACGGCGGCGGTTTCTGACCAGCACACCGAAAACCAGGGCGCGATTTTGGGCTTGCTCTTTACCTTTGCAGGGGTGGGCGGCATGGTCGGCCCCTGGTTGGTGGGCGCGGCCAGCGACCTGCTTGGCCTGCAACTCGGGCTTGGCGCCTGCATATTGTTTGGCGGGCTGATGTCTGTCGCGCTGCTGGTGCTCCTGGCGCGCGAACCCGCGAAGGAATAAAAGTAGGGCGAGATAAGTTCTCGCCCTACGCTTTTAAGGGTGGATATTTTTTATTGCTTTCGCCCAATGGCGACGAAAATACTTAGCGGCTCTTCGACCCCGTCTGGCCCGCAGGCGTTGCAGGTTCCTTCGGCGCAGTCCACGTTGATTTGGGTCAGGCTCGCTTCGGCAAACCAGCGCCGCAGGTCGTCTCGTTCGAATCCCAGCCACAGGTCGGCCATTTGCTCGCGCTGCCACTCGTGGTTGTGCGTGTCGAGGTCGGTGATGCACAGCACGCCGCCCGGCTTGAGCAGGCGCGCCATTTCGCGGATGGCCGCCGCAGGGTCGGGGGCGTGGTGCAGGTACATGTTGGCGAAGACCCCGTCGAGGCTGGAATTGGGCAGGGGGATGGAATCGCCGGGGGCTTGCTGCAATTCGATGTTGCCGAATCCGGCCAGGTTGCGGCGCGCGACTTCCAGCATTTCGGCGCTGGCGTCGAACCCGTAGACTTTGGCCGCTTTGGAGGCCAGTCCGGCGGCGACAAATCCCGTGCCTGTGCCGATGTCGGCGACGATGGCGTTTTTGGGCAGGGCGGCTTTATTAATCGCCGAGTCGCGCATGTGTTCGGTGAAATAGCCGGAGCGGATTTCATCCCATTGCCCGGCCACCGAGGCGAAGTAGGTTTGGGCGTTGTTGGTCATGGTTGCTTCCTTATTGTGGCTTGACTGCTGTAATGCGGGCGCTGAAAACGGCCTGGTTGATTTTTTCACGGGGATAGGCGCTCAGGTCGACCTGGCCTTTCAGGTCGTTAATTACTTCATCCACCATGGCTTCATCAAGATAAGTCGGCGTGACCTGGACGTCTTGCAAACCGGCGGCCAGCATGGCGTTGACGTAATCGCTGACGTCGATTGCGCCCGAGACGCAGGCGGCCCAACCGTCGAGGCTGTTTTTGACGGCCTCGGGCAGCGGGCCGTTGGTGACGATATCCGAAACGGCGACCCGGCCGCCGGGGCGCAGGACGCGCGCGACTTCCCGAAAAACCTGCGCTTTGTCGGGCGAAAGGTTGATGACGCAGTTTGAGATGACCACGTCCACGCTTTCATCCTCCACCGGCAGCGCTTCGAGATAGCCCTGGCGGAATTCGACGTTGTTTAGGCCGAGGCGCTGGACGTTGGCGCGGGCTTTTTCGAGCATTTCGGGGGTCATATCGACGCCGATGACGCGGCCCGTTTCGCCGACTTTTTGGGCGGCCAGGATGCAGTCCAGCCCGCCGCCGGAGCCGAGGTCGAGCACGGTTTGCCCCGGCTGGAATTCGGCCAGGCTGACCGGGTCGCCGCAGCCCAGGCTAAAGTTGGCAATGTCGCCGGGGACGGTGGTCAGCAGTTCGGCGGGGTAGAGCGTGTTTTGCGCGCCGCAGCAATCGGAACTGCCGCAACACGAGTCGGACTTGCGGGCGCGTTCGGCATAATGTTCGCGCACCGCTTCGTGAATGGGGGTGGGAGTTGGGTTCATGGGGTTCTCCTTAAATAGATGGCTGTCTATGCGTTGGGCCAAAAAAAGAGGCCTTATTCCAATTTGTCTGCGACGGCCTCAGTGACGTCGCTTTCGGGGGCAAAATTAAGCATCAACTGGCCGCAGCACGAGACGACCCGCTGCTGGTTGAGGCTGTAGAAGGTTTGTTTGCCCTCGTGGCGCGCATCGACCAGCCCGGCCTCGCGCAGGACGGCCAGGTGGTGCGAAACGGTCGGCTGGGTGACGTTGCCGAGGCGCTCCACGATTTCGTTGACCGACAGCCATTCGCAGCAACACAGTTTCATAATCTTCTGGCGGGTGTCGTCGGCAAAGGCTTTGGCAAACAGGACGATGTCATGCTTTGTCATATCGATAACCTTCTATGCGTTTATTATATTGATGGTTGTCTATTTGTCAAGGGGAATTAATTCAATTTTATCTTTTGCCGCCTGAAGCAAGCGTTCACGTTATCAGCAATCAGGAGAGATGGGTTTTTCTGGCCAGGGGGCCAGGCGCATGGCGCCAGGGCCAAATTGGCTTGCAAGCGAGGCGCAAGCCTGGACGCTCACAATGCTGGCGGGAATATAAGTCACGAGATAGAGGCTGCCGTGGCCGGTGGAAACTGGAAAGATGGATGGGCTATAAAACACCAACTCGCCTAATACGGGATGGCAAAAAGTGAAGCGTTCACTTTCGAAGTAATAGTCGTCCTGGTTGTAGGCGTCCATGTCGCGATGATAGTACCGGTTAAAGCGGGCCATATCGCGGTCTTTTTTAAATGCAGAGAGAAGGTGTTCGTAATAAGGGTTGGCGCGACAGGGCAGGCTGATGGCGCGGAAGAAGCGGATGCTTTGCATCAGGTATTTCTCATGCTCCTGGTCGAGCAGGCTGTGAAATTTCGACCTTTCGGAAAAGACAAAGCGCAAAACATTGTAGCCGCCCACGATGGTTGGGGCAATTTTTCGCAGTTCCTCGCTGAACTCGAATAAATTCAGGATGATGTAGTTGGCGGCAATGATATCGTCGTATGAATCGACAATAAAAGCCGGCAGGCTGATTTGGGTCAGACTGTCGAACAGTTCGCCGAAAATTGCTTCCGGGCTGGGCTGGCGGGCGGGCATTTCGCGCTCGTTAAGCCCAATGGCCGCCAGGAAGAATTCTCGCCGTTCGCGGGTCGACAGGCCCAGGGAACTGGCAAGCGCCAACAGCAGGTCGGGCTCGAGCGAAATCTTTTCGCCGCGCTCGAGCTTGCCGAGGACGTTTTCCGATAATCCGCTTTGTTCGGCCAGTCTTCGTTGGGTTAGTTGGCGGTAGTGTTCGTCGTGCCTGCTTTTTCTTAATGCGGCCAGCAATTTGCCAAATTCTTTGCGATTCATGTTCTTTCTCCCAGTGGCGCAAGGAAAAGGCCAAAATCCTCCGAAATCCGAGGGTCGACCCTCCGAAATCGGAGGATTTAACTATTGGATTTTACCTCGAAAACCTTCATAATAGAATTTGTGCGTGTCTGCACAAGTTTAATTTTAAAAGAGGTGGTGTAATGAAAAAACTTATTCATCTTTCGATGCTGGTCCTGATTGTTTTGCAATCCTTTTCCCCGGCCATGGATGCGCTGGCCAGACAGGCTGCGTTTGAATCAGCCTCCCTGCCCGGGCAAGCGGAAGTGCAGGAAGAAGCGACTGAAACCCCGACGGCGACTGAATCCGCAACCGCAACGCCGACACCGACCCTGACACCGACAGATGAATTTGAACCGACGCCGACGGGCACACCGTTGCCACCGACCCCGGAGGAATCCGCTACACCTGACCTGACTCCTACCATCACTGATGAGCCGCTTGAAGAGGAAAGCCCGAACGCTGGCGAGTATGAAATCCTGCTGACGGCCAACCCTGAGTTTATTACGCCCGGCGGACGGGTAAATTTGCAGTGGCAGGTCTCTGGCGAGGGGTTGGATGGCCTCGACCTGGTCTTCATCCTGCCGTATGGCGCTGCGCTTAAGTCGGAGAAGAAATCCGACACACCGGAATCCGTTTACCGCATCCCGGCTGAAGAAAGGGGTAGTCTGCATCTCGACATCAGTAGCGAGGCCGAGATGCCGGTCTTCATCCAGGCTTTCCTGCTGCCGCAGGATGCTGGCGAAGATTTTTATGCCGGGCCTGCGCCGCTGGCGGGCGCTCATATCGCCCTTGTGGAGAAAGTTAATGTCAATAAAAAGGGCGGTAAGGTCGCAGGGCTGAACGGAAAAGTGAAAGTGGATTTTTCGGGTGATGCCCTGCCCGAGGCTGCCGAGGTGTTCATTCACCATCCCTTGCCTGAATCGATGCCGCCGCACTCCCTGAGCGGCAGGCCCTTTGAAATCAAGGCCCGCGGCGCGAAGGACGGCAAAGGGATTTCCACCTTTGGCGACGAGGTGCGCATCGAAGTGGATTACAGTTATATGAGCCTGGATGAGGCCTACGCCGCCGACCTGGCTCTGTATTGGTACAACGAAGACAGCGGCGAGTGGGAAATCCTGCCTTCTTATGCGAATACCGAGACCCAAACCCTGTACGCTTCGACCACGCACTTCACGGTTTTCGATATCGATGTTCACAACTGGCAGTCTTCGCGCCTGCCGACGCTGGATAGTTTCCAAGTTTCCAATTTTACCGGCGCGGGCACGTTTTCACTGCCCATTGAAGTGCCGCCCGGCCCCGGCGGGTTGCAGCCCGGGCTAACACTGTCGTACAGCAGTCAGGTGGTCGACCAGTCGCTGAGCACCAACCAGGCCTCCTGGGTGGGTATGGGCTGGTCGCTGGATACCGGCATGATTGAGCGCAACACAAAAGGCACAACTGGCAACAAAAAGGATGACTCCTTCTTCCTTACCTTGAACGGGGTCAGTTCGATGCTGATTAAGGACGAGAAGGGCTATCACCTGGCCGATGAGAATTTTTGGAAAATCGAAAAATCGAGTAACCCGGATATATGGGTGGTTTGGGATAAGGTGGGTAATATCTATTATTTTGAGTATATTGCAAAAGCGGCTTATTTCATTCCCGGAAACCACCCTAAAATTGAAGGAGACTGCGGAGAGGTTTATGATATTACTTATCAATGGCATTTGACTCGTGTTAGAAATATCTATGGCAAGGAGTTAATCTATACATACAATAAAGAAAGTAAAACTTTTCTGTACGATAGATGGGCCAAAAACAGTAGTGGTGTTTATGGCTGCCGAACAACGGGACAGAAGTCGACTGACACAGCGGTTTACCCTCATACCATTGTGTACCCGCACGGTCATTACCGGGTGCGTTTTGAATTGGATGACCGCAATGACTATAAATCTTCCTGGGCTTACAGCGGACTGCACGAAAGTTTCATGCGCAAGCGGCTCTCGAACATCTATGTCGAGCAGGATTCTGACGGCAATGGTACTTTCGAGACCGTTATCCGCCGTTATGAGTTGGTTTATGCGGCCAACAATAGCACGAACCTGGTCTGGCCGGGCGTAACCTGGTCAGCGGGCGGCAAAACCAGCACGCTGGCGGCGGTGCGCGAATATGGCCTGGGCGGCGCGCAGTCCCTGCCGGCGCACACCTTTACCTACGGCGACCAGATGCACCTGACCCGGGCCGAAAACGGTTACGGCGGTGCGGTCGAGTTTGAATACGAACCCTGGGTGTATGATGGGCGGGCCGCCAGGTCTTATACTATTACTGACAGGGTTGGGAGTGTGCCCGTTCCTGAGCAGGGGTATTACGGGGCAGGCTCATGCCATAATCTGGTTCCACGCTGGTTTGCAGCAATTCAAGGAGAAGGGTGGCGCGAGTGCCAAGTATCAGGCAGCGGGAAAAATTTTTGGATGAACTTCTCCGGCAAAATAATAACCAATACTTCGGATAGTAATTTGCTGGTAAGGCCGGGTGGATATTATCGCATGACGGCATCGGTGTCCAATACCTATAATAATACAATTTCCACCGGGTTATGGGATGGTGTTGAGCAGCGTTGGATAGCCGATATTGGCGAGAATGTGTTCAAATTAGCTCCTGACCGGAACAAAGCGGAAATGTTGATTTCGGCAGTAGGCGGGAATTATGCCACCCTGGGCTGGGCCCAACTCGAATTATTACCAGTTGTTTACCGTGTAACCGCAAAACGGATTTACGATGGGCGCGGCAACCAGTATCCCTTTGCCTATGCCTATGAAGGCGCAACGGTCAACCACAGCGGGTTGATTGAGCCGACTGCCTACTGCCCGTTGCAAACCGGCGAGCCGAATTACAGTTGGGGGTATAAGCAGGACACGAATTGTTATGAGTTTACAGAGGTAAACTCTCAATTTCGCGGTCATAGCCAGGTGACGGAAATCGGCCCCAATGGCTTGAAAACAGTCACCGAATATTACCAGGACGATGTCCGCAAAGGACGCCCGATTTCGGTCACGGTGATGGATTCAGGCGATAACCTGTTGTCGCAGCAATTCTTCTTCTATACCAGTAGTATTTTTCCGTACTCGGTCAATGCCCCCAGAAAGGCGGATTGCTCGACCTGTCCGCCTTATAAAGGCTTGTTTAGCGCCTGGGTGCGGACGACGGCCCAGGAAAACTGGGTTTATGCCAGCGGTGGCTCATTCAGCGCCACTCGCGTTGATTATACCTACGAGGAAACTTACGGCAACCAGGTTGTCGCCCTAAGCCAGGTTCGGAACGGAAGCAATTGGGACGCCCACATCCGCACCGAAACGGATTATTTTCCGAACACAAATGGTGTGTACCTGGTCGGCCTTCCGGCGCGCACCCGCCAGTTGGATGCGGCCGGCAATGTGCTCGGCAGCACTTTGTATTTGTATGACGGCAATCTGGGTGATTTCCAGACCGCGCCAACCCAAGGGATTTTAACTGCTGTGCGTTCACGCAACACCGGTTTCAGCCAGGTATCTTACACTTATGATGGCTGGGGCAACCAAATCAGCCAGACGGTTTGGCCGACTTATGGCACTGCGAACACGCCTCCTTCCGGCAGCGGGCGCATCACCACGACCCAATTCGACCCGCTTTACCGCACCTACCCCATTTCCAGCACCAACCCCCTCGACCAGACCGTCACCTGGACCTACAACTACAGCCTGGGCGTGCCGCTCAGCGAAACCGACCCCAACGGCGCGGTCACTAGCGCGGCCTATGACGTCTTCGGGCGTATGACCAAACTGATTCGTCCGGGGGACGATTCTGCCAACCCGTCTATCAAGATTGACTATTTTGATGCGGCCAGCCCTTTCCGCATCGAAATCAGCCAGCGCATCGTCGATTCGCACTATCTGACCCTGCGGCGTTATTACGACGGCATGGGACGCCAGTTCAAGACCGAAACCGGCAATACCATTAGCGGCAGTTTCTCGCTCTTCAACACCACCCAGACCCTTTTCGACAGCCCGACCGTCACCCGCCAGAGTCTGCCGTATGGTCCCGAAGAGACCCCGGTCTATACCACCAGCGAGACCCGCTATGAAAATGGGAAAAAAATCAGCGAGGTGACCAGCCCGGACGGCTCGCGGACCAAAAGCGTGGTGAACGGCCTGACCACAACCGTGACCGACCCCGCCGGGCGGACAACCGCCAGCCTGGCCGACGCCTGGGGGCGGACGGTGTCCGTCACCCCGCCCGACGGCCCGGCAGTTTACTATGTTTATGATGTCTTGGGCCGCCTGACCAGCGCCACGCGCGGCGGCGCAACGACAAAAATTAAGTATGACATGGCTGGTCGGAAAATAGGCATGGATGACCCGGATATGGGGACAGCCGGAACCCTGGATGATGATAATTGGGGATGGACCTACACCTACGACGCCCTCGGCAACCTGACTGGTCAGACCGACGCGCGCGGCTGCACCCTGACCCTGGCCTACGACCTGCTCAACCGTCTGACCGCCAAGAACAGCAGCGGCGCGGGTTGCGGAACGCAAGTTAGCAGCGCCTACACGTACGACGCCGGTGCGAACGGCAAGGGCCGCCGCACTGGCATGCAGGACGCCAGCGGTTCGGCCTCCTGGGCCTACGACGCGCGCGGGCGAATGCTTTCCGAAACCAAAATCATTGCCGGGCAGGTCTATATCACCCAGTGGGCCTACAACAGCGCCGACTTGCCGGTTAGCATGACTTATCCCGATGGCGAAGTGGTCACGAACACCTACAACGACAACCTGCTCCTGGAAAGTGTCGTTGGCGCAAGCACCTACGTCCAGTCCACAGACTACGATTCCAGCGGGCGCATGACCGCCCGGACGCTGGGCAGCGCTTCGCCAGCCTCGGGGCAGGTTCCCGTAACTCAAACCTACGCATACTATCCCTGGAACCAGCAGGGCGGACGCCTGCAAACCCTGGCCGCAGCCGGGCTGCAAAACCTGTCCTACCAGTACGACCAGGTTGGCAATATCGACCAAATTTACGATTCGATGGCCAACGAAACCCAGACCTTTACCTACGATTTCCTCGACCGCCTGACCGGGTGGACGCTTTCACATCCCAACCAGACCACCCAGGAAACCTACGCCTACGACCCCGCTACCGGCAACCTGGCCAGCAAGGCCGGGACGCCCCTGGTCTATGGCGACCCGGCTCACGCTCATGCCGCCACGGCGATGGATGGCAATACCTACGCCTATGACGCCAATGGCAACCAGGTGACCCGCAACCTTGCCAACGACGGACAGTACCAACTCCTCTACGACGCTGAAAACCGCCTGGTGGAAGTCAAGAAAGACAGCGTTACGATTGCCGAATTTGTCTTTGATGGCGACGGTAAGCGCGTGATTGGGGTCGAAAACGGCAAGGCCGTCCATTATGTTGGCGGCCACTATGAGGTTGATGCCGAAAACAACCAGGCGCCGGTTAATGTTTCTGTGCCGGTCAGTTCTTTTGAGACCGACCCGTTGACGGTGGAACAATGGGGCGCCGAGTTTACTGCCAACAACGGCGGCTGGCAGGTGGATAAACACCCGCGTCTGCTCGATGACATCAACGGCGATGGCCAGGCCGACCTGGTTGGAATTGGCAATGGTGAAGTTTATGTATCTCTTTCAACCGGCGAAGGATTCACTCCCGCGACTGGCGCTACCACAGAATTTACTTACAACGGCGGCTGGCGTGTGGACCAACACCCGCGCCTGCTTGGTGATGTCACTGGCAACGGCAAGGCTGACCTTGTCGGGATTAATAGCAGCGCCGTGCTGGTGGCCCTCTCGAGCGGCAACTGGACCGGGCAGACCCAGGTCATGTCCTTGCCCTTCGACCAACTCTCGGATACTTATGTCTTCCCCTTCTACGACGGCACCGATTCCACCTTATACAACGTCCTGACGATAGAGAACGCCGACACCCAAAACACCGATGTGACCGTAACCATCGGTGGCATCCTGCGCGGCACCTACTCGTTGGCGCCGAATGCCCGCGAAGTGATTAACCTGGCGGTCAAGGGCGGTCCGGTGGTTGTCAAGAGTGTCAGTGGCGCCAAAATATTGGCGCAGTTGTACGAATTGAAGCGGGCCAGCACATCCGGAAGCTGGACGGGCCAATCGCAAATGATAGGCCTTCAGGCTGAAAACCTCTCCGATATCCTTGTCTTGCCCAGAAACAACTCGTTGGCTGACCTTGATGCGACCATCATCATCGCCAACGCCGACGAAAACCTGAACACCACCGTCACTGTGAAGGTGGAGGGGCAAACCTGCGCACAATTCTCTTTGGCGAAGAATAACTACAAATTGCAGAAATGTTCAACGGCTGGCGGCCCTGTGGTCATCAGCAGCAATAACGGGGCCAAACTGGTCGCCTCCCTGCTGCAACTGCGCAGACCCGGCTCCTCCGGCGGTTGGACGGGAATTGCCCAGACGATGGCCCTGCCCGCTGGGCAACTTTCCGACCGCTACTTCTTCCCCAACTATAACGGCGGGCATTTTAGCGGCGCAGACAAGACCGTCTATAACGTCTTCCGCCTGGCGAATTATGAAACCTTTGCCACCGAAGTCATTGTGACCATCGGCGGCGTAGTCTACCCGCCGGTTGCCATAGCGGCGGGTAGCACCGGTATTTTTAACGCGCCTGTCGCCGGCGGCCCGGTGGAGGTGCGCAGCAATAACGGGGCCAGGATAGTCGCTTCGCTCTACGAATTGAAACGGGTTGGCGGCGCCAGCGGCTGGACCGGCCAGTCCGAAGTAATCGGTGCGCGGCCCGAAAGCCTCGCCGGCAAGGTCATCCTGCCCTGGTACTATGGCAGTGTCCATGCCGGTCTCGAATCGACCCTGTTTTATAGCAACGTTGACGACATGCCGACCGACATTACCGTCACCATCGGCGGGGAGGTCAAAGGCGTCTATCGCCTCGAGCCGGGCAGCACGAAACTGGTTCAATATCCCGATACGGCCAACGGCCCGGTGGTCGTCGAGAGCAGCAACGGCGCGAAAATTATCGCCTCGGTGGTCAACCTGAGAAGGGATGTCACCACCAACCACAGGATTTTTGCGCCCGCAAGCACCTGGAGCACGCAGTTGACGGCCAATAACGGCGGCTGGCAGGTGGACAAGCACCCGCGCCTGCTGGCCGATGTCAACGGCGACGGCAAGGCCGACCTGGTTGGGATTGGCAGCAACAGCGTTTTGGTCGCGCTTTCGACCGGGACCGGTTTTGCAACCACAAGCACCTGGAGCACACAGTTCCATTACAACGGCGGCTGGCGGGTCGAAAAACACCCGCGCCTGCTGGCCGATGTCAACGGCGACGGCAAAGCTGACTTGGTCGGGATTTACGACGACGCAGTCTGGGTGGCCCTTTCGAGCGGTGGCGGCTTCGCTCCCGCGGCGGTTTGGAGCGCCGATTTCACCTACAACGGCGGCTGGCGGGTGGACAAGCACCCGCGCCTGTTGGCGGATGTCAACGGCGACGGCAAGGCCGACCTTCTCGGAATTTACGATGATGCCGTTTATGTGGCCCTCTCGACCGGCGACGGATTTGCTCCCGCCGCAACCTGGAGCGCCGACTTTACCTACAACGGCGGCTGGCGGGTCGAGAGTCACCCGCGCCTGCTGGCCGATGTTGACGGCGACGGCCGGGCGGAACTGGTCGGTATCGGTGATTCGCAGGTTTCTGCGTCCCGGCCAACTGCCCCTGTCAATGCCACCTCGATTTCGCAGGCCTACCCGGCCCTGCCATCGACCTCGTACAGTGTTACCCTGAAAATCAGCGGACAGGAAAGCGACCCCAATGCCGCCTGGCGTATCCGCGCCATTTTCTACGATGCAAACGAGCAGGAACTTGCCAGCCAGGACGTTGCCTCCCAGGCGACCCACAGCCTGGGCCTGGCCCCTGAAACGGTGGCCGCCCTGCTGACCTCGCCCGCCGGGAGCGCTTCTGTAAAGTTTGAAGTCCAGGCCAATTTTGCATCAGGATGGGTGGACTTCGACGAGATTGTCTTCTCGTCGGCCAGCAATGCGACCAAATACTACTTTGCCGGGGCCTCCCGTATCGCCATGCGGACCTGTGCCGGCACAGCCTGCGAGGCCCCCACCTTCCTGCTCGGCGACCACCTCGGCTCGACCAGCCTGACCGTCGACTCGACCGGGACGAAGACCTCCGAAATGCGCTACTCGCCCTGGGGAGACGTCCGCTATACCTGGACGAAAGACATGACCCCCGGCCTGCCCAGCCGTTACACCTTCACCGGCCAGTACTCGTATATGGACGACCTCACCACCCCCGCGCGTGAAGGATTCGGGCTAATGTTTTATAATGCCCGTTGGTACGACCCCGGTTTGGGACGCTTCGCCCAGGCGGATACCATGTTGGATAACCCCATAACTGGCTGGGACCGTTATTCTTATGTCCAAAATAATCCAGTGCGTTATACTGACCCTACAGGCCATTTGACAGATAAGGAGAGATGTCCTGACGGGGTTTGTGAAAATTTAGGCAAACAATCCAACCCGAAAACATGGGACGAGGTCGATACGAATTTGCTACTCAGTGATACGGCAAAAGATTTGTATAAATTATATATCGAAATGTGGAAGCAGAAAGATGGTTGGTGGTGGGAAAAATATGGCGAAGATGGGTTTACTATCTGGGAATTCATGGCGATGTTTTGGGCTTACGAGCAGGCAGATTATCATCCTGGACAGAATATCAGTGATGCCATGGCTAATCACTCGGCTGATTGGTGCGCAAGCCAAGGTTGTATCCACAATGACGCCGAGGGTGCCTTGAGTTTTCTTGCGTCATATAGCGCTAGTGCAAGAAAAAGGGTAGGAGGTTTTTTTGAAGATGGGAAAAGCATAAATAGTTTATTTCCTAAACTTTCGTCTTTTTACTCTGACGGAATGCATGTAGTCACAGCCATTCGCAATCGGGTTGGGGTTGATTATGACAAAGTCGAGCGAAGTGATTTATATGATTTTGGGAATATTTCTCTTTCGAATAAAGTGCTGAGCATGATGATAAAACGTGATATGGTCTATTCATACTGGGGCGATGGCAATACCTTTATTGTGTTGACCAAATGTCAATCCGCTTTTTACTCCGCTGCCAGGAGAGAAGGCGTGGGGTTTATAACTAAAAAAAATTATAAAATGTATTGTGGAGGATAGTGATGATGAAACAGACAACAATGATAATAACGACTCTTGTCTTTCTCTTTTTGGTATCTGGTTGTGTTGAGTCAGCACCTAAAACAATAACAGAAGATATTGTGGTGACGCATACCCCTCTCCCAACAATTGAGATAGATCCTGGCATTCATAATGAACCTTCTGCTACTCCTGAAACATTGTCTCAATCCGAGCCTGTTGCAACCTCTATCCCAGCGCCAATAATAGAAAGGTGTGTGGTAAGTAATCAAAATTTGCCAGGGGTAAACCAGGGCGTGCTTGTTTTATATCAATTAGATACAAATCTTGACCGCACTATATTTTTATATGACATGACTATTAGTAGGGAGAAAATTCTCAGCCCTTTAGGATGGATTTCGTCTGTCGGATCGGTTTCACCCGATAGGCACTATTTACTTTATGAATATGACAGCGGCACCGATGATGGAAATCGTTTGGTGGTTGTGGATTACGCAGGAACAGTTATCAGGGACTTCGATAATCGAGTTCTTCCTGAATCCTGGTGGGATTATTACCAATGGCAAACCAACGATACTTTAAGGGTTGTGGTGCTGGATTTAGGAAAGAGACGCGCACTTCCGCGTTTGTATAACATAACAACCGAAGATTATATGCCGCTAAAAACCGACTGGCCGTATGTGTATAAAGGAGAGAATTTAGACTGGGGGCTGGACAGAGAAGCAATACGATTTTCCAGTTCTGACGGCGCAAACATTGTCTATGACCCGGCGATTACCCGCGTTGTTTACCCCAAAAGGGGGCAAACCGTCTCACTCACAGACGTGGAAACCGGACAGGAACTTGCCAGCATCGAACTGCCGCTCTGGGGACGCCTGCCCCGCTGGTCGCCCGATGGTCAAAACCTGGTACTGATTGCCAGCATGGACCCCAAAGCCGCCCCGGGCCATGACGAGTTTTTCATCGTCTCTCGCGACGGCCCGGAGTTCAAACGCCTGACCCACCTGACCGAAAAACTTGAGACGGCGCACATTTCGGAGTATGCCTGGTCGCCGGATGGCAGCCAAATCGCTTTCTGGCTCAATACCGAGGCAGGCGACCCGACCCTTGAAGGGACGCAATCCGAACTGGCGATTTTGGATGTTGCCAGCGGCGAAATCACAAAACTGTGCATCCAAGGCATCAGCGCGCCGATACGCAGTGACCCCATGCCCCTGATGACCCGCACCCAACCCATTTGGTCTCCAGATGGGCGCCAGGTCGTTTTCACGCAACTGAACCCAAGCCTCGCCAACACCTATGATGTGCTGGTACTCGACCTGGAGACGAAAACGGCACTCAAAATCGCATCCAACAAGCAGCCTGTCGGTTGGATGATAAACGCCCCGGGTCCTTCTGCGCCCTGAAACCATCCTGATTGATTGTGCACCCGGTTTGTATAATTTTGCACGAGATGAACGAGTTTCCCTTTTTGCTTGATTACGGTTACATGCTTTACACAATCGCTTCCAGCAAGGGAACCAGTTCACCCAGCTCTTCTGTCGCTGTCTCCCATAGCAGGCGCTCATCGACTGAAAAATAGACGTGCGCCATGCGGTTGCGCATCGCGCATCAGCGACCAGGGGATTTGCGAATGCGCTTCCTGAACATCCTCAGGGATTTGGCCTGCCGCCTCGCCGATGATAATCAGGTTCATCTCGACCGCGCGGATGGTCTTGTCGTCGCTTTGGAAAGCCTCGAAATCCATCCCATCTGTAAAGCGCCGGATTTCCTCGATGGCCTGCAAAATATCGCGTACCCGCTCCTGCCAGGCCCTAGGCGACATGGATGGCCTCCTGCAAGACTCGCTCTTTCATGCCTGGGCGCAGGGAATGCGGCGTTCCCAGGTCCACCTTGCAGCCAAAAAGTGACTCCAGGCGCTGTTGCAAGGCAGCCAATCCGAACAAACCCACCGGGCGGTTGAACTCGACCAGCAAATCGACATCGCTATCCGGGCGGGCTTCGTCACGGGCCACCGAGCCGAACAACGCCAAAGACTCCACGCCAAACTTTTCGCGCAGTTCGTCTTCATGCTTGTGCAGGATGGACAGGACATCGTTTCGTTTCATCTTTTAATTGTACCCCAATCGCAAAATGCTGCGGGCTGTTTAAATATTCTCTGTGTTGTATTCCGCCTTTTGAGTTCATCATCCCCGCCCTTCTCACCCAGGCCTTGACAAATCTCCCCCCCGGCATATTATCGCGTCTGTGTCGGAATATGATGAGAAGGATGAGTACGCATTTCCGGCGGCGCAGGAAGTTGTCAGCGTGTAGCCAAGCGACCTTTCCTGCTTGGCGACCACCTCGGCTCGACCAGCCTTATCATCCCCGTAGGGGAGACCGTCGACTCGACCGGGACGAAGACCTCCGAAATGCGCTAGCGCCGTAGGCCCCCTGTGGGATCGCCCTGCCCTTTACAGGGTGCTGCGCAAGGGAGAAACCCGCTATACCTGGACGATAGACATGACCCCCGGCCTGCCCAGCCGCTACACGTTTACCGGCCAGTACTCCTACATGGACGACCCCACCACCCCCGCGCGTGAAGGTTTCGGGCTAATGTTTTATAATGCGCGTTGGTACGACCCCGGTTTGGGACGCTTCACCCAGGCGGATACCATCATCCCGGGCGGTGTCCAGGGGCTGGACAGATACGCTTATGTCAATAATTCGCCGTTAAAATATACAGACCCGTCAGGCCACTTTCCTCTCTTGGTTGTTGTAGCGCTTGTTGGTGCGGTCATCTTCTTTAGCCAGGTTCCTTCAGACCAATACCAGCCTGACCCCGCAAATCATGGCGATCCAACAGTTATGGCCGTTGGATTCAGTTTGATGCTTTTACCCTTAGCCAAGGAAGCGGCTGTAGCAGGATTAGAAGCAATATCTTCACTTGGAGATAATCCGGCGGGTTTGCCTGATGACCCATCTTTGGTGCCGGTTGATAATCTGCCAATAGATCCTGACATATTTCCTTATCCTCCATCTGACCCATCATCTATTGGGCCATACGAGTCTCCTTACGGTTTTCCTGAGAATACAACCGACCCCCCTCTTGATGGGTGGGGATGGGAAGGTGGTGGAGACCCGGGCAGCGAGAAGGGGCAATGGTTGAATCCAGATAAGCCAAAGGAAGCACTTCGTTGGGACCCAAATAAGCATAAAGATAAGGCCCCGGCTCATTGGGATTATGTTGACCCGTATAAACGGGAATGGCGAATATGGCCTGATGGAAGTATGACGCCTAAATTTAAATAGGCAATGAATTTGTTTTCAGTATCGGAGCAGATATCCAACAGGCTAAAACTGGCTAATAATTCTTTGGATTGATAAAGCAATTTACACTTTTGAGGATGAATTATGTTGTCAAAAATACCACTCGAGAATAATGTTTATAATTACATTTATGAAGAATTAAAATATGGAAACACCTATGCCAAAGCAATTCTCGAAAGTGATTTTAGGTGGACGGTGTCATCTTATTTACCCGACAAGGAGACGAGCAAAAAAGTTGACTTTGATGAAAGTTTTGAGTGGACTACAGGTATCAATATTTATGGAGAAACAAGGGAAATGGTATATGAGCAAATTAGCCAGTTTCTTCACAAAGGTAGAGATAAGGTGGTTTTGATTGAGACAGATTATAAGCAACATCATATAGACAAAATCGAACCTCCTATTCCAACTGTATTCTCTTATGATAGCGAGATGTATTTCGTATTAAGGCCGGATGACACGAGGGAAATGATAAGTTTGAGTTTTGCGATATCCAGGCATTACCCATTTATATGCGGGTTTATTGAAATGGATGAAAAAGTGGATACAGTAGCCTCGTTTGCGAAAACCATAGCCAATAGAGACACTTGGAAGATGCTAGCAAATCAAACCAAAACTCTTATTATTGGTGCCTATGATAATGAAGGCTTTTTGATTTGCGAGAGATAGCGCCCCAGAGCACGGAATTCTGCCTTCTGCATTCTGAGCCCATTTTTGACTGAATGGCTTCGAGCCGATCCTTGTGCCCCAAAAACCTCCCCAAACGGGAAGGTTTTCTTGCTGGGGGCAATGGACATCGTCCCCTGAATGGGGGTTCGAACCACTACCAACTGATCCAGAGTCAGCCGTCCTGCCATTCGGCGAGCCCCCAATTGCACGGCGGCGGCGTGTAGCCAAACGTCTTTTTCCCTTCGGCGTCCCTGCGGGCCGTATTCTACCTTCTGCATTCTGAATTCATCCTTGCTTTCCGCCCTTCTCCCCTCACCCAAGCCTTGACAAATCTCCCCCCCGGCGTATAATCGCGCCAATATCGAAAAACGCTGACGAGGACGAGTAAGTTTTCCACGACGGCACAGAGAGCAGGCGGTTTTTGGTGAAAGCCCTGCCCGAAACGGGAATGCCGAATGGACCTCCGAGTTG
>JAGVAO010000200.1 GCA_020060235.1 Anaerolineales bacterium | reverse complement strand
GAAGGCTGCGGATTGACCCAATCCCCCGGCACTGCCGCCGAGTTGTGGGTTGCGGACGAGGTCATTGCTCCCGACCCGGCCCGCGACGCTGCCCTGATTGCCGAAGCGGTCGAAACCGCCCAAAAGGCGGATGTCGTCCTGTTGGTGCTGGGCGACAACGAGCAGACCTGCCGCGAAGGCTGGTCGGAGCGCCACCTGGGTGACCGCGACAGCCTTGACCTGCCCGACAGGCAGGAAGAATTGCTGCGCGCCGTGGCTGCCACGGGAAAACCGGTTGTCCTGCTGCTCCTCAACGGGCGGCCCGCCAGCATCAACTTTGCCGCAGCGCATATCCCCGCCATTCTCGAGGGCTGGTATCTCGGCCAGGCGGCTGGCGCGGCGGTGGCCGATGTTTTGTTCGGCGAGGTCAACCCCGGCGGCAAACTGCCGATTACCTTCCCGCGTTCGGTCGGGCAGATTCCGGCCTATTATTATCACAAGCCCTCGGCCCGGCGTGGATACCTGTTTGCCGACAAGTCGCCGTTGTTTGCCTTCGGGCATGGCTTGAGCTATACCACTTTTGCGTATAGCAATTTGCGTTTGAGCGCGGATACGATGAGCGCTGACCAAGGCGTGACCCTGACGGTGGAAGTGACCAACACCGGCGCGCGCGCGGGCGATGAAGTCGTGCAGTTGTATGTGCGCGACCTGCTGGCCGAACGGGTCACCCGCCCGGTGAAACTGCTCAAAGGCTTCGAGCGCATCAGCCTCCAGCCGGGCGAAACCCGCGCGGTGACTTTTGAAGTGGGCCGTGAGCAGCTCGAGTTCTGGGGCGAAGGAATGCAGAAAGTGGTCGAGCCCGGCCAGTTTGAGTTGATGGTCGGCGGCGGTTCGGACAAAATCGAGGCCTCGGCCATGCTCCGGGTTGAATAGGGTTGAACTTGTCTAAAACCCGGACAAATACTGGTTGGAGAATGTCAAAATGAAAGAGAAGATATTGTTGGTTGTCTTCATTGTTTCTGTTTCAATTGCTGGCTGCATCAGAAGCCAACCTCCACCTGCCGACAGCTTGTCGGACGATTCGTCTCAGACATCTCCTGCGGATGTGGATATTGCTCCATTGAAGGCAACATCCACCGTTACGAATATTCCGAGTCCAACTGCGCTACCTGTGCTATCTCCAGAGCAGGCTCAAGCGACAATCCTTGAATGGCTGGACAATAATGGAGATTGCCAGTTACCGTGTGTTTGGACATTGTAACCTGGGATAACAACAACCCAAATACGGGAAAACTTGCTGACACCTTTGGGGAAAGTGGAAAAAGAAAATTTTGGGATTTATCAAACGTCCCAAAACAAAAATGCGGGAGCTATTGGATATTCTTACAAGTCAGATAAGCCCCACTATCTGAGCATTTCACTTCACTATTACGAGGTGAATGGTTATATTTCGTACCTAACACTACTGACTAATGTATCCAAAGACAATATTCGCGTTTTTGACGATACTGATTACAAAAGATTAACCCACTACTATTCATTAAGCCAAATTCTGACAAATTATGGAGCGCCATCGGATATTTATTTAGCAACTTGGCCCTATGACCCGTTTACCAAAAGTGATTACGAGCCGTTTATCATCGTTCTTATCTATTCCGAGCTTGGCTTCAGAGTGGAATATGTCTTCGAAGCGAATAAACTCGACGGCAAAATTACCGGATGCCCTGCCAATTCTGTTTTGACCATAACGGCATGGCAGCCGAAAAATGACATAAGTCTGCAAGAAATTGCATCTATTGGGATAGGATATGAATTCAATAAAAGTAGCTATAAGTATTTCAAACCAATTGGCGAAGTTACAGCAATGGATATCGATGAATTTCATGACTCCTTTGTCAATCAGGGTGAAGAAACCTGTATCACAACCCCCGCTGAGTTTTGGTATTCGGGCTTACCATAAAATTCTACAGGCGGCTTCAAGCAAGCGCTCCTGCAACCCGAATCGCTTTTTCTTCGTATTCATGTTGTAGAAATCGTCACAAGGAGAACAACATGAACGCAATTCAATCTTCGTGGGCGCTGGTCAGGGAAAACAAAAACGCCTATCTCTTTTTCAACATCCTGTATTACGGGCTGGTGCTGTTTTTCATGGGATTTGCAGCCTTTAACCCGGACGTGCAGGATGAACTGATTCGACTGGTTGGCGAAGGATTTATGACCGGGCCGCTGGCGGTGGTCGGCGAAGCCTATCTCAACGCCGAAATTCTCAAGGCCATTGCGCTGACCTTTGTGGTCAACCTGTTCATTGCCAGCCTGCTTTCGATAACCGTTCCTTCGTTAATTATCCCGTTTGTCGGGTTGCTGGTCGGCATTTACCGCGCCATTTTGTGGGGGCTGATTTTCTATCCCGGCCACCCGGATATGCAAATCATTATGATTCCGCACTCGCTGACCCTGCTGCTCGAAGGGCAGGCCTACATCCTGGTGATGTTGGCGGCCTGGCTGCAGGGGCGAGCCTTCCTCTTCCCGAAAAGCGCCGGAGTAGAAGGACATGGGCGCGGCTACCTTGAGGGCCTGAAACGAACGGGAAAAATCTACCTGCTGGTCGTCCTGACCCTGCTGGTTGCGGCAATTTATGAAGTCATAGAAGTTGTCTGGATGGCGCAGTTGATGGGTTAAAATAGGCTATCCCCTTCACGGGCAACCACCGCCGGGCGGGAACAGGCGGTGGTATTTTTTTTGTGTAGGGACTAGCATTGTTATAATCACCCAAACGCAGCGGAGGGCCTGGCATGACGGAAAAAACCTATGACTATGTAATCATCGGCTCCGGGTTTGGCGGCTCGGTGGCGGCCCTGCGCCTGGCTGAAAAAGGCTATTCGGTGCTGGTGCTCGAAAAAGGCAAGCGCTTCCGCGATGAAGATTTTGCCAGGACCAACTGGCAATACTGGAAATACCTGTGGATGCCTGCCCTGCGCGCCTTCGGCATCCTGCAAATCAGCATTCTTAAGGGGGTGATGGTTTTGCATGGGGCAGGCGTCGGCGGCGGGAGCCTGGGATACGCCAATGTGCTCGAAGTGCCCAGCGATGAAACCTTCGCCACCCCTGCCTGGAACACGCCGATTAAGTGGGGCCAGATACTCAAGCCGCACTACGAAACCGCCAAACGGATGCTGGGTGTGGTCCGCAACCCCAAATTGTGGAAAGCGGACGAAGTCCTGCGCCAGATGGCCGCTGATATGGGCATGCAGGACACCTTCCGCGCCACCGAGGTTGGGGCTTATTTCGGCGAACCGGGCGAGACGGTGCCAGACCCGTATTTTGGCGGCGAAGGGCCGGAGCGGGCGGGCTGCCAGCACTGCGGCGGCTGCATGGTCGGATGCCGCCACAACGCCAAGAACACCCTGCCCAAAAATTACCTCTACTTTGCCGAAAAACTGGGCGTCGAGGTGCAAGCCGAGGCCGAGGTCGTGGATGTCAGACCGTGGACGGTAGACGGTCAACAGTCATCGGCCTATGAAATTACCTTCCAGCGCCCGACCAGTTTCCTTAAACGGAAGCAGGTCGTGGCGGCGAAGCGCGTCATCTTTTCCGCCGGGGTAATGGGCACGATGAACCTGCTGCTCAAATTGCGCGACGTCCAAAAATCCCTGCCCAATCTCTCCCTGCGCCTGGGCGACGTGGTGCGGACAAATTCCGAGGCCCTCCTGGGCGGTTTGGCGCGCAAAAGCGACATCAACTACTCGGAAGGCGTCTCGATTTCGTCCATCTTCAACGCCGACGCAATGACGCGCGTCGAACCGGTGCGCTACCCCGACGGCTCCTCGCTGATGCGTTTCCTGGCCGCGCCGCTCATCGATGTCGACGTACCGGTCTGGATGCGCTTCCTGCGCTTCATCGGCTGGATATTGACCCACCCGCTCGATTTTGCCCGCGCCATGTTCCTGCCGGGCTGGGCGCACAACACCACCATCCTGCTGGTCATGCAGCATGCCGACAACCGCATGAAATTTCGCACCGGGCGCAGCCTGTTTACCCTGTTCCGCACCGGTCTGGTGGCCGACGAAGAGCCGGGGTATGAAATCCAGGCTCGGGTGGCGGGTTCGCACGAACTGACCCGCGAATTTGCCCGCCGCACCAACGCAATCGCACTCGGTTCGCTCGGCGAAAACCTGCTTGGCCTGCCCACCACCGCCCACATCCTGGGTGGCGCGCCGATTGGCGCCAGCGCAGACGAAGGCCTGGTGGATGGGAATTTCCAAATCCACAACTACCCCGGCCTGTACATCATCGATGGCTCGATTGTCCCGGCCAACCCCGGCGTCAACCCCAGCCTGACCATCGCCGCGCTGGCGGAATATGCGATAAGCAAGGTAGAAAACAAATGACCTACACCTGGTTACTCTTTGACGCCGATGACACGCTCTTCGACTTTCCCCGCGCCGAGGCCAATGCCCTGCGCTGGACGCTCGAACAGGCCGGTTTGCCCTTCGAGACGCCCTATTTTGAAATCTACTCACGCTTTAATTTGCAGGTTTGGAAGGAATTTGAGCGCGGCGAGGTGACCTCGACGGAGTTGCGCACCAAGCGCTTTCGCCTGTTCTTCGACGAAATCGGGTTCGCTGCCGACCCGGAGGCTGTCTCGCCGCTTTACTTGCGGAATCTGGCCCGTGGCACTGACCTGCTGCCCGGCGCGGAGGAAACCATCCGCGCCCTGAAAGGCCGCTTTCGCCTGGCGCTGGTTACCAACGGCCTGGCCGATGTCCAAAACCCCCGGCTGGCCCGCTCGGCCCTGGCCGATTGCTTCGAAAAGGTTTTTATCTCCGAAGAGGTCGGCGCGGCCAAGCCCTCGACCGAATACTTCGACGTCGTTTTTCGTGAAATCGGGGCGCCGCCTAAAAGCGAGGTGCTTATCATTGGCGACAGCCTGAGTTCCGACATGCAGGGCGGCATCAACTACGGCATCGATACCTGCTGGTACAACCCGAACGGAAAAACCACTGATTTGCCGGTGAAATACCAGATTGCCACATTGAGAGGATTGCCCACCTTGCTTGCCTGAAAAACATTGCAATGCATATGAATCCAGTAGGGCGAGATATTATCTCGCCCTACTTTTTTTACTCTTCCCCGGTCAGCAATTTGATTCGTTCCCAGGGCTTCAG
>JAGVAO010000043.1 GCA_020060235.1 Anaerolineales bacterium | reverse complement strand
GCCAGGTAATCCACGCTGACAACCTTGGGCGCAGATTTGAGCGGGATGCGGTACCAGCCCAGCAGCCGGGCGATTTCCATATCGCGTGGCTGGGGCAGGAAACAAACCAGGACGAGGGAGGTGGGAGAAATCATCGAGTCAAACGGGTCGAAATGCTGGCGTATCTTGCATTAACTATACCAGCAAGCGGCCCCATTTTCCGCCTTTTTGGGGGACGGATTTTTCAAGTATAATCCGGGCAGATAAATGCAGCACGGAGGTGAAACGGAAAACATCAACAGGAAAAGACAGCGCATGACCCTGAGAATCTTTCAGGGTGACGAGGATGAGGGTTCTCCATCGCAGGATGGAGCCAACTGCCAGTCCAGTTTTGGGTCTCGATACAGCGCAAAAACAGCGCTTACTCGACCCACGGAATGACAGGAAAATCGAAAGTTCAGCGGAAGCCCTTCGGGTGCGCCAGCGCCCGCCATCTTTTCCTCCAGAGAATTCAACCCATTCGATAACACCGCATGAGTAATCAGGCGGGCAAAACGGGTGGGAACGGCGAAAACGTAGTAATTGGTGAATAGTAATTTGTCATTTCGAACCGCGCAGCGGTGAGAAATCTTCGGCGTGAATTAAGATTTCTCGCTATCGCTCGAAATGACAATCAATCACCATTAACCATTCACTATCTTGGAGGATTCCCTATGTGTGGCATTGTTGGTTACATCGGGCCGCGTGACGCGACGCCGATTGTTTTGAACGGCCTGAAACGGCTGGAGTATCGTGGTTATGATTCCGCCGGTGTGGCGGTGGTGCAGGGTGGCAAAATCGAAATCCGGCGCGACGCGGGCAAACTGGGCAAACTGGCCGACCTGGTCAGCCAGTCGCCCATCAGCGGGTCGCCGGGCATCGGTCATACCCGTTGGGCCACCCACGGCGCGCCCAGCGCGCGCAACGCCCACCCGCACCTGGGCGCGACCGGCAGGGTGGTCGTCGTCCATAACGGGATTGTTGAAAATTATCTGGAGCTGAAGGATGAACTGGTCAGCGAGGGCGTGACCTTCAACTCGGATACCGATACCGAAACGATTGTCCACCTGGTGGAACATCACCAGGCGGGCGGACTGGATTTGACCGAAGCCGCGCGGCGGACTTTCAGCCAGATTCAGGGGGCGCACGGCATCGTACTGGTATCCGCCGAAGAGCCGGACAAAATCGTCTGCGCGCGCATCGGCAATGCCGGAGGCGTGGTGCTCGGCCTGGGCGAAGGGGAAAACTTCCTCGCGTCCGACATCCCGGCCATATTGGAACACACCCGCCGCGTGATTTTTCTCGAATCGGGTCAGATGGCTGTCGTAACGAGAGACAGCATCCGGGTCGAGACGCTCGACGGGGAAAAGGTCGAGGCGCAGATTCACACCGTCGCCTGGGACCCGGTCGCCGCCGAAAAAGGCGAATTCCGTCACTTTATGCAAAAAGAAATTCACGAACAGGTGCGGGCGCTGACCGACACCCTCGCGGGCCGCGTCGATTTCGACAATGGCAAAATCCGCCTGCCCGAATTGAACCTGACCCCCGAACTGGCCAAACGCATCCAAAAAATCTATATCACCGCCTGCGGGACAGCCGCTTATGCCGGGATGGTCGGCAAGACGCTCATCGAGACGATTGCGCGGGTGCCGGTCGAGGTGGTGATTGGCTCGGAGTTCCGCTACAGCGACCCGATTGTGGACGAAAACACGGTCGTGCTGGCGATTTCACAATCCGGCGAGACAGCCGATACGCTGGCAGCGATGGAGGAAGGCCGCAAAAAGGGCGCGACGGTCTGGAGCATCGTCAACGCGATTGGCTCGCAGGCCATGCGCGTGGCGGATGGGTTCATCTCGATGCAAACCGGGCCGGAGATTGGGGTGGCCTCGACCAAGGCCTTCACCGCCCCGCTGGTGGACCAGTACATGCTGGCGATTCTGCTGGCCGACCTGCGCGGGACGATTGACGAGCAAACCCGCCGGGCATTGGTGGCCGACCTGCGGCTGGTGCCCGACCTGGTGGGGCGCGCCATGGACCGCGAAACCGAGGTCGAGAAAGTGGCGCACGCGCTCAAGGACATCCGCGACTGCCTGTATTTGGGGCGCGGCATCAACATGCCGATTGCCTACGAGGGCGCGTTGAAATTGAAGGAAATTTCCTACATCCACGCCGAGGGCTACCCGGCGGGTGAGATGAAGCACGGGCCGATTGCGCTCATCGACGAAAACATGCCGGTCGTCTGCATTGCGCCGCAAGACCCCTGGCACGAAAAGATGATTAGCCAGATTCAGCAGGCCAAAGCCCGCGGCGGGACGGTGATTGCTGTCGCCACCGAAGGCGACGACCTGCTCGTCTCCGAAATGGCCGACCACGTCCTGTGGATTCCGCCCGCGCCGTGGATGCTCAGCCCGCTGGTGACGGTCATCCCGCTGCAATTGCTGGCTTATCACATTGCCACCATCCGCGGGTTGGATGTCGACCAGCCGAGGAATTTGGCGAAGAGTGTTACGGTGGAGTGATTGGTAATTGTCATTTCGAACCGCGTAGCGGTGAGAAATCTTAATGACGGAACGCAAGATTTCCCCTGGCACCACCCGCCAGGGCAGGTGTCAGTCGCCGCGGGGCGGCTCCTTCGAAATGACAAACATCACGCCCGTAAAAAAACAAAAATCCCCTCCCGCAAACCATCGCCGGAGGGGATTTCCAATTTACCAATCACCAATCTACCAATTACCACCCTACCCCATCGAAACCGCCATGACATCATAATACGTCCCCGCGCCAAAGCCGTCGAACATGACGTGGTCGCCGGGGTTGATTTCCTGCAACTGGCGCAGGAAGGCAATCGCACACGAAGCCGCGCTGACGTTGCCGAAATCGTGCAGCAGCCAGGGCATCGGGAAGTTGATGCCTTCTTTAACCAGTTGCTTGGCCTTGAGCAGGTTGATTTTGTAGTTGGCGTGGTGGGCAATTGCCACGTTAATTTCGCGGCCCGACTGGCCGAGTTTTTCCATCAGGGCCTGGTACTGCAAGTGCACATCCGTCACCACTTCGACGCCGCTGCGCACGAAGAGTTTGACCATGCCCATCAACCCGGCCATGACAATCGGCAGGCCGTCGACCGGCTCATGCATCATCCCGGCAATGCGGATGTGGCTGCCAGCCTCCTGCTGGATTTCGAGCAGCGATTTGCCGGGGGCCATCTCTTTCGAGTGCGGATAATACATACGCACCTGCAACAGGCCTTCTTCATCGTAATTTTCATGGCTTTTGCCGGCCAGCAGTTTCATGTTCTCGCCAGGCACGACCCCAAACAGGCCCATGCCGTTGCCGAACAATTGCAGGGCGTTCTTGTCGCGGGCGTGGCTGGTAAAACGGCTCAGGCCCTCGATGCCGCCGACGAGCACCTTCTTCCCGGCCAGTTCTTCAGCGACATTAATTCCGCCGGGAATGGCCAGGTCGGGGTTAAGCGCCAGGTTGAGCGCGCCCATCGAACCGTCACAGGCCTTGTGCACGCTGACCTTGAGGGCGTCCTCGCGCATCCCGGCCCGGCGGGCAATCCGGGTGACGTAATCTTGCGAGACCGGCGCGCTCATGCCGACCAGCAGGCCGTCCACTTCGGCGGGATTCCAGCCGTTGGCTTCCGCCGCAGCGCGGACAAGACGCGCGCCAACTTCCACTTCCAGTTCGAGGTGGTCGGCGTCGCTCAGGTCGGGAGTGTGCATGCGATGGTGGAATCCCAGCTCGCCGAGATTCATCACCTCGGCCTGGGGCAGTTCCTCGCCCAGGCGACGCCCGACAAATCCCGGCAGGGTCTGGTTGTTGTAGTTATCGCCCCAGCCGCCGTATGCGCCGCCCAATCCCAAAAAGGAATTGGTAACGCGTTCGATGCCCATTTTGACACCCTGGGCAATGGGTAAAATAACATTTTCTACATTGGGCCGCTCGTAAAAAGAGGGCGGTTGTTGCTGGGAGTTTTCGTCCATTAGATTCTCCTTGGGCTTACAGTAAATTCGGATGTTACAACCCCGTTGTTGGCAAGGGGTTCCCCGAAACAGGGTTCTTTTTTGTATAATGATGCCATGCAAACCACAGCAGAAACTATCGGATGGCTTTTGGAAGGCGACCCCGCCATCCGCTGGCAGGTACTGCGAGACCTGCGCAGCGCCCCCGCCGAAGAATTCCAGGCCGAACGCGCCCGCGTCGCCGCCGAAGGCTGGGGCGCGCGCCTGCTCTCGAAACAGGATGAAGACGGCAACTGGGGCGGCGGCCTCTATTCGCCCAAGTGGAAAAGCACCACCTACACCCTGCTCCTGCTGCGCCAACTGGGCCTGCCGCCCGAACATCCGCAAGCCCTGCGCGGCTGCCAAAAATTCTTCTTTCGCGGGCTGGAACGGGACGGCGGCATCAACTTTTGGAAGAGTTTCAACCACAGCGAAACCTGCATCAACGGCATGCTTCTTGCCCTGCTGGCCTATTTCCGCTATCCCGACGAACGCATTCACAGCGTTTTCGAATTCCTGCTGCGCGAACAAATGCCCGACGGCGGCTGGAACTGTGAGCGGATAAAAGGCGCGACTCACGCCTCCTTTCACACCACCATTTCGGTGCTCGAAGGGCTGGACGAATACGCGGCGCGCTACCCCGAAAACCTGTCCGCCGTTATCGAGGCGCGCGCCAAAGCCCACGAGTTTCTCCTGCAACACCGCCTGTATAAATCGCACCGCAGCGGCGAGGTCGTTGACTATAAAATGACCTTGATGCACTTCCCGCCTCGTTGGCGTTACGACTTCATCCGCGTGCTCGACTACTTTCAGGGCATTCACGCGCCAAAAGACGAACGCATGCAAGAAGCCGTCAACCTGTTAGTATCCAAGCAAAATGCCGAAGTAACCTGGCCGCTCAACACCCCCTGGCCGAG
>JAGVAO010000277.1 GCA_020060235.1 Anaerolineales bacterium | reverse complement strand
GCCTGAGCCTGAAGCCGCCCCGCTCATCGACCCCGTTTCGACGCTTGAGCCTGCTCCCCGGCCAATGCCGGCGCAGGCCGCCCCGGCAGCCCGCGCTGAACCCAAATCCCTGCTGACGCCCGAGCGCCGCACCCAGATGGTGCATGTTGGCCGCCGCTCAGCGCGCTGGATGGCCCAGGCCATTCACGCCGCGCGCGATTTCAGCCATTCCTTCAACGAGAAAATGGGCAAACTGGCCCCGCGCCTGCTGCCCGCCGAAGAAGGCGAGCAAGAATCCCACAACCCCAACTGGATAGCGGCTTTCATCGCCGTCGCCGTTCCCCTGCTGGTCGTGGTGGTGGCTGTCACGATTTATTTCGAGTTGGGCCGCCCGGCTGAATTTGGCGCGCAATATAACCTGGCTGTCGAGGCCGCCCGGCAAACCCAAAACCTGACCGACCCGGCAGAACTGCGCCTGAAATGGCAGGCCACCCTTTTCCACCTCGACCAGGCCGAACAGTATGGCGTCACAGCCAATTCGGACCAGTTGCGCCGCGAGGCCCAGTCCGCGCTCGACGCCCTCGACCGGGTCAAACGCACGACCTATCGCCCGGCCTTCAACGCGCCGCTTTCGAGCAGCCTGCGCATCACCCGCATGGCCGCCTCCGATTTCGACCTGTACCTGCTCAACGCCGCTGAGAACAACGTCGTGCGGGCGGTATCCAACGGCAACAACTACACCATTCAGGATTTCAATTGCAGGTCAGGAACCTATGACGGTATCACTGTCGGCCCGCTGATAGACATCATTGCCCTGCCGCGCACCAGCCCCAGCGGCGTGACCCTGATGGGCATGGATTCGTCGGGCAACCTGCTTTTCTGCATCCCCGGCCAGACGCCCAAAGCCGCCTTCCTGACCCTGCCCAGCGCCGATTGGCGCGGGTTCGACGCCTTTGCCTATGACGCAGGCACGTTATACGTGTTAGATTCCAAGGCCAACGCCGTCTGGACCTACAACGGCCAGCCGGGCCAGTCCTTTTCTGAGCCGTTTTTCTTCTTCGAGCAGGAAATCCCGCGCCTGTCGGAGGCCATCGGCATGGCCGCCAACGGCGACGATTTATACATCCTGCACAGGGACGGCCACCTGACCACCTGCACCTACAGCCGCATTTTTACTTCCCCCACCCGCTGCGCCGACCCTGCCACCCTCAACGATACCCGTCCCGGCTCTCAGGGCGGCCCCAAACTGCTCGACGGTCTATTTACCCAGATTGCCTTCACCCTGCCGCCCGACCCGTCGGTTGTCATGCTCGAACCCAATATGCGCTCGATTTTCCGCTTTAGCCCGCGCTCGCTCGAACTGCAACACCAAATCCGCAGCCAGCCGGGAAAAGACGACCCCCTGCCGCTCTCGCCCGTTACGGCGATGGCATTCAGCCCCAACAAGGTCTTGTTTGTGCTCGTGAGCGGTCAGGTCTATTTTGCGGTCAACGCCCCCTGAAATTCCCCGAGAGGCCCCTCATGAGTAGTTTTATTGATTTCATCCTGTCCCTGTTGGGCATCAAGAAAACGCAGCCAAAACCCCAGCCGCAACCCGCGCAGCCAACCAACGCAATCCCCGAACCGGCAGCCATCGTCACCCGCAAGGTGCTGATGGTCGTCTACGACCCCGTTGTCGAGCCGTCCACTGGCGCAAAACTCTCACAGAAAATGAACTGGGGGCGTCCCGACACGCTCAGCGCGGGCTTCCTGGCCGATATTCTCGACACCAGCAACGGCCTGGCGCGTTACCAGGTCGTCGAGCGGGTCGATGTGGACGAGTTTCCCCTCAAGGCAGACGGATTCCGCTATACCGCCGAATCATATCGACAGGTGATAACCCGCGCCGCCCAACCCCACCAGCCCGACCTGTTCAACTATGAAGACTTTATGCAGCGATTTAACATCCTGCAAAGGATTGCCAGCAATGAAATAGACGAAGTCTGGATTTTCGCCTTCCCCTATGCCGGTTTATACGAGTCGACCATGGGCGGGCTGGGCGCGTTCTGGTGCAATTCCCAGCCCCTGGCGCGCACTTTTAGTTGCCCGCGCCGCTTCATCATCATGGGCTTTTCTTACGAGCGCGGCATAGGCGAAATGCACGAAAGTTTCGGCCATCGCGCCGAGGCAATCATGGAAAAAGTCTATGCCAAGCATTCGCCCCAGGATAATCTCTGGCATAAATTCATCCGTTACGACAAAAGCCATCCCGGCCAGTCGGAATGCGGCAACATCCATTTTGCGCCTAACAGCGAAAAGGATTACGATTGGGGCAATATGCGCCTGGTCGAGAGCGGTTGCGACGATTGGTATCACTTCCCCAACTTTACGGGAACCAGGCGCATGGTCAACGCCAACGACTGGGGCAACGGCGAGATTCGTGCCCACCACATCTGGTGGTTCAAGCACTTCCCGAAGGCCAGCGGACGCACAAACAGTATTGCCAACAATTGGTGGCAATACATCATGGACCCAACTCGCGTATCTTTATAGGTTTGGTAGGTTTGAATGAGGGATTTATGCGTCTTCGTCGGCTTTGTAGACAGGCAGCACCACCACAAACTTGCTGCCCTTGCCGACCGATGACTCCAGCCAGATGCGCCCGTCGTGATTATCGACAATCGATTTGACAATTGCCAGTCCCAGGCCGGTTCCGGGAGCGTTCTTGGGGGTATTGCTGGCGCGGTAAAACTTCTCGAAAATATGCGGCTGGTCAGTGGCCGGAATGCCAAGCCCGGTGTCGATGACTTCGAGAATAATCTGCCCATCTTCTGAAAACAAATTCACCGTCAATATCCCGCCTGCCGGGGTATATTTGACCGCATTAACCAGCAGGTTATCCACCAACTGGCGCAGACGGATAGGATTGCCGCGAAGGGAGGGCAAACCGTCCTGGACTGAAAGATTCAGGCTTTGGCCCTTTTCGATGATTTGCTGGTTCAGGTTGTCGAGCGTATAACGCAGAATGGTCTCGAAAGCGACTTCGTCCTTGCGTGTGTCGAAACCGGCCTCGATGCGTCCCAGGTCGAGCAGGTCGTTGATAAGGGATGTGATGTTCTGGGCGCTGTTCTGGACATGCTTGACAAATTGTTGCTGCTGTTCATTCAGCGGCCCAACCCGGCCCAGCAACTCGACATAGCCCATGATTGCCGTTAGCGGGGAGCGTAAATCGTGTGAGATGGTATGAATAAAATCACTCTTCAGCCGGTCGAGCATCTTCAGGTGGGTGATTTCCTCGAAAGTAACCACCGCGCCAATTTCCGGGATGGGAACATACTGGGTGTTGAAGACCCGCCCATCTTCAAACATCATTTCGTGCTGCTTAAGCGGGTTGTCAATGATGGAAGGCAGGATTACCGCAAACTCGTTGTTGGACAGCGCCTGCAGCACCGGCTCCCCCGTCAAGTCTTTGAATCCCAGGCCAAAGGCTTTCCGCGCCGCCGGATTGATGAGCAGGATGTTCTGCTCCGGGTCGAGCAAAATAACACCATCCTGGATGTTCGTCAGGGTCGAATCGAGCTTTTGGCGCTCCTGCTCGGTGGATTCGAACGCCTTTGCATTTTCAAGGGCGATGACCGCATAATCGGCCAGCACCGACATAATTAACTCATTTTGCTGGGTAAACGGGCGTTTGTTCTGGCGATTATCGACCCCCAGCACGCCAACGACCCGCTCGCCAATCCGCAAGGGGACATAAATTAGCGCATAGACCAGGTAAGCGGTTTTGATTTTGCTGGGCGAATCCTGGCAAAACGAAATCGGCTGGCCGGTGTGGATGACCTGCCCGGCAATCGAATCTTTAACCGGCAGGCGAAACGTGCGGGCAAAGTTTTCTTCAAAATTGCGCCCGGCCCGCATGTATAACTCGCTAGTCTCTTCGTCGAGAAGCAGCAACTGGCCCTCTTCTGCGCCGGTCAATTCCACAGCGGCTGTCACAACGCTGGTGAGCACGCTGTCGGTATCCAGGGAACTATTGACCGTCCGCCCCAGTTTAATCAGCGCCTCCATCTCGTCCACCCGCTTTTCGAGCGAGGCAGTCGAGCGGCGCACTTCGCGGCGCACCCAGTCGCCCATCTGCTCGGCGCGTTTCTGGTTGTGCTTGATAATCGCGACGATGTCGTCAATCCGCAGCGGCGGGTAGAGGAAATCGGCCAGGCCGGCGCGAATGGCTTCCTTGAAGAGTTTTACATCATCCTTATCAGCGTACAGCAAAATGGGCAAGGTCGGGAAACGCTCCAGCACCTTTTTGCCAATCTCGATGCCGCTTTGACTTTTCAGGTTTTGCGAGACAAGCATAACCACCGGGGCCGATTCGAGCAGCAAGCGGTCAACCGCCTCTGCATCCTGGGCCTTGGAAACCGTATACCCGGCAGCACGCAAAGCCCTCTCCAATAATCCCAGAGCGGGCGAATCGTCCATCGCAAGCAAAATCAAATCAGTTTTTGGCATTCAGGTAATTTTATCTTAATCTTTCTTCGCAGGCTGGGTAATTTGCTGATTCATCAAAAAAATCAGACGTTTCAGCCCATTCTGGGTGGTAGCCAGAGCCTGTTTCTGTTCTTCGTTCAAGCCCCCTGTTTTTTCACCCAAAACCACCTCAAGCGGGTACATCGCAGATTGGATAATGGTTTGCGATTCCTCGCGCAGGTTTTGCAAAATTTCGTTTTTGCGGCGCTCCCCGGCCTGGGCCAGTTCGGCGGTGTGCGCCACCGCGCGAAACAGGCGCGAGTTGACCAGCGAAATGGAGGCGTAATCGGCAATGGCTTCGAGCAGGTGCTGCTCTCCTTGTCCAAAGGGTCGTTCTGCCTTGCGAACCACAATCATCAAGCCAATCACTTCCTGTTTAACTTTGATGGGAACCACCAGGGCCGACTTACCCAGCGAGGCAATTTTGAACTTTGCCAGGGGTTGCCCGTGAATGCTCAGGCTTTCAGCCGACATTGCCACCAGCGAACTGACACCATCATCGAGGGGATGGCCAAGATACTTGGCCCACGAATCGGGCAATTTGCGGTGCGCCGCCAGCAGGAAGGTGTTGCTGTGCTCATCTTTGAGCGTCAGCCAGCCCATATCAGCCTGTGAAACGCTTGTTATCGCCTCGACAATTTTCTCGAACAGGACGCGCTGGTCGGTCACCGAGATAACCGCCCTGCCGACCGCGAAAATAGTGGTCATCTCTTGCAGGCGGCGCTGCAACTCGGCGTTGGTGGTCTTGAGTTGCTCGTCCAGTTTTTTGCGCTCACGCGTTTCACGCACCTGTTTCAGAGAGCGCTCGACGGCAGCCAGCACTTCCGGTTCGCGCACCGGGCGCAGGAAGTAATCTGAAGCGCCCAGCCGAAAGGCCTGGATGACCTTCGGCTCCTCGCCTTTTTCGGCCATGACGATGACCGGGGTGTTAATCCCCTGCGAGGAAAAAGCCACCAGCATGTCTTTGCCGCTAAAACCGGGCAGATTCAAGTCGGCGATAATCACATCAGGCTGGAATTCAAGCGCGTGGCGAATCGCAGACCCGGCCTCCTCGGCGGCCAGCACTTTGTAGCCCATTGGCTGCAGGGTTTGGCGCACAATCAGGTCGCGGCTGTGGTCGTCCGCATCGATAACCAGGATTTTTTCGTTTAGTTGTGGACTCATGGCAATTTATGATAGCATAATTTTAAATTGCTGTGTTGTGAATTTTGTTAGTCAAACTACCGGAGACCCAATGACCAATCCCTACCTGTGGTGGCGCGACGGCGTCATCTACCAAATCTATCCGCGCTCGTTTGCCGACTCGAACAACGACGGCCTGGGCGACCTGCCCGGCATCACCGCCCGACTCGACTACCTCGCCCACCTGGGTGTGGATGCCATCTGGCTCTCGCCCTTCTACCCGACCCCCGATGTTGACTTTGGCTACGACATCAGCAACCACTGCGAGGTTGACCCGCGCTTCGGTACGCTTTCCGATTTCGACGACCTCGTCCGCGAAGCGCACCGGCGCGACATCCGAGTCGTGCTCGACCTGGTGCTGAATCACACATCCGACCAGCACCCCTGGTTTGCCGAATCCCGCGCCAGCCGCGACAATCCCAAGCGCGATTGGTACATATGGCAGCCGCGTCCAAATAACTGGCAATCGGTCTTTGGCGGCAAAGGCTGGGAATACGACGAACAGACCGGTGAATATTACTTTCACATGTTCGTCAAGGAACAGCCAGATGTCAACTGGCGCAATCCGCAGGTGCGCCAGGCGCAGTTGGATGTCGTCCGCTTCTGGCTGGGGCGCGGGGCCGACGGCTTTCGGCTGGATGTTTTCAACGCTTACTTCAAGGATGAGCAACTGCGCGACAACCCGCCCAAATTCGGCCTGCGCGGCTTCGACCGCCAGAAGCACATCTACGACATCGACCAGCCCGAAATGATGCCCCTGCTGGCCGAGTTGCGCGAAATCCTGGATGCCAGCCCTGAGAAATACGCCGTCGGTGAAACCTTCATCGCCAGCCCGGCGACCGCCGCCGGTTACTGCGGGCCCGACAAACTGCACGCTGCCTTCAACTTCGACTTCACCCTGCGCCCCTACAACCCCGCCGCCTTCCGCGACGCCATCCAAAAATGGGACCAGGTTGCCGGGCAGCAGGTCTGGCCCAATTACGTGCTCTCCAACCACGACCAGCCGCGCACCGCCACGCGCTACTGCCGCGGCGAAGACGACTCGCGCGCCATTGTGGTCATGGCAATGCTGCTGACCCTGCGCGGCACGCCCTTCCTCTACTACGGCGAAGAACTCGGCCTGCGCGACATTTCGCTCGCCCGGCATGAAATCCTCGACCCGCCCGGCAAACGTTATTGGCCCTTCTACAAAGGCCGCGACGGCTGTCGCGCCCCGATGCAATGGGACGCCTCGCCCAATGCTGGTTTTTCCGGCGCGACTCCCTGGCTCAAAGTCCACCCCAATTACGTTCACCGCAACGCCGCCGCCCAGCAGGCCGACCCTGATTCGCTCTTCAACATCACCCGCCAGTTGATTGCCCTGCGGCGCGCCTACCCGTCCCTGCGGTGCGGCAGGCTCGATTTCCTCGAAGCGCCCGGTGGCCTGCTGGCCTACACCCGCACCGACGGCAGGGAAAAACTGACCGTCGTGCTCAACTTTTCGGGCCGCAAGCACAACTACCGGCCCGAAGGCAAACCCGTTTTCGTCAGCCCTGGCGGCGAAGCGCAAATTTACTCCTCCACGGGGTGAACACGCCAGCCCCAATTGTGCTATCCTATTTTTGTGAATACGCTGGATTTTTCTGCCCCCCTTAGCCGTTACCTGCCGCCCCTGCCGGGTGAGGCCACCCTGGCCTGGGCCAGCGGCATCGCGCCACCCGCAGCCTGGGTGCTGGACCCCGCAGCCGCCTCGCCGCGATTACCTGTCCAACTGGCGGCAGGCGGAATGCGCGTACTGGTCACTGCCGGCAACCCCATCATCCGCTTCCTGCTCGACCTGGCCGCCCATCCGCCCGCCGAAGCCGACCTGCGCGCCGCGCTCTCAGACCTGGCAATTGCCCGCAAAGACGACGAGCGGCTCGAAATCCACCTGCAAAGCCTGTACGAAACCCATTGCGCGGCCTGCAACCACCGGCTGCCCGCCGAGTTTTTCACCTGGGATTCTAAAAGCGGCCACCTGCTGTCCAAGACTTATACCTGCGCCTCCTGCGGCGATATGGGTGAGCGGCCCGCGTCCGAATCTGACATCCAGAACGCCACCCAATGGGCCAACACCGAAGGCCTGCACCGCGCCCGCGCCCTGGAGCGTATCGCCGCCCGCGACGACCCCGACCGGGTTCACGCCGAGGAAGCCCTGCGCCTGTACCTGCCCCGCGCCGTGTACGCCCTGGGGACGGTGATTAACCGCCTCGACGGCATTTCCACCAGCGACGAGCGCCGCCGCTGCCTGCTGGCGCTCATCCTGTATGCCCTCGACCTGTGCAACAGCCTGTGGCCGCACGCCACAGAACGCCCGCGTCCGCGCCAACTCAGCCTGCCAGCCACATTTCGTGAACACAACGCCTGGCTCGCGCTCGAAAAAGGCATCGACTTCTGGACAAATTTTGCGCCTTCACAGGATGCCGAGGTGGCCCACGCCCTCTGGCCCGACGAACCGCCCGAAAACGGCGGCCTGTCCATTTACGAGGGGCCGCTGCGCGAAGCCGCCGGGCAACTGGACGAAATCCCCTTTGCGGCGCTGGCGGCCATCATCCCGCGCCCCAACCAGGCCTTCTGGACGCTTTCCGCGCTCTGGGCTGGCTGGTTGTGGGGGCGCGAAGCCGTCGCGCCCTTCAAGGCCGTCCTGCGCCGCCGCCGCTACGACTGGCAGTGGCACGCCGAAGCCCTGCGCGCCCTGTTCGGCAACCTGCGCCAGGTCGCGGGCGGGCAAATCCCCTTTCACGCCCTGGTGCCAGAACTGGAGCCGGATTTTCTCGGCGCGGTCATCCTGGCGGCCTCGGCCAGCGGCTGGCGGGTCGAAACCTTCGAGAGCGAGAAAAACAGCGGGCTGGCAAGCCTGGTGCTGCAACCGGCCAAGCCGCGCCGCGCCAGGCCGCTCAGTCCCGATGTTGCCCTTGTCCGAAAAATCCTGCGCCAGACGCTCGAAAGCCGCGCCGAACCGGCAGAATATCCCGCCCTGTATGCCGGTGTGGTGCTGACGCTGGCCGCAAAAAGCAGGCTGGTTTTCGATGAAGACTGCGTGGGGACGATTCGCAAACTCATCCATACCTCCCTGGAATCAGACGAGTTTCTCGACCTCGAGGGCCGCGCCCACCCCGAAACGGGACGCTGGGCCTTGAGCAAGTGGCAAAAAATGTTTTAGCAGCTGAAAATATCAGTCGAGGGTGAAATAGAAGGTCGCGCCTTCGCCGGGGCGCCCCTCAGCCCAAACCTGCCCCCCATGCCTGTGAATAATCCTTTGCACAATCGCCAGCCCAATGCCCGTGCCAGGGAATTCTTCGGCCGAATGCAATCGCTGGAAGGCGCCAAACAGTTTGTTGGCATAACTTATATCGAATCCGACACCATTATCGGTAACGTAAAAAGCCTGTTTGCCTTTTATTTTTTGCTTGCCCACCTTGATAACCGGCGCAGGGGTTTTGGCCGTAAACTTCAAAGCGTTATTGAGAAGGTTTTCTAGCGCAACCCGCAGCAGCCGCTCATCGCCAGTCGCTTTCATACCTTTGGCTGCCTCGAATTTCACATCTCGACCCGGCTCTTGCAAACTTAACTGCTCGAAAATTTCCCGTGACAGGGCATAAATATCGACGGGCTGGTTGTGTAGTTCAGCGCGTGTAATGCGTGAAAGACGCAGCAGGTCGTCAATCAGTTGGCCCATGTTCTGGGCAGCCTGGCGGGTCCTGTTCAAGAAGGCCAGGCCGTCTTCAGGAATTTGACCGGCAAAATCGTCCATCAAGATGCGGGTAAAGCCGTCGATGGCGCGCAGCGGGGCGCGCAAATCATGCGAGACGGAATAAGAGAAAGCCTCCAATTCGCGGTTGGTGGCATGGAGTTCTTCTTCTATTTTTTTGCGTTCGGTGATGTCAAGGGTGGTGGAAATAACCGAAACAACATTGCCTTGCGGGTCGAATTCAGGCGCAAGCGACCAGTGGCCGACAAAACCATTCAACTCGTATTCGGTCTTTACCGGTTCGCCGCTGTCGAACACCAGGCGAATTTGCTGCTCGGCAAAATCAATGCTGGGATGGTTCCCAAACACTTCGCGCAGGGTTTTGCCAACCACGTTTTCTGGTCGAAGCCTGTCAGACTGGCCCAGGTGGTTGACGTACAGGTAGCGACCGTCGCGGTCGTAACGCGCAATTTGCAGAGGGTTGTTCTCAGCAAGCGCGCGAAACTTCTCCTCGCTGGCCTTGAGGGCAGAAGTGCGCCGCCTGACCCGAGCCTCCAGTTCGACATTCAACTGGCGGACAGTGTCTTCCGCACGTTTGCGTTCTTCCAGTTCACGCTGCACCTGGTCGTAAAGACGCGCATTGAGAATGGCGTTGGCCAGCAAATCGGCCATTGTCTCAAAAGTGGCGATATCCTCCTGGCTAAAGGCCGCCTGTTTGTTACTCTGGATGGTCAGCGCTCCCAAAACCTCGCCGCGGCTGGTAAGCGGCAGGGCCAGTTCGGAGCGGGTATCGGGCAAAAGCGGATTGTTAAACCGGACGGCTTCCTCCCCTACATCCAGGGCGATGCGCGCCTGGCGATTGGCAATGCACCAGCCGACCATCGACGCGCCGCCAACCTCGAGACGGTGTCCGCTCTCCAGCATGATAATCCCCGCTGAACCGGTTCCAGCGCGCAGGATTGCCCAGGCCAGGTCTTCTTCAACCAAAAATAAGCCCACATAATACAGGCCAAATTGTTTTTGCACCATCTCGACGACTTGCTGACTCAGGGCCTGGGAATCCAGGATGGCGGTTGCCGCACGGGCAACTTCCGCGCCCAGTTGCAGCAGGCCCGAGCGACGCTCCAGCGCCTCGGCATAATTTTTCAGGTTGGCGTTGGCATTCCGAATCACCCGTTCATCTTGTTTGCGCTCAGTAATGTCAGTTATCGTTCCTGCTATACGGACGGGCCTGCCATCTTCATCGCGATAAAGCCGTCCGTTTGATTCGACCCAAAGACTTTCCCCCTGCCCTGAAACAATGCGATATTCGGTATGCAAGTCGGGCTCTATACCCGCCAGGCAGTTCTCGACGCTTTGCCTCACCAGGGTCTGGTCGTCAGGGTGAATGATTTCAAAATAATTTTCAAGAGTGTAAGGGATGTGTTCTTTGTGGGTATCGAGAATATCATAAACGCGCTCCGACCAGACAATCTGGTCGGCGTCGATTTCCCAATCCCAGATTCCCATATTGGCTGAGGAAAGCGCCAGGTCGAGGCGCGACTGACTCTCCCTGAGGGCATTTTCTGTTCGTGTGCGCTCGGCCAGTTCAGTTTGGGCAGCCTGGTACAACGAAACGTTGTCAAGCGCAAGGGCGGCCAGTTCGGCGAATTGCTCCAATTGCTGGATGTGTTTTTGGGTGAATTTTCGCTGAGGGTCGTCATAAGCCAGTTCGATAATTCCAAGAATGCGCCCCTGCGCCTTTAGCGGGGTCGCCAGCAAAGCACGCAGCCCGAGGCTGGAATAACTGTCCAGCCTGGCATGCCATTGGCTATAGTCATCCACTACGATGGTTTGCTTTTCCTGCAATACCAGGCCTGCAATCCCCTGGCCGATTGGCAAGACAGTGCCCTGGAAAGATTCAAAAATGCCATGCCCGATGTATTCCTGACTGGCCCCATTCCCCGGCAAGACAAGGTCAATGCAGCCGTGCCTTGTATCCGCCAGGGCTTCGGCGCGGGTGAGCATCAGTTCGAGCAATGAATTTAAATCCAGGCGGTCGATAATCGCCAGGGTCGTTTCATGCAGGGCGGCAAGGTATTCAGCCTGTTCGCTCAGCCGCTTTTCAACCTGGCGGCGTTCCGCCAATTCCTGTGAAGCGTTCTCCAATGCCCTGCGCAGGTCTTTCATGGTCATGGACAACAAGAACCAGCCTGCTATGAGGTAGAACACAAAAATAACAAAACTATTGAGCGAATCAAGCACCAGGTATGGCGATAAAAGCCCCAGCATTTCCTGGCGCAATATCCAGGCCAGGCTGGCGATGCTCAATAACATGAGAATTAACGCATATCGTCCGCCCAACAATAAACCGGTAACAAAAATTACCAGTATCAGGCCGCTTTGCCCAAAGGTTTGCATTCCCCCAGAGTAATAAATTGCCGTGGACATAATCGCCCACAACATGATGGCGTACAAAAGGGCCGACAGGCGCAGGTAATTTGTCCGTACCATCGCCCAGCATAACAGCGAGGCGGCTGTTACGGCAAAAATAAACCAGTGCCTGAAATCATCGGGGTTTTGCCAGCGATAAAACACGCTATAAAGAAAACTAAAGGCTGTCCCTATCGGCAAAATTAAACCCAATGACCGCCGAACGCGAGCCTTTTCATCCAAACTCATCGCTGGAAAAATCTTGTTGCTAATTTTTCTTAGCATATATAAATTTTAGGTTTTTTTCGTGAACAGGCAACAGTAAGACTTTTTTAAAGAAAAAGCCCCTTGCGGGACTATTCTCCAAACCACAAATCAACCCAGATGTCCCATTTGGTGAGGTCATTCAAAATGGGGGTTGGCACCGGGGTAGGCGGCAGGGTCGCGCCCGGCTCTGGCAGGGGAATGACAACGATGTCTCCATCCTGAGCCATTCGGCTTTGCTCCCGCGCCCAGGCCTCCGCGGCCGGAGGAGATGTGGCATAAGCAACCTGGGTTTGCAGGGCGTATTGCGTCACCATGACCGCTGTAGCCTGCGAACGCACAACCGCGGCTTCTTTTTGCAAGCGGGTCAACTCTTCCATACGGCTGTTAAAATCCATCACGAGGAAGAGCAGAATGGCAATGCCTGCCAGGATGCCCAGACGGCGAAAATCAACGTGAAAGCGACCGATTTTCATCTTTTTATTGTATCACGGAGAAAGAAAAACCCTCGCCAAGACGAGGGTTTGTGTGTGCCGAAGGAGGGATTTGAACCCTCACTCCCGTACGGGAACTACGCCCTGAACGTAGCGCGTCTGCCAGTTCCGCCACTTCGGCAATATTGCTGGAGCGGATGGTATTTTACCCCACTTCATAGATTTGTCAATTATTTTTGATGCAATTCGCAGAATTGGCCTTGCCCGCACAAGCGGTTGATGATAAAATCCGCATTCGCTAGTCGGGCGCGTAGCTCAATGGCAGAGCAGCGGCCTTTTAAGCCGTTTGTTGAGGGTTCGATCCCCTCCGCGCTCACAAGAAAAGCCTTTCCTAACCGGAGGGCTTTTTTTGTTGATGGCCCCCATTCAGGGGATGATATTCGTCCCCTCCGCGCTCACAAGAAAAGCCTTTCCTAACCAGAGGGCTTTTTTTGTTGATGGCCCCCATTCAGGGGATGATATTCGTCCCCTCCGCGCTCACAAGAAGCCTTCCCTAACCGGATGGCTTTTTTGTTAGCCTTCACCTACCGGCGCGGCGGATGGGGTTTGTGACTCTTGTGGCTGGGCGGACGGTGCGGGACGGGTTTCGGGCCGCGCGGCGCGGGCTGGTTGGACTGGACAGGAGCCGGGACATTGTAATCGAACCCCTCGATGGTTTCACGCGGCAGGGTCTGCTTCATGATTTTTTCAAGTTCGCGCACCATGTCATCGTCTTCGGGTGTAATGAGGGTGAAGGCGTCGCCGGTTCGTTCAGCGCGGCCCGTGCGCCCGATGCGGTGGATGTAGGCGTCGGCGGTGTCAGGCATGTCGAAGTTGATGACGTGCGAGATGCTGTCCACGTCAAGGCCACGGGCGGCAATGTCGGTGGCGACCATAATCTGGTAGCGGCCGTCCTTGAAGCCGTTCAGCGCGGACTGGCGCTGTCCTTGCGTGCGGTCAGAGTGCAGGCTGGTGACGCGATATCCCTGACGCGAGAGTTTGATGGACAGACTCTGGGCACGGTGGCGGGTACGCGCAAAAATCAGCACGGAATTGGTGTCGGTGCGTTTCAGGATTTCAAAGGTCAGCGCGGTTTTGAGGTGCTTGGGGACGGGATACAAGGCATGGCTGACAGTATGCGCCGGGCGGGTCAACCCGACCGCGATTCGCATCGGCGCGGAAAGCGCCTCGGCGGTCAGTTTCTCCACTTCGGGCGGGAAAGTGGCCGAAAAAAGCATCGTCTGGCGTTTGGGCGGGACGAGTTTGATAATCCGGCGCACATCGGGCAGGAAGCCCATGTCGAACATGCGGTCGGCTTCATCCAGCACCAGGATTTCGATGTTATCGAGCCGGGCAATACCCTGCGCGGCCAGGTCGAGCAAACGGCCAGGGCAGGCCACCAGGATTTCGACGCCGGTTTTCAGCGCCCTGACCTGCGGCGCAGTCCCCACCCCGCCGTAAACGGTTGCAGAGCGCAGGTTGGTGCCGGCGCTCAAGGTGCGGATGTTGTCGTTGATTTGCTCGGCCAGTTCGCGGGTGGGGGTCACAATCAGGGCGCGGGCTTTGTGGCGCGGTCCCTGTAGCAATTTGTGCAAAATTGGCAAAACAAAGGTTGCCGTTTTTCCGGTTCCGGTCTGGGCGGTGGCAATCAGGTCGTGGCCTTCGAGGGCCGCCGGGATGGCCTGTTCCTGCACGGGGGTCGGGGTCTCATAACCGGCGCGGGCAATGCCTGCCGCCAGGCGGGAATCTAATTTAAATTGATTGAAATTCACAGTCTTTCCTTCAAATGGGTGGTTTTTCTTTGCGGTCTCATCATACCCGATGAAAGCCGGATGCGATAGGTGGCGCAATTTTTTGAATTGGACAGTCTTTATCAGGTATACTCGAAGCAACCAACCACACAAGGAGAGTGAAACATGGCAAAAGACAAACGCGCAGTATTCCCTGAAGGCGCTCCCAAACCCCTGGGCGCTTACTCGCCGGGACTCATCAGCGGGGGATTTTTGTTTATCTCCGGCCAGGTGGGCCGCGGGCCGGATGGCTACCTGGGCAGCACCATCGAGGAGCAGGCTCGCCAGACCATCGAAAACATCGGCATGATTTTGCGGGCCGCGGGCTGCGATTATAGCGACCTGGTGAAAGCCACCGTCTTTATTACCAAATCGGAATTTTTCCAGCCCTTCAATCAGATTTACATGGAATACTTCTCCGAGCCGCTGCCAGCCCGCGCCACTGTACTTTCTGCCCTGGTAGACCCGGCCCTTTTGATTGAAATTGAAGCAATTGCCAAACTGCCGGAATAGACCGGCAGCAAAGGGGCGGTGCTGTCATGAATTCTCCATTTATTTATATCCTGCAACCCGATGCGGATGAAAGCGAACGCATCGAAAGCGACCTGCGCAGCCGCTACGCCGACAAGTATCGCGTCCTGCGCGCCGATACCGGCGGACAGGTTTTGAGCGCCCTCGAACAGCACCGCGCCGAAAACGACAGCGTTGCGCTCCTGCTGGTCGGTCAATCCCTTCCAGATATGCCCGGCGTGGAATTTTTCAGCAAGGCAGGCAGCCTGTACCCGGACGCCCGCCGGGTGCTGCTGGCCGAAACCAGGGACAGTGAAACCGCCATCACCGCCATCAACCAGTTGGGGATTCACTATTTCCTGGTCAGGCCGTGGCATGCCAAAAACCTGGAACATCTAGACGAACTTCTCGAAGACTGGCAGGCGGTCGGCCAGCCTGCTTATATGTACGTCAAGGGCGTGATGAACACCCATGTTGCCCGCATTCGCGCCGATTCGAACCTGCATGTGGCGGCAGAGATTGTGGCCCTTTCGGGAGTCAGCGACCTGATGGTGGTGGATTCATCCGGCGGATTTGTCGGCGTTCTCTCCGAAGGTGACATCCTGCGCGCGGCCCTGCCCGACATCGACGAGATTCTGGAAGAAGGCGGCACGCTCGACGACGCCTACCAGGTCTTCCTGCGGCGCGGGGCCGAACTGTCGCACCGCCCGATTGCGCCGCTGATTATTCGCGAGCCAATTACGCTGCTGCCCGAAGACCATGTCGCCAAGGCATCGGCCATTCTGGTCAGCAGGCAAATCCGCTTGCTGCCGGTGGTCAAGGATGGACGCCTGCTGGGAACGGTCTCGCGCGCCAACATCTGCCAGGCTGTCGTGGGGACGCTTTAAGATGCCGGAGAGCCAGATTCCCATCCGGCGCGCGCTGCTGGAAGCCGAGGCCGAAAACCGCCGCCTGGGACATGAAAACCTGGGCTTCCTTTCGGCCTCGCACGGATTTATGCCCGTCGAACTGCCGCGCCTGTCGCTGCCCGCCTCGCACCAGGCCTGGGACGAGACCGCCGCCAACTTGCCGGAACTCTTCCGCACGGTCGGCCTGCGCCGCCAGCTGGAACAGATGCCCATCCTGAGCGGGGAAGAATCCGCCCTGTCGGACGGCGACCTGTACCGGGCCGCCGCCATCCTGGGCATTTTCGCCCACGCCTATCACTACGTCGAAGGCGCGGCGTACGAGCGCATCCCTGAAAGCGTCCTTCGCCCCTGGGACGAGGTCAGCCGCCGCCTGCACCGACCGGCCCCACACCTTTCCTTCATCGACTTGAACATCTACAACTGGCGGCTTATCGACCCCGCCCTGCCCGACCCGATGCGCATGGAAAACCTGCGCCTGCTCATCCCCATCGTCGGCAACGAGGACGAGCGCCGCTTCCAGTGCACCCCGATTGAGATTGTGGCCCGCTTTACGCCGGTGCTGGCTTCCGTCATCCGCGCGCAGGAGGCCGCCCACGCCGAAGACTGCGCCGCGCTCAAGCGCGAACTGACCTTGCTGGCCGACACCTTCAACAACCTGACCCACACCTCCTTTATGAAGGTCAACCCCAACGCCTACCACCCGCTGTACGTCGACCCTGTGGTGTGGGGCAAAACGGTTGCGCCGCTGGCGACGCCTTTCCAGGAAGGCAACGCCATTCCGGGGCCGAGCGGCACGGCCATCCCGACCTTTACGCTGATGGATATTTTCTTCGGGCGCGGCAGTTACGCGACCACCGTCGGGCATGAAACCGACCGCACCCGCGCCTGGTTCCCGCCCCACTGGCAGGAACTGCTCAAAGCCGCCGAAGAAATTTCCGTGCCCGCCTTCGTCAAAAAAGCCAACGACAGCGAATTGAGCGGCCTGTTCCAGCAGGCCCTCGAGGCCTACTCCGGCGAAACCGGCTTGATAGGCAGGCACCGCCTGAAAGCCTACGGATTTTTGGATTTGTCTTTCAAGGCCGGGCGCAGCCGCACCCTGGGCGGGTTCGACGGCGGGTTTGAAGACCGCCTGTGGGACCGCATGGACGATGAACTGGAGCGCGCCCGCCAGGAGCGCTACGTCCGAGCCCCGGCGGCCTGCCACTTCGTGCGCGTCAAGCGCGTCGAGCCGCTGGCAGGGTCGGAGGCTGCGCCGGTCAGCCGCGTGGCGCTGGATATTTCCGGCAGCGGAATCCGCTACCAGCCCGGCGACCGCTGCGCCATCCTGCCCGAAAACGACCCCGAACTTGTCCGCCAGACCCTGGCCGCCCTGCGCGCCACCGGCGACAAGCCAATTCCGCTCAACGCAGTCTGGCGCACCGCCGTACAATTGCGCGACGGCTACCAGGGGGCGGTCGTGCTTTCGCTGCGCAGCCTGCTCACGTTCGGTCGCATCCGCCCGGTGGCGCGCAGCGTCGCCAAAACCCTGCTGTCGCTGAGCCACAATGAGCGCCTGCACAAAATCATCGAGGCCCGCGCCGAAGACCAGTGGGAACTGTGGGATTTGCTGCATCTGCTGGCCGAAGCCGGATTCAACCCCAAGCGGTTGTGGAAGGCCCAGCCCGGTGAGCGCGAGCACATCACCCGCCTCGTCCCACCGGAGACCTTCCGCACTTATTCAATTTCCTCGGTCATGGCGGATGACGCGGCGGATGAGATGCAACTGACCATCGGCGGATTGCGCTACCAGACGCAGGAAACGCCCGTCTCGCGCGCCGCGCTGCGCACCGGAACCGGCTCCGGCTTCCTCAGCCGCATCGCCGCCGAGGGCAGCCCCGAAACGCGCCGCATCTCCGTCAAAATCATCCACCCGCCGCGTTTCAGTCTGCCCGCCGACTCGGCTTGCCCGGTGGTCATGTTCGCTGGCGGCACAGGGATTGCCCCCTTCCGCAGCATGTTGCAGGCCCGCCCAGCAGACAGCGAAAGCTGGCTTTTTTTTGGCGCGCGCACCCGCTCCGAACTGTATTACCAGGACGAGTGGCAGGCGCTGGCCGCGACAGGCCGCCTGAACTTGCAAGCCGCTTTTTCACAAGAAGATGCCAGCCTGGCAACCGAGGCCGGGAAACTGGTCTTCAGCCCCGACCCGCGCGGCTACATCGACCAGGTCATGCAAACGCCTGCCAACCAGGCCGCATTGTGGGAACTTGTCCAGCGCGGCGCGTATTTCTACGTCTGCGGGCGGACAGGATTCGCCAAAACTGTCATGGATACCCTGCGCGAAATCATCGCCAGCCACGCCGGGCCGGACGAGGGCCGCGAGTTGTTCTTCCGGCTGGTGGGCGAAGACCGCTATTTGCAGGAAGTTTTCACCACCTACGCCGGGGCGCAGTTCGAGCAAACCCAACATTACCCCGCCTCGGAAGTGGTGCTGCACAATAACCCGCAGGACGGCTACTGGCTCATCATCAACGGGCGCGTGTACGACGCCAGCGACTTCGCCCACCTGCACCCTGGTGGGCTGAAAATCATCCAGTCCTACGCGGGCATGGACGCGACGATTGCCTACAAAAAAGTCCAGCATGATGTCAACCCCGAAGTCGATTCCCTGCTCGGCATGTACCAGTTGGGCGCGGTGCGGCGTCTCGATTTTGGCACGGGCGGCGGGGTGGCCATCACGCCACAGGGATTGCAGTTCGTCTCGCTGACACGCCTGTACGAAACCTGGGTGCGCTTCCTTTACGCAGTGGTCGAGATGGAAAACGCCCTGCTCAACGATTACAGCATCTGCGGCGAGCAGGTCACGCACGATGAAACACGCGGACAGCCGCGCCCATCGCATTACCGCGCCCAGTTGCTCCTGCAAACCCACGAAAGATTCCTGCGCGATTACCTCGCCAAAATCTGCGGGACACCGCTCGACGAACTCTGGGCGCTGACCAGCGGCCTGTGCTCAAACCAGCAGGACTACCGCTGGATGCGCGAACGGATTGGCGAAATCGAATCCGGCCCGGCAGCCCAGGCGACGCGTTCGCTCGGTTCGCAAGCCCTGGCGCGGATTAGTTCCACGCCAGACAGCAGCCTGCCCGCGCTTGAACACCTGACCGAAGACCTGCGCAACGCCGACCAGGAATTCCTGAACCAGTTCAAACTGGGCCTGCGGCGCGGATTGCAGGTTTTCGAGGCTTATGAGCGCCAGACCGTCAGCCAGGGGCGCACAGCCCTTCTGGAAGCCGCGCAGGCCCTGCCTGGCGTTCTGGACGCCTACTACCAACGTCTGGGGGCATAACCGGCGCAAAAAACGGAAACACTTCCCAAAACTGGGAAGCGTTTCCGTTTAATCTCGAGTTGCCTTTTTAGCGACTAACGCGCCAACAGGCTAACCATCTCAAAATATTCCATGTTGATTTCGCGCTTGGTATCGACCACTTCTTCAAGCGGCACGAATTCGATGCCGCGCCCTTTCAGGCCGGTCATCACGCCAGTCGTGCCGTTCAGCAGCGCATCAACGGCTTTGATGCCCATGCGCGAGGCCAGCAGCCGGTCGTAGGCGGTCGGCGAACCCCCGCGCTGGATGTGGCCAAGAATGGTGACGCGAGTCCGAAAACCGACATCCAGGTCTTCGAGCGCACCGGCCAGTTCGGTGGTTTTGATGTTCGACCCCTCGGCATTGATGATGAAGGCGTGGGTTTTGCCGCGCTTGTAGGCACTTTCGACCGCATTGGCAACGTCCTGGATGGTGACGTCGGTCTCAGGGATAAGCACGATTTCTGCGCCGCTGACAATGCCCGCCATGACGGCCAGGTAGCCGGAGCCGCGCCCCATCGTCTCAACCAGGAAGGCGCGCCCGTGCGAAGAAGCTGTATCGCGCAGTTTGTCGACCGCGTCCATGATGGTATTCATGGCCGTATCGACGCCAATCGAAATGTTCGTACCCCAGATGTCGTTGTCAATACTGCCGGGGATTCCGACCACATTGACCCCCTGTTTGTGCAGGGCCAGCGCGCCCGCCAGCGAGCCGTCGCCACCGATGACAATCAGGCCGTCCATGCCATATTCGTTCATGCGCCGAATGGCTTCGCGCTGCCCGCGCGGTTCGCGAAAAGCCTGCGAACGGCGGGTTTGCAGGATGGTTCCGCCGCGTAGCAGGATACCGCCCACGTCACGCGCGCCGAGGGGACGAAACTCACCGTTAATCAGTCCTTCATAGCCGTTACCGATGCCAACCACCCGCGCCCCGCGCGCCAGCCCGGCGCGCACAATGGCGCGGATGCAGGGATTCATGCCCGGCGCGTCACCGCCGGAGGTCAAGACGCCAATTGTATATGGCTTTGCGTTCATATAAAATACCTAACCTTCACGTTTAATAATGAAATTATCGAAATCACGCGCAACCACCGCAGTCGGGTCAACGGATTGCAGCTCGGCAATCACGTCCTTTTCACGATAGCGGCGTGAAATATGTGTCAGAATTAATTGCTTAACCCCGGCTTTTTGGGCCAGTTCCGCTGCGCCGCGAGCCGTCATGTGCGAAAACTGGCGCGCCATTTCGACATCTTCGTCAAGATAGGTGCCCTCGATGACCAGCCCATCGGCGTTTCGGGCGACTTCGAGCAGGTCATCGGTGCGGCCCGTGTCGCCGACCACCACCAGCTTGGTTCCACGCTGGAGAGGGCCGAGCACGTCTTCGGGAGTTACGACCCGCCCATCATCCAGCGTAATCTCACGCCCGTTGACCAGTTCGCTGCGCTGGGGGCCGAAGGGGACGCCGAGGGCGTCCGCCCTGTCCGCCAGGAAGGGACGGCGGGCTTTTTCCTCAAAACAGTATCCGAGGCAGTCGGGGCCGCGATGCGTGACCGGGAAGGCGGTTACGGTGAAATCGGCTTCGTCCACAAAAAGGCCGGGGCCAATCTCGCGGAAGTGGAGCGGCATCGGCGGCTTTTTGCCAACCAGGACAACCTCGTTGATAAGGGTCTTGACGCGCTCGATGGTGCTTTTGCCGCCAAAAATTTCAAGCTGCTCGATGGATTCCCAGCGCATGAAGGTAGACATCAGCCCGCCCAGGCCCAGGATGTGGTCGAGGTGGCCGTGCGTGAGCAGGATGCGGTTGAGCTGTTTGAAGCCGATTCCCGACTGCAATATCTGGCGCTGGGTGCCTTCGCCGCAATCGACCAGGAAGCGGTGCTCATTGTGTTTAACGATTAACGCTGAAAGCCCCCGGCGGACCGAGGGCGCTGATGCGGATGTACCCAAAAATAGAATTTCAAACACAAACAATCCTTTGGAAAGAGTCTGGTTATTTTACCGCAAAAAAGAGGGCATACTTTTTGCAAACATTCCTTTTTATACAATCTATATTTGCGTAAATCAAACAGGCCTGCCGACATCGCAGGCCAGGCTCGACGATTGACTACGCGCAAATCAGGCGGTTTGCTCGACTTTCAGGTTTCCGAACAGCCGCCACAGGCCGCGCATCAGTTTATGCCCAAAATCGGGTTGCAGGAACTGGGCCGGGCACGAACCGGGAATAACTTCGACGCCGTTTTCGCGGCATTTCTGCACCGCCGCTGCCGAAACGCTGGTCATTTCGGGGGCCAGGCCAGGTTTGGTTCCCATCATACAGTGCATCCAAACATGCTTGATGCCCAGTTCGACCACCTGCCCGACCACCTGCTCGGTGACCTTCGGGCTGGCGAAGATGAAGACCGCATCCGGCTTTTGCGGGATGGATTTCAAATCGGGATAGCACGGGTCACCCTGGAACTCGGCGGTGTTGGGGCTGACGGCGTAAACGGCGTAGCCGGCGTTTTTGAATTTTTCATAATTCAGGTTGCAGCCGGTGTCGCGGGTGGTCGAAACGCCGACCACGGCTATCGATTTTTGCGACAGGAAATTTTTGGCAAGTTCATCTATGCTCAGGCTCATCGCTGTTTCCTTGAACGAACACGGCCCAATCTGGTCTGTGAACCGGCATCATCGGGCCGGAAAAAACCCTAACCGCTGATTGCCATCTCTAAGCGGCGGGCTACGTTGGTCAACTGGGTTTCAACAATCGAGTCAGAATCTTCAGGGTTTTCAATCACTTGCGCCCACAGGTCGGGCATCAGGTCGGCCAAGCGTTTTTCGACCAACGCCCATAGCGGGCTGTTCGGAAAACTGCGGCCTGAGTTAAGAGAAGCGCGGAAAATGGCAAACTCCGAGGTGTTAAAAGGCGGCTGGGTCCAGCCGTTTTCCCGAATCGGCAGGCCGTAATGGGGGTAAACCCCCTGTTCCGCCTCCTGGCTGTTCAAGAACTTAATCAGGCGAATGGCGGCCATGCGCTGGCGCGAGTGCTTCCAAACCACAAGATTATGTCCGCCGACAAATGACATACCTGGCAATTGAGTCAGACCAATATTCTTGCGAACATGGTCGGGCATATCTGCTACCTGTATGACCCAGTAACCGCTTAGGAGAACTGCCGCATTTGCCTCACCCAACCAGAAAGCCTGGTCTGTTTCGGCATCGGTATGTAAAGGCTCAGGCCCCAAATAACGCACCAGGCGGAAGTACGACTTAATCGCCTCCAGTGAAACGCCCTGGTGAAACAAAATCCGCTTGGAGTCTTCGGAAATGAAATCGCCGCCCGCACCCCAGACCCAGGCCGCCATGTTGTGAACGCTGATGCGTGAGCGCAGGGTCTGCATCGCTATCGGGGTTGTAACGCCGTTCTCTTTAAGCCGCTTGAGGGTTTGCTCAAACGCCGTCGGGGTCGCAAAGGCCCCATTTTCATCGACACCCGCGTTTTTCAACAAGTCGCGCCGATAATACACCACGCGCACATCGCCAGACCAGGGAATGGCCCAGACGGAGCGAGTCCCGCCTTCGGATGTGACGCAACTGTTCCAGGAAGGCTCAAAAAAGCGGACGCCTTCGGTAATGCTGGTAATTTCCTCGCGCGTGAACGGGTCAAGCGCGTTCATGTGGACAAGGTCCATTATCCAGGTATTTCCGACCTCGGACACATCTGGCCCGTGATGATAAAGGGCAAATTCCACCAGGCGAGGCCAACCAACGTCCCAGGAAATGACTTCCAGACGCACACGAATACCTTCCTGTCGCTCGAACTCCTGCAGCAATTCCTGCATTCGCTCCCGCGCCAGGGTACCGTGGTCAAACACTGAAAAAACCAGTTCAGTCATTCAAAACCTGCCATTCAGAGATTTCGCGCTGTACTGTTTCAACCAGGAAAGCGCTTTGCGCAGGGGAAATTGTAAAATAGGAACTATTCTCTCTGGCCGTGTCGCGGTTTTCCACCAATAATATGGTCGCGTCTCGACTCAAGGCAACCGTGTGCCACGCGCCACACCTTACATTATAAAATATTCCCGGCTTCATGGTATAGGGAATCATCCCATCAACCGTATCGCCACCTTCGCCCATGAACAGAACCGCCTGCCCCTGCAATAGCACAAAGACCTCGTCAGTTTCGTTGTGGCGCTCGAAGTAGGAGATTCTATCGGGACGCAGTTCATCGAGATAGCGTAGGACAGCCACCCGCCAGCAGTTAAAGTCAATCAGCGGTTTGTAGCCCTCGCCGAGGTATTCGTGCATTTCGAGCAAATTTTCATTCATAAGTGCGGCTCCCAATGAATATTTTTGATTCTACCGTTTACCACGGAACATTTCCGTAGGGGCGACCCGTCAGGGTACAAGAAGGTTCGCTTTTGCAAGTCAGCCTGGCATAAAATGACGATTTTGTGCGCCGGGCGGGTCGCCCCTACCCATTCGTCTCCATCGTGTTCCGTCGTTTCCTTTGTGGGTAAAATTGTTGTTAGCCTGCAACCAACGCCGCCAAAATCTCAACCTGCTCCGGCAACGCTTCCAGCGCCGCGCGTTTGATTTTGACACCGACCGGCAGGGTTTCCGCTGCTATTTCCTGTCCATTGACTCGCACCGCGCCGATTTTGTATTGCCCGTACTCCAGGCCCAGCGCGTTCTGGTAGGTGATATGCGCTTTCTTACCCGCAAACAGGGTATGCACGCTGGCATTGCCATCCGCGCCAAACTGGCTTGCCAGCAACTTGGGCGCAAGCACCAAATCGCCCAGCGCGCCGCGCACGCCGTAGACTTCGGTCAGCATCGTCAGCAGGTACCAACTGGCCGAGCCAGTCAGGTACGGATACATGCCGCGCCCGCGCTGGCTGAAATACTCCGGGATGCCGGGATACATGCGGCTGACAGCGAAATCCTGGCTTTGTTCGTAAATTCCTTGCAAAACGCGCCAGCCCTCGGCGACCAGTCCACGCTGGTAGAGCGCATTGGCGTACATGACCGCCATGTGGCTGAACATCGCGCCGTTTTCCTTGTGTCCGTAGGCAAAACCGAAGGCGCGTCCCAAATTCAGGCGCACTTCGCCAAAGTCGGTGTTCAGCCGGTAGCCGCGCAGGGACGGGTCGTACAGGTACTTGTCTGCCGCCGCCGCAATCTGGCGGGACTGCGCCTCGCTGGCGATTCCGCACATCAGCGTAAAAACCTGCCCGGTCAGGGTCATGCGCCCCCCGGTATTTTCCACCGGCTGACCGTCATCGTCGTAATAGCCGTTGAACCAGCCCAAACTATCTCCCGCTTCGAGCCATTCCTGCTTGCGCAAGTGCCCTGCCAGCCAGTCGGCTTTCTGGCGCAAGTTGGCCGCCAGGTCTGCCAGCGGAATTTGGGTTTTTGCGCCGGAAAATCCGCGCCGTACCTGGTTGAAATACGATTGCAAAAGTTCCCGTTTGGACGAAACCGATTCAAAATCCGCGCCGTCCAGCAAAGTCGTTAGTTCAGAGACCAGTTCAATCCGCTCCACGCCGCGGTCTGCCAGCGCCAGGCACAGGTCTGCCAACCCGCGCAGGTTGCCCGCGTAGAGCGCGCTGAATGCCACGCTCTCGCCGCGCCGGTGGGCCATATCCATCCCGTCGTTCCAGTCGGCGTCTTCGAGCAAAATTGTATTGTGCTCGCCGACATGATAAAACGCCGTCAGGTGCTGGATGAGCAAATGCTCCAGCACCGACCCACAATACGGCAACCCATCCGCTGCGCGCACCACCGTCCCCAGTTCGGGCGACCATTCGGGGTCAGTCTGTTTACAGCGATGACTCAGGTGGTCTTTGAAATAACCCTGCTCGCGCAGTAAAAATTCCAGGTCGCCGCTCTGGTCGATGTACAGGCGCGTCGTCAGCAGCGGCCAGGCGCCGTGGTCCATCCACACGCGCGGGATGTTGTTGCGGTCGGCGCGGAACTCGCCCGGCTGCGAACCGATAATCGTCGCGTTCGAGCCGTCGGCGCGCACGCCGCCAAAATAACCGAGCAGCATCTCGCCCACATCGCCGCGCTCCATCATCAACAGCGCCAGCACATCCTGCCACAAATCGCGCCAACCGCGCCCGCCGCGCCCGTAATCGTGATAGGGCAGGAACGAGTTGCCCATCATGCGCCGCAGGGTCGGCTGCAAGGCCACCCACTTCAGCCAGCCATCCAGCCGCGGGTCGCCTGTTTCAAACGTCAGCGCGGCAACTTTGGAAGCCCAAAAAGCGCGGGTTTCTTCCAGAGCGCGCTCGAATTTCTCGTCCGTTCCGTAGGCATCCAGCCAGGCTTCGGCGCTTTCGCCGTCCTGTAAAATGCCCATCAGGAGAATGTAGGACGTTTCCTGCCTCGGAGCCAGTTCGACATCTGCGAATCGGATTGCGCCCATCGCCTCGTACCCATCGACCATGCTCCCCGCCGCCTGGGTCGCCGTTGAATCAGCCACAACTGCCCCCGGCCAATCCAGCGCGCCGCCTTCGCCGATGAAATCCTCCAGCACCGGGAAAAAGCCGACGGGGGGCTTTCCGCCCAAATCTGTGCCGAGCACCGCATAGGTCAGCGTGTTGACGGTATGACCACGCTCGTCGAACGACAAGGTCGGGCGGACGAGCACACCATGTTCCGTGCAGGTAATTCTGTGCAGGAGCGACGTAACGTGCCGGTGGTCGCGCAAATTATCCGCCGAGCGTCCGTAAATCGGGATGGCGGCGGTTGGGGTCAGGCGCAGGGTCTTTTTGGCTGTGTTTACCAGGCGGACGCGCATCAACTCGACCTGATGGGTGGTACTGGCCGGGACAATGCTCGTCACCTCGGCCTGCAACCCGCTTTGGGAATCTGTCCGCCGGACGGTTTGCCAGAGCAAGCCCGCAGTCAGGGTCACAGCCTCTTTATCGGCGGCCAGGCGGCGGGAAGTTTGTTCCGCGCTGTTTCCAGTCGCCGACCAAACCCGTTTCCCATCCATCCGCACCCAAAAATTGCGCGCCAAGCGAGTGTTGTGTAAATCATCCACCGAAACGGGCTGGAGCAGGTAACTGTTCTGTCCGGTCTTGGCATCGCCGTGCAGTGTGGGAGTGACGCAAGACATCATCCCGGCTTCGTTGAGCAGCGGGAAGTAGAGATAGTTGCTTTGGTCGGGGTCGGGCAGTTGGAAGGTGCCGTTGGGGTCGATGAATTGCCAGTTGGGTGAGGGCATGGTGAATTCTCGTTGGATGGGATGTGTACCGCAGGCTTCAGCCTGCCATTGCCTGCCGATACCGCCTGAAGGCGGTGGTACGTTTTAGGCAGGCCAAATCTTGCGCCCCTTGCCGGGCGCAACCAGGTTGTCAATCAGCGTCAATTCTTCGGCGCTCAGGGGCGGCAGCAGTCCGGCGGCGATGTTCTTCTGCGCCTGGGCCACATCCTTGATGCCGGGAATGACCGTCGTGACTGCGGGATGATGGAGCGTGAATTGCAATGCCAGGTGCGCCAAACTGCGCTCAGGGGTTGCCAGTGAACGCAGTTGTTCGACGATTTGCAGGTCGTTCAGGAAGATTTCGTATTCGTCCGGGTTTTCGTGCCAGCGGCGGCGGAAGTCGCCCTCGCTGAATCGGGTTTCGGGGGTGAATTTACCCGCCAGGATGCCCATCGCCAGCCCACCGCGCACGATAACGCCGATGTTGTGCGCCTGGCAATACGGGAAGATTTCTTGCTCGGCAGTACGGTTGAGGATGCTGTAATCGATTTGCAGGCTGGCGCAGCCGCCATCGGCGTTGAAGGCTTTGATGTATTCAAAATCGCTGGTGCTCAACCCGTAGGCCTTGACCTTGCCATCCCTTTGCAGGCGCTGGAAGCCTTCGACAAAGATTTCCATGGTCGGGTCACGGAAGTTGATATGACTCTGGATGAGGTCGATGTAGTCGGTACCCAGGCGTTGCAGGTTGCTCTCGACCCCGGCGATAAATTTTTCGAGCGTGGTGTAGGCGGTTTGCCCGCGTTCGCCGTCGAAGTCGCGCCAGCCGATTTTGGTGGCGACGATGAATTTGTCTCGCCGCCCGCGCATGGCATGGCCGAGCAGTTCTTCACTGTGGCCTGCGCCGTAGACATCGGCGGTGTCGTAGAAGTTCATGCCCCGGTCAAGAGCGTAATCAATCGCATCGAAGACCTGCTGGTCGTCGGTTGTGCCCCACTGGTCGCCGCCAGCAGCCCACAGGCCAAATCCGATTTCGGTGATGTTCAGGTTGCTCTTGCCGAGAGTGCGAAGGCGTAAGGTCATGGGTTCCTCCTATGGGTAGCGCGAGATAATCTCTCGCGCTACAAAAAATATAGTTCTATGGATGTAACTTTCCCATCACGCACCGCCTGGGCATACGGCGCGGGGATAATTCCGCCAGGGAGTTCAACCGTTTTGCCATTCTCGAGGCGCAGGGCGGTTTTTTCCGCTTCGAGGCCGCTGAACGTATCGCGGCGGGACGGGTTGTGGTAGGTGACCTCCGTTTTGCCGAGCAGGCGGAAGGACAGATTGCCATCCGCATCGAACCAGTCACCGGGCAAAATCGGTTTGAGGGCCAGTTGCAATTCGCCGTTTTCCACGATAAACGGCTGAGCGCCGCTCATCATCACCTGCCACATGGACAGGAATTCAGCCGTCGAGCCGCTCAGGCGGGCGACGAAGCCGCCGCCATGCAGGGTTTCGTCCGGGTGGGCGCTGGAGACGATAAAGGACGAGTTTTCAAGCGGGGAACGTCCGTACACTTCCGGGTTCATGAATGGGACGAGGTTCGCGGGCAGTTCGGCGAAAAACTGCTCATACAGCCCGGCGCGCAGCAGTTCGAGCAGGTATTTGTACGACATGTGCAGCCAAATCGAGCCGTTTTCGAGCCAGCCGGGAGAGAAAGCGCGCGCCCGGCCAATATCGTGCGGCTGGTCGTCGAGCGAGGCGTTGACACGGTACATACCGAGTTTGCGGTCGTACAGGCCGCTGGCACGCACAGCCTCGTGGAGTTTACAGGCTTCGCCGCGCGTCAGAACTTTCATCTGGCGTACCGGGCCTTCGAGGAAGGAGGGCAGGGGCACAGGTTTGAAGGATTTCACCGCAATCAAAGGCCGCCCGGAGGCGTCGATTTCGTCCAAAACGTTGAATTCGACGGGTTCACAGGCCAGGTAGGTCGGCGGGACATCCGCGCCCAGTTCGGCAGCGCGGCGGATGCCGTCTTCGAGGTTGGCTTTCATCCCGCGCAGGAGTTCCATCAAATCGGCGGTATCCAGGCTCAGGGTTTCGCCATCGAAGCCGAGGCGGGTTGCGCTGCGATAGGCTTCGCGGGCATCTGAGAGCACGTTCCAGGCTGTGAGGGGGTTGCTGCCCGAGTGGGCGCGGATGGCGTCGATGAGAATTCCCGCTTCGCGCGGTAGTTCGGTTTTGCGCGGGGTTTCTTCCAGGCTTTTGAGCAGGAAATCGACCAGCCGCAGCAGTTCGTAGGTTTCAGGCATGGACGAGCCAAACATGCCCGGCAGGCCGTTGAGGGCATCGTACCAGCCGGGGCGTCCGGCTTCCATTTCGACACCCATCCCGAACGGGTCGCGGGTGGCGAATTTCAGCAGGGCGAGCAGATTCAATTTGCCGAACAGGTTCAGGCGGAAAAGTTCGCCTTTGCCATGTTGCGCGCGCACCCAGTGGCCGTTTTCGCCACCAGATGCAATCAGGGCCGCTTTTTCGCGGTCTTTACGCAGGGCATTCAGTTGGCGCGGCTTACCGCCTGAAAGGACATAACGCTCACGGCGCGGCAGGACAACTTCAGGACTATCATAGAACGGAAGCGGGTCCGAGTCGAAGAGCAGGTCGGCTTTTTTGTCGGGGTAAACTGCGAAATACGAGTCGAGCAGGTCGAGAATATATGTCCAGTGGTCAACCCAGTAGCCCTCGCCGAATACGGCGCGCAGGTGCTGTTCAGACTGCGCCAGGACGGTTTCGAGGAATTCGACCGGGTTGGGCAGTCCTGTGTCAATCGCGGCGGTCAGCAATTTGCCGGGGGTGAAGGGGGCGGAGAGGAGTTTTTCGAGGGCTGCAATCCCAGGACTGCTAAAGCGGGCTGTACCTAAAATCGTATCCCGTTTTTCAGCAGGCAGGCTAAACACCGCACCCTGCACAACGAGCGGATTGTAGCCATCGGCTTGAATCAGGCTGGCAAACGCCCGGATGTTGAAATCGGCCACGCGCGGCTCAAAAAAGACATCGGCGCGGCGGTTTTGGTTGACATCGCGGTAGTTGCCGTTACCCTGCGAATAATATTCGGGCGCAAGGACGAAGTAGTTATAGTCGCGTTCCATGTCGCCGTGCTTGCGCGAGTAGACGTGATAAACGTGTTTTCCGCCCAGAATTAGCGGCCAGCCGCCGCGCATGATGTTATCGAGGAAGGTCTGGCGGCAGTAGGCGTCGAAGAGCGGCGAGGCGGTTTTTGTGGCAATCGGTTCGGTCAGGTTTTGAGCCAGTTGCCGGGCATCGGCCAGGGATGTTTCAAAGAAGGCGGTGCTGGTCAGGTTGGCGGCCCGCGCTTCGATGAGCGGGAAGGAGGCAACCATGCCGTACAGGCTATTAACGGTCTGCGCCTGGGCGGGGTTAATGGTCAGTTTGGCAGCAAAGAAGGCGCAGGGGGTGCGTCCTTCCAGAATTTGATGAGCCGAGATAACGGAATCCAGCCCACGGGCGGCGAAAGGCTCAGGCGTGGCAAAAGCCGTGTCGTAACCGAAGACAGCCACCGGGTCGGCGAGAACCGGGAGTCGTTCCCCATCCGCAGAAAAAGCCAGGGCGAAGTTCCCGGCTTCGATGGCGGACACTTCCGCGCTATCCCCCGAACTGGCGCGCAATTTGTAGAAAGGGATGCCCGATTCGAGGTGTTTTACTTCCATCCAGGCTTCGACGGTACGAGCCATGTCTTTGAGTGCGCCGTTGTTGGTGCCGTAGGGGACGAGGGCGGGCAGGCCGTCGAGGGCTTCGAGTTCGAGCGGGGTTTCGCCCAGGTTGCGGAAGGTGACGCGCCGGGCCAGGGCAGCGAAGGGCTGCTCAGGGGTGATGAAATATAAAACGCTGGTTTCGAGGCCGAGTTCGGGGTTTGTCTCGCGGATTTCGACTTCGTTCATGCCGACCAGCATGGTGCGTCGGGCATTTTGCCCGCTAAAGGGTTCGTAGAAGCCGGTTTGCTCGCCGCGCTGCCAGCGCAGAAAGGTGCGGAAGCCGAGCGCGGCGGTCTGCCGGTAGGCTTTGCTGGCGGGCTGGAATTCGAGGATGGGATGGTCTTTGCTCTCGACGCCAAACCCGGCGATGGCTTGCCCACGATTGACGTAAAAAGCCCAGAGCGGGATACCGAGCGTGCCAGCGATGCCGGGCAAGAAGGATGAGAATGGGCGCGCCTGTTGGAAGTTTGAAAGGATGAAACGGCCAAGCGGGTCAAATTGTGAGAGGGTGTCGGTTTCGATTGGTTTCATTCGTTTATTCCCGGCCATTCAGGCAGCCAGTAGTCGTCTGCCACGGCGTCGCGGTAGGCTTCGAGCGCGGCGTCGGAGGAGTTGATTCGCCAGTCGGTCTCTTTGGAAATGTGGAACCAGATGATGGCGCGGATTTGCGGGTATTCGGTGCGGATTTTCTGGAAGGTGTCGGTAATCCAGGCGGCTTTATCTCCGCCTTCTTCGGTCGAAGAAAACTCGCCAATGATGATGGGTTTTTCGGGATTAATGGCCTGCAATTCGGCGTAACTGCTGGCAAAAATTTCGTCGAAGGAAGTCCAGCGGGCGTTGAAAGTTTGTCCATACGCGGAAGTGCCCCAGTTGTAGCCGTCGAAGCACATCCAATCGACATAGTCGTCACCGGGATAGTAGGCGGCGGCATTGTTCCAGTCGCCGAGGGCGGTTTGCATGCCCGAAAACGGCGCATTGGGGCACCAAACCCAGAGCACATTGTCAGCACCGTTTTGGGTGAAGCGGTCGTGAATGTAGCGGTAGGCGGCCACAAATCGTTCCGGGCCGTCGGCCAGGGTTGGGTCGCCATAGCCGTCGAGGGTGCTGCCGCCGTTGAAGACGCCCGACCAGGGATACCAGTCGCCGTTCATTTCGTGTCCGAAGCGCAGCAGAACTGGTTTGCCAAATTCGCGCATACCCTTCGACCAGGTGTCGAGGTAATCGTCATAATGCCCATCGATGATGGCTTCGAGTACACGTCCTTCGTAGTCGCGGGCGGTTTTGGTTGCGCCAGGGAAAAATTCCCAGGTAATCAGCGTCACGCGCCCCGCATAACGGTTGGCGCTCAACAGGCCGTTGTTGAAGCCTTTGCTCCAGTTCAGGTACACGGCGGAAATAGCGACACCTTTGCCGATACGCTCAAACAAATCAACGCTTGAAACGCTCGTGCCGTGAAATGTCCCCAGGTACACGCCGGGGATTTTTTCGTATTCAGGCAAGTCGGGCGTTGCGGTCGGCGCAGGTGTGGGCGATTCCGGTGTCGCCGGTTCAGGGGAAAGGCCCTGCTGGCAGGCCGCGAGCAGGATACCTGCCAGCAGGGTCAGGAGGAGAAGATTTCTCGAAAAAAGTTTCATTTTTCCAATTTGGCACAATTGCGGATGTTTGCCGGTTTATCGTAGGTGGCATTCGGTCCGCTCAGGTTGGTAACACAAAAGGTAATTTCACCGCTTCGCTCGACAGGGAAGGAAAGCAGGCGAACGACACCCTGTGCATCGGTCTTCGCAGTGCTTTCTCCGCGATTGGTCAGGCCGACCCAGCCGCCGGTGACGGTGACGCCCTCGACCGGGTTGCCTTCGGCGTCATGGACGGTGACTATCACGGCGGCGCGCCACTCCCCGTCACTTTCATCGGCCTCGAGGAAGATGTCACCGACGTGAACCGGGCCTCCGCCGACGCTGCCGGTCGCGCCGTCCGGGCGCTGGTACACGCGGACGTAATCGACAAGCAGGAATTGCGGGAAGACGGTGCTTTCATCCGGATAGCCGGGCCAATTGCCACCGACCGCCAGGTTGATGAGAATAAAGAAAGGATGGTCGTAGACCCAGCGGCCCGGTAAGGTTTCGGGGGTAACTTTGAAAAACTGCTCGTCGTCCACGTACCAGCGGATTTCGTTTTCTTCCCATTCGACGGCATAAACATGAAATTCTTCGTTGAGCGTCCCGGCGGGCATATTGATGAAATGACCGACCCCGCCGCCGCCCGAGTAACCGGGGCCGTGAACCGTCCCATACACCCGGTTGGCGTCGCGCCCAATGTATTCCATAATGTCGATTTCGCCAGAAGCCGGCCAGGGGGTCTGTTGGATGTTCGCTCCGAGCATCCAGAAGGCGGGCCAAATGCCATTGCCATAGGGCAGTTTCATGCGCGCTTCGATGCGCCCATACGTCCAGGCGTGCAGGCCCTGGGTTTTCATGCGCGCCGAGGTGTAATTGCGGCGCACGAACTGCTCTTCGCGGGCTTCGATGACCAGCGCGCCATCCTCAATGCGGACATTTTCCGGGCGCTCGGTGTAGGCCTGCCATTCATTGTTGCCCCAGCCGTGCCCACCGATGTCGAACGTCCATTTGGCGCGGTCGATTTCAGGGCCGTCGAATTCATCCTGCCAGACAAGAGTCCAGCCAGGGAGTTCCCACTCAGGGGTCGGAGAAGGTGAAGGCATGGGAGATTCTGCAACTGGCGAATCCAATTGCGGCGCGCAGGCGAAAAAGAGCGCGGTGGAAATCAGGATGACGAACAGCAGGCGGGTAAGTTTCATTTTGTTCATCACACTTGATTCTACGGGCAAACCGGCAGCATTACCTGCTCGCTCGAGGTCACATCCAGCCCGTAGCCATAGGGGAAAAGCGGCGCGTCACAGCCTTCGGTCGGCAGGTTGTCAAAGTCGAAGGGCAACTGCTCGGCAGTGCGCGGCCAGGTAAAGGGTAATTTGCCGGTAAAAGGCCGGTCGCCGAAAAGCACATCGACAACACCCTGGCCCTCGGTGCCAGGCAGCCAGGCGGCCACAAAAGCGTCGGCATAGGGCAGGACTTCGGTAATAATCAGCGGGCGGCCAGAAATCAGGACGACAACCACCTTTTCACTTTGCTCGCGCACACGCTGAATCAAACCAAGGTCAACATCGCTCAGGGCCAGGTTGGCATTGTCGCCGCGCCCTTCAGCATAGGGGCGCTCACCAACCACCACAATTGCCACATCGGCCTTGCGGCCTTCGTCAAAATTGCCGAATCGGTTGAAACGCACTTCGCCAGTAGCGGTCGCCTCGATGGCCTGCAAAATGGTCGTGCCGGGGGTAATGTTTCCGGCCTTGCCCTGCCACTCGATTGTCCAGCCACCAGACTGAATGCCAATATCGTCGGCAAAGGCCCCGGCCACGTAAATCAGCCCGGCGTCCCCGGCAATCGGCAGGGCGGCATTGTCATTCTTGAGCAAAACCAGCGACTTGGCCACCGCTTCGCGCGCCAGTTCACGGTGCGCATCTGAACCGACCGTGTCGAAGTAAGCCGGGTCGGCAAAGGGCTTTTCAAACAAGCCCAGCCTGAATTTGACGGTCAAAATCCGCAGCACGGCATCGTCGATGCGTTCCATCGGCACGTCGCCTTTTTCAACGGCCTGGGTCAGGGTCGTGATGTAGCGCTGGTAACCCTGCGGAACCATGTTCATGTCCACACCGGCGTTGATGGCGGTCACAACCGCGTTGTAATAGTTGCCGTCAATCTGGTCAATCGCGCCCCAGTCAGAGACGATAAAACCCTCGAATCCCAACTCAGCCTTGAGCACGTCGGTAATCAGGTATTTGTGGCCATGCAGTTTAACGCCATTCCAACTACTGTAAGAAATCATCATACTCTGCGCCCCGGCCTCGACAGCAGCCTGGTAAGGCGGCAGGAAGAGTTCACGAAGCGTAGCCTCGTCCATCTGGGTGTCGCCCTGGTCGAGTTTGTAATTATCAGTTTTGGATGTACCCCAGGTCGTGCCGCCATCGCCAATATAATGCTTGGGCGTCGCCAGGACGAAAAGCGAATCGCCCTCACCCGCAGCCTGTAAACCGTTTTGATAGGCGATTCCCAGCCGGGTGACCAGTTCCGTATCCTCGCCGAAGGCTTCGTAGGTGCGCCCCCAGCGGATGTCCCGCACGACGGCCAGCACCGGCGCGAAATTCCACGGGATTCCAGTTGCCAGCATCTCCTCGGCGGTGGCGCGGCCGATTTTCTCGACCAGTTCGGGGTCGTTCGCCGCGCCAAGGCCAATGTTATGCGGGAAGATGGTTGCGCCCTTCAGGTTGTTATGCCCGTGAACCGCATCCACCCCGTAGACGAGCGGGATGCCGAGGGGTGTCTCCAGCGCCGCAGCCTGGAACTCATCCACCATCGAAATCCAGCCTTCGGTGGTATTGTTCCCCGAAGGGTATCCGCCGCCGCCGCTCAAAATCGAGCCAATATAATAGGCGGCCACATCATCAGGGCGGATACTGTTCTTCTCCACCTGGGTCATCTGGCCGATTTTTTCTTCCAGACTCATGCGCCCAAGCAAGTCGAGGGCACGTTCTTCGGCAGACAGGGAAACATCAAGATAAGCGGGAGTACCCTGCTCAACAGGCGCTTCATCAACAACCACTGGAACCTCAGTTGCAGGAGCCTGTTCGGTCACAGCCGCAGGCTGGCAGGCGGAGAGAAGCAGAACCAAAACAATGGTTAGGAAAAAGGATTTTTTAATCATATAGTTTTTGAATTTTTGAAAGAAAAAGACTCCCCATACCCAAAGCAAAGTGATGGCACAATGTTCGATTGGGCACGGGGAGTCTCATCCAAAAGGACTATTTTTCTACGCCAGTAACCACGATACCTTGCATGAAGACGCGCTGAGCCATGAAGAAGACGATAATCGGGATGACTGCCGAAAGCAGCGAAGCCGCCTGGATAAGGTTGGTGGACTGCGAGTAGAGGTTGTTGAATGCCGTCAGGCCAACCGTAATCGGGAATTTGTCGGGGTTGCCAGCCAGGTAAATCAGCGGCCCAAAGAAGTCGTTCCAGGCATAGAAGAAGTGGAACAGGCCAACCGCCGTCAGGGCCGGAACAGATTGCGGAAGGATTATCGAGAAGAAAATCCTGAACGGCCCGGCCCCGTCAATCATGGCGGCCTCGTCCAACTCGCGCGGGATGGTCAGGAAGAACTGGCGCAACAGGAAGACGTTCGTGCCCCACGAGAAGAAGGCCGGAACAATCAGCGGCAGCCACGTCCCCACCCAGCCCAGTTTCAGGAAGACGAAATAAGTCGGGATGAGAGTCACCGCGCCAGGCAGGATGACCGTCGAGAGCATCAACATGAACAGGATGTTCTTGCCCGGGATGCGGAAACGGGCAAACCCGTAAGCAACCAGCGAAGCCGAAAGCACCGCGCCAAATGTGGTGATGATGGCATACATGGCTGTGTTGCGCAGAAGCATCGGGAAGTTGATGGTATTCCAGGCTTTGGTAAAGTTGGCCCACTGCGGGTCGGGTTCCCAGGCGCGTTCCAACTGCCGCCAGACGCCTTCCCACTCAATCAACCCGGCTTCAGGGTTTTCAGGGTCGACAAACGAACTAACCGCGCGCCCCTTGACCACCAGGGCCAACTGGCGGATTTCACCATCTTCCATGGGCACACTGTAAATATCGTAATCCTTGCCCTCATAATTAAACTTTCCTTCGGATGCCGGCCACCAGGGCGCGCCAATTTTCGAAAATTGAGAATCGGTCTTCAAGGCGGTCATGATGCCATAGACCATCGGCACCATAAAGAGGAACAACACACTCAGGGCCAGCCCGGTAATGGCAATTGTGTTAAAAAAGGTGCGTACTTTTTTAGGCACGATTACTGCTGCTTTAGGTGTCTTTTCAGCGGCCATTATTTTTCCTCCGAGGCATAGTAAACCCAGTACTTTGCTGTGCCGAACAGAACGATGGTTATCACCAGCGCAACGATGAACATAATCCAGGCCAGGGTTGCGCCATAACCCATATTAAAGAATGAGAACGATTGCCTGTAGAAATAAACCATATAGAAACGGGTCATCCCTTCGGGGAAACCCGTACCACGGTTGAGCACGAACGGCGCCAGGAAGTATTGCAAGGAACCAATCACGCCCAGCACCAGTTGGTAGAAAACCACCGGCGTAATCATCGGGAAGGTAATCTTCCACAGGCGCTGCAGCCAGTTTGCGCCATCCATTTCAGCCGCTTCGTACAATTCGGTCGGCACTCCTTGCAGGCCCGCCAGGAAGATAATCATGGCATTGCCCACGCCCCAAAGGCCAAACATGGTGTAGGCATAGTAGACCAGTTTGGGGTCGGCCAGCCAGCGCAAGCCCTGCGTGCCGATGGCCTTGATGCCGGTCAAGCGCTCGATGAGCACATTAATCCAGCCGGTTTGTTCGTTCAGCACCCCGGCCCAAATCAGAACCACCGCCACCACCGGAATCATGGTCGGCATGTAGAACAGGGTGCGGAACAGGTTCTTGCCAATCACGTTCTTGGAATTCAACAAAATCGCCAGGAAGAGTGAAAACCCAAGCCCTATCGGCAGTGAGATGGCCGCAAAGTGCAAGGTACGCACAAACGACAGCCAGACTTCATCGTCCACCGTCAGCGCGCGCTGCCAGTTTTCAAAGCCGATAAAGCGTGCCTGGTCGGGGACTGCCGGGTTGAAATCGTAAAGCGAAAAAACAAACGATGCAATCATTGGCGCCAGGTAAAAGAGCAGGAAGCCTATTATCCAGGGCGTTAGGAAAACCAGCCCCCAGCGGGCTTCCTTTTTTTGCATATTTGTCATTTGTGCTTTTGGGGCCTTATCTCGCTGTAGGAATGCACTAAGCGACATGGGTCTACCTCCGTCTAGATGGGGGGAGCCAGCCTGGCCCTGTGGGCCAGGCTGGCTTTGTTAGAAAACTTTTTTACTCGCCGGCTGCGTCGAAGATAGCTTGCAGGTCGGTCAAGAGTTTGGCGGTTTCGGCTTCGAAATCGGCACCGGGGGTGTTCGCCAGCAGGTTCCAGTACTCGTTGTACTTGTCAGTGGTTTCCTGGAAGGAAGGCATGTAGGATTCGTGGTTGGGGTTGTCGGCGTAAGCCATGCTGGCCACGACCACGTCCCAGTTGATGTCCTTGCCGGGGAAGTTGGCTTCGCCGTAGGTGTCGAAGTAGTCACCCTGCAGCGACAGGCGGGCGGGCATACCACCGTAGACATTCAGCAGCTTGGGAGCAACTTCAGCGCTGAGCATGTAGGTCAGGACTTCAAAAGCCGCATCGGGGTTCTTGCTGCCCTTGAGGATGCCGAAGGTGTCAGCATGCATCTTGGAGGTCACAACGCCGTTGTACGACGGGGTGGCGGCCAGCTGCCAATTGAAGGTCGAGTCGCCGAAAGCCCACGGAGCCACATACCACATGTGCATGTGAATCATGCCCAGGTTGCCGGAGGAGAAGGGGCCGCCGGGGCCTTGCAGGAAGTCAGCGCCACCGTAGGGGCCATTCGGGATGAAGTAATCTTCCCACCAGCCCTTGTAGGTCCATTCCCAGGCAGCCTTCCAGTTGTCAGGAATCTGGGCGGTCACGCCATCATCAGCAACCAGCGAGCCGGAGCCGAAGAAGGTGCCGATACCGCGCGGGTCGGTCCACTGGTTCATGAAACCGAACTGGACGATTTGCTCGGGGTCGAAGGCTTCGCTGGTGGCGTCATTGCCATTGGCGTCAACCGTCAACTTCATGGAAACTTCGCGCAGGGTGTCCATGTTCCATTCTTTTTCGACACCATTCTCGTCAACATAGGGCTGGCCGTATTCAGCGGGCGGGTAAGGCAGGCCGGCTTCGTCGAACAGGTCAGCATTGTAGATGATGAACGACGGGAAGATGGCGAACGGGATACCCAACTGGCCTTCTTCTTTCACCTGGTAGAACTCAACCAGGGCGGGGTCGAAGTCGCTGAGGTCGTAGTTGGTCGAGTCGATGTAGGGCTGCAGGTCGAGCCAGGCGCCCTTGAAGCTGTCGCGGCCGCGAATACCAACGGGACCAACGATGTCAGGAGCGTTGCCGGCGGCAATCTGGGTCGCCAGGGTGTCGTAAGCGGCGTCGTTATCGACGATTTCCAGAACCAGCTCGATTGCGTCCTGCGAGGCGTTGAACTCATCGACAACAGCCTGCTGGCCGGCGAAGGTGCCTTCATCCGAACCGGCGCCAAGACCAACAAACCAGCGAACCTGGACTTTTTCGCCAGCAGCCGGGGCGACAGGCTCAGCAGGCGCAGTAGTGGGCTCAGCGGGGGCAGCCGGTTCAGCGGGAGCATCCGGGGAAACCGGCTCAGTGGTGCCGCCGCCGCAAGCGGCCAGCAGCATGCTCATGGCAACGAGCAAAGACAGAATTACAGTTAACTTACGCATGACTTTTCTTTCTCCTTAGTAGTGAGTAAACGGGCCGGCCCAATTGCCGGATTTAACCTTGTGAAAAACTATGCTTATCCCTTGCAGGCAACCACCTCCTTTATTCAGGCGCGCAACGTGCCACAGGATTCTCGAATCACCAGTTCAACAGGCAAAACAATGTGGCGCTTGTGCGAGCCAGGATTTTGGATAATATCAATCAGGGTATTGACAGCCAGAACGCCCATGCGGTTGGT
>JAGVAO010000134.1 GCA_020060235.1 Anaerolineales bacterium | reverse complement strand
GGCTGTTCCGCTCTCCCGATGAAGCCTATATTTTCGGCAAAACCGAAGCCGACCTGAAAAATTCCCGAAATGGGAAATACGCTCTCGGTTTTTATGCCCAGCATCCCTGCCACGCCCCCTGGATGCACAGCCTGATTGATTACAACGGTCTGGTGTATGTCTGCTGTATGACCCGTGAAAAAATCACCCCGCTGGGTGATTTAAAAGAATCGACTTTTTCTGAAATCTGGCACGGCAGCGCCTATGCCCAAGTCCGCGGCCAGATGCACCCGCCCCAACTGGCTCCCTGCCAGCGCTGCGACGACTTCCTGCAGGAAAACCGCCAACTGGCTCAACTCAGGTCTGAAAACGAATCGTCATCCTGATCGAAAGAACTGGCCGCGCTGAACAACAGAATGTCCTCTGGCGTAAAAGCCTGCGCGGTCTGCGGCATCAGAACCGGCTGCTCCAGGCCTTGCTGGCAGGCATAGCATAACAAACCGCTGGCTTGCAACTGCATGTGCTCTTCGCAATACCCACGCCCGCATTTGGCGCAATGCCCCAGCGCCGGATTTTCGCAACGATGCGGAACCAAAAAACCAACCACCATTTCACAATTTTGCGCCATATAAAGAACTCCTGATGAAAATAGCCCTGCTCACCGAAAAATTTCCACCCGACCCCGGCGGCCTGGCCGTCTCGGTCGAGCGATTGGCGGGCCTGCTTGCCGGTTCAGGGCATACGGTTCACGTTTTCGCGCCGGCGCATCCGACCCGGCAGCGCGACAACCTCATTTTACATCAAATCAACCCCAACAAGCACGCCAAAGATACCCTTGCAGAGTGGTTCGAAACCATCCTGCGCGTCCATGCCAGCCAGGAATTCGACCTGCTGCACGGCTACTTCCTGCCGCAGGCTGGCTTCCTGGCAGCCTACGCTGGCCGCTATCTCGGCATTCCGTCCGTCGTCAGCGCGCGTGGCAACGACCTCGACCGGGCTATTTTTGACGGACAGAAAGCCGCCCACATTTTTTACGCGCTCCAAAACGCCAGCATGATTACGACCAACGCGACGGAACTGCTGCGCAAGTGCCAGGCGCTGGCTCCCGCGCGCGAGGCGATTCTCATCCCCAACGGGGTGGCCGCGGACCGTTTCACCCCCGGGCCTGCCTCGCCGGAACTGCGACATTCCCTCGGCCTGGGCAATGACCCGGTCATCGGCTTCTCGGGCGAACTGCGCGCAAAAAAGGGGTTGAACGCGCTGCTGCTGGCTTTTCGTGAACTGACCCAAAGACACCCGGCCAGCCTGCTGCTGGTCGGCGGTGCGCGCCAGGGCAGCGATGCTGAAACCCTGCAAGTCTTTGAAAAGCAAAACCCCGACCTGCGCATTTGCACTGTCGCGCAAGTGGCGCTCGAAAAAATGCCCGAGTATTATCGCCTGATGGATATGCTGGTTTCTCCATCCCTGCATGACGGCCTGCCCAACGCCGTGCTGGAAGCCATGTCTTGCGGCCTGCCGGTCGTCGGCACCTATGCAGGCGGCCTGCCCGACGCAATCGTAGATGGCGAAAGCGGTTTGCTTGCCCCGCCAGGCAATGTGAAAGCCCTGGCGAGCGCGATGGAGAATTTGTTGACAGAACCAGGTTTGCGCAAACGGCTTGGGGAACAGGCTCGCATCCGCGTGCAGGAAAAATTCACCCTGCAACAAGAGTTGCAGGGCAACCTGGATGTGTACCAGAAAATTATGCGGGACTATCCCAACCCCTCATAAACCTTTATCAACTTCTTTTGCGCGGCGTGCCAGGTGAATTTTTCACGGGCACGCCTGGCCGCATTGACGGCCAACGCTTCAGCCAGGGACGGGTTATCCAGCAGTGCCAGCACCTGCCCGGCCAGGTCCGCCGGGTCGCCGGGATTAAAGAGCAGCGCGTCGACCTCCTCGCGCAGCAGTTCGCGCGCCACCGGCAGGTTGGATGCCACAATCGGGCGGGCGCAAGCCATGTACTCGATAATTTTAATCGGGCAACAACCCTGGGTCACGTTGCGGTCATTGAGCGAAAGGGGCGCAACGCACACGTCCGCGCTGGCGACCAATTCCCCAACTTCGTGATGCGGAACCGCCGCCTCGACGCTGACGAATTCTTCCAGGCCCAGTTTGCGAATCTGCTTTGCCAGCAATTTGCGCTGACGGCTGCGCCCCCGGCCGACAATCCGCAGCCTGGCAGAATGTTGTTGGACAATCTGCGGCATGGCGTGGATGAGCATCTCCAGCCCCTGCCAGTCGGCCAGGGTTCCGATATACAACAGGGTCGGGATATGCCCATCGCTGCGCGGCGGCAAGGGGCTGGCAGGGAAGTCGCCAGGACTGCACCCGTTCGGGATGACCGTTATCTTGCGCCGCTCGACCCCCAGGCTGGTGAGGAATTGACGAGTTACGTCGGACGGGCAGATAACCGCGTCGCTCAACTCAAGCGCTTCGAGTTCCATCTGCCTGATTTTTGTCAGCAATCCGCTTTCACGCACGCCGGGGTAGTGATATTTCAGTTCGACCGAGGCCAGCCCGTTGACTTCGAAAATGGTTTTGAACCCAAAGCGGGATTTCTGCCTCGCAAGCGGCAATCCACTCCAGGCCGAGCGGTAATGGGCGTAGTCGAAAGGCTGCGAAACGGCAGCCAGCTCAAGGGAAGCCTGCCCGAAGGCCAACGCCTGGGTCAGGAAGTTTCCTCCGTCTATTGGCGGAACACGTCGAATGCGAACCGATTCCCATTCTTCTTCCGCAGGCAAAATCCCGTCACCGGGGGTCAGCAGTTCAACTTGGTAGCCATTATTGACAAGTCCGCGCAAAAAGTGGACAATGTGTGTAGTTGCCCCTTTCGGGCTTGGGAAAACATCGAACGCAGAGTAATAAACGCGAGGCATGACAGGATTATAAACGGAAGGAGCCTATGAGCTACGCGCCAGTTTATATCACTTTAGGGGATCGCCCATTACCCATACTGAAAAAAATCGAGGAGCTGGGTGCCAGAAAAAAGCAGACAGATGATACCTACAACCGCCGCAAGTGGATTCCATGGCTGCTGTTTTTGGGCGGTATCCCTTTCCTGTGCATCGACCTGGTCTCCGTGGCGCTGGGTTATCCATTCTTATGGTTAACCTGTGTCATGGCCGTCTGCTGGCTGGCCGCCATCGTGATGGGGCTTAACCTGCGAAAAATCCGCATGGCCGATTTTCACCCGGATTTGAAAACATCTTACAACGTGATAAAAACCTTGCGCGACGACCTGAAGCCGCAATCGGTTTTTCTCGGACACATTGACCTGACCGGCTCCGAACTGGCCCAAAAGGTGATCCGCGAAAACAAGGATATGCGCGGGCGAATTACCAAACTTTACAGCGATGAGTGGCTGCGCCTGAAAGCCAAACTTTATGATGGCAATGTGCTGCGCGTCTCGGCCTGTCACAAAATCAAGAAGCGGGATGCCTACTGGGGACGTGGAAGCAGCGGTAAAAGCAAATGGAAACCCGCCAAGAGCAAAGGCAACTTCCAGGAATTGAATATCCGCATTGCTGTCAACCCGGATTTATATGAAATTGTGCCTTCGCCGGAGATACAAACCGGGTCAATCATTGGGCCGTATCACGTCCAGGCGATTGACACAAACGGCGGCATGGTGACACTTAATTGCGCAACATCCAAACTACAAAATGTACCCGACGACATTCTGGCGGTTTTACAGACCAGTTACACCTTATTGAAAAGAAAGAGGTGATTTAATGTTCAAGCCCGCTATCATTTTTGCAGTCATCTTGAGCGTGATGGTCATGGCTGTTTCCTGCCTGGTCACGTTTTTGGGGTTGAGCCAGGGCGCCAAAGTCGACTCCCAAACTGCTCTGACCCTGCCATACCGCGGAACTGTTCACAGCATGAAAATCATCGACCTGACCGGCGACGGCGTTAACGACCTGTTCGTGCAGACCGACAACCAGGTGATGGTCTACGACAACAACCAGCAGGTCGTCATCGACCAGTCGTACCAGTCCCCGCTGGCAACCACCATGGGAGATTTGGACGGCAACGGGCGCGAAGATATTCTCGTCTTTTACGGCCCCGCCACGAATACCAGGGCTTCGGTTTTCCTGAACGGCGCATTCGCAACCGAGGTGCGCATCGATAACACTGCCGATGCCTCGCGCGCCGCCATCATCCCCTTTGTGGGGCAGCGGCTGGGAATTCTGGGTGATACCAACGGAAACCTGGTGGCAATTGACCAGAACGGGCAGGTCGTCTGGCAGGCGTCGCTCTCAAGCGGCGATTACATCCGCGGACTGGACGATGCGCGCGTCAACGGCGAAGTCTTCGTCGCAGTCGCCAACCACGATGGCACGGTGGGCCTGTTCGACGCCAACGGTCAGCAACGCTGGTCTTATCAATTGAGCGGCGCCTTGCGTCGCATGAGAGCCTTCGACCTGAACGGGGACGGCACCAGCGAAATTCTGCTGGGCGGCGATGGCGGCACACTGGTCGTCCTGGATGGTGGAACCGGCCAGCCGATTTTCACCAAATCCCTCGGCCAGACTATCGTCGAAATCCGCGAGGCTGAATTGAACGGCGAACCCTCCTCGCGTGAAATTGTGGTCGGCGGCAGGTCGAACGGCGTCTGGGGCATCGACCTGGCCGGAAACATCCTCTGGTCTGGTACCGCCAGCGCCAGAGTCAGCCAGATTAGCCTGTTGGACGTGGACGCTAACGGCAGCGAGGACGTCCTGGTCGGCGACGAGAGCGGGAAAGTGACCCTGTTCCGGGCCGACAACGGTTCAAGCAACAGTATACAAACCTTTGGTGGGGCTGTCGAACGCATGGATATCGGCAATTTCACCGCATCCGGTCAAACGGCAATTGCCTCCGCCGGAAACGTGACTGTATTGAAAGTCAACTACACCCAACTCGGCTTTATGCGCTTTGTCCCGCTGCTCATTGGCTTGTTCGTTTCACTGGCCATCTTTGTTGCCGCCGGGTTTATCGCCAGCATCCCGCCCAAACCCGATTTGCGCATCAGCGTGACCGAACAAAGCCGTGAGGCCCTGATTGCCCAGCGCCGGATGCTAAAAGAAAGCATCGCCGATGTGGAGCGACTGCGCAGCCTGGGCAACGTCACCCCCGAAGCTTACCTGGCGCGACTGAAAGACCTGCGCCACCAACTGGCCGAAAACGAAGCCTCCATTCTCAAAGCGGGTATCAAGATAAATGTCGAAACCCGCTCCTGCCCGAACTGCGGCGGAACCCTGATGCTGGGCGCAGACAAATGTGAATACTGCGGCCAGGTTGTGCTTCACTAACCAACCATCTCCGTCAAAGACACCCCGCCAACCTGCGCGGGGTGTCTTTTTGTGGTTTAATTCACGCCATGCCGCCCATCACCCGCCTGCTCGAAAAAGCCCTGGCCGCCCGCCTGCCCCTGCTGGACGAAAAACACCAATCCGCTCTGCGCCTGTTCAACGGCTTCACAGAAGGCCAGCCCGACCTGGTCGTTGACCTGTACGCCCGCACGCTGGTTTTCCACAACTACGCCGAAATCCCCATTCACGGCATCGCCAATATCCGCGAGGCGCAGGCCTTTTACCTCGAAAAACTGCCCTGGGCGCAGGCCATCCTGCTCAAGACCCGCAACGGAACCACCCGCCAGGAAAAATGCGGCCTGTCCCTGCACGGCGAAACGCTCGACCGCAAAATCCGTGAAAACGGCGTCTGGTACGCGCTCGACCTGGCCATGAACCGCGACGCCAGCCTGTACCTCGACACGCGCAACCTGCGTAAATGGCTCAAAGAAAACATGGCTGCCAAAAGCGTGCTCAACACTTTCGCCTATACCGGCAGCCTGGGCGTGGCCGCCCAGGCCGGGGGCGCGGCGCGGGTCGTGCAACTCGACCGCAACCGGGATTTTCTCAACATCGCCAAGACCTCCTGCACCCTGAACGGCCTGCCCATCGTCAAAAGCGACTTCCTCAGCGCCGATTTCTTCCCTGCCATCAGCCGCCTGAAGCGCGAAGGCCAGCAATTCGACTGCGTCCTGCTCGACCCGCCCTTCTTCTCGGCCACACCCAAAGGCCGGGTCGACCTCGAAAACGACCCGGCCCGGCTCATCAACAAAGCCCGCCCGCTGGTCAAGAGCGGCGGGTATCTCGTGGTTATCAACAACGCCCTGTTCGTCAGTGGGGCTGATTTTATGGAAATCCTGGACTCGCTCTGCCTGGATGGTTTTGTCAGCATCGAATGCCTGGTTCCGGTCCCAGACGATTTCGTCGGCGCACTACCCGCAGCAGGGGCCGCTAACCATCCAGCCGACCCTGCCCCCTTCAACCATCCGACCAAAATCGCCATCCTGCGCATCAAACACGCCGAAAAGGCTCAAACAATCCTATGACTCTGATTCTCATCCGCGGCGGCGGCGACCTGGCAAGCGGGGTCGCCCTGCGCCTGCATCGCGCCGGATTCCCGGTACTCATCAGTGAACTGGAACAACCCCTGGCTGTCCGCCGGGCGGTTTCGTTCAGCGAAGCCGTTTACGAAGGCCAATGGCAGGTCGAAGAAGTGACCGCCAAACGGGTCGAAACCGAAGCCCAAATTCACGCCGCCCTGGCCCAAAACCAAATCCCGGTCACCATAGATCCAACCCTGACCTTCCTTTCAACATTTAACCTTCAACTTTCAACCATCATCGATGCGCGCCTGCTCAAACACCCCCCCGCCCCGCTGCCCTTCGACGTTCCCCTGCTGATTGGCCTCGGCCCTGGCTTTGTTGTCGACGAAAACTGCCAGGCTGTTATCGAAACCCAGCGCGGACACACCCTCGGGCGCGTCTACTGGCACGGAAGCGCCAATCCCGACAGCGGGCAACCCGAAGGCGAACCGTCCCGCGTCCTGCGCGCCCCGGCAGACGGTCAACTTGTTGACTACGCGCAAATCGGCGAGCATATCGAACCCGGACAGGTCATCGCCGAGGTGGCTGGGGTACCCATCACCGCCCCCTTCGCCGGGGTTCTGCGCGGACTCATCCGCCCCGGCGTGCAGGTGACGCAAAACCTGAAAATCGGCGACCTGGACAAACGCAATCAGCGCGAATATTGCTTCCTCGTCTCTGACAAAGCCCTGGCCATAGGCGGCGGGGTGCTGGAGGCGATTATGAGTTTCACGCGCAAAATTCAAAATCAGGACACGGATTTCACCCTGGCCTGATGCCAGTGCAGGCGGATTAGACGGATTTACACAGGTTTTTCAAGAAAAATCCGTGAGATTCCGTGTAATCCGTGTCATCCGCGTCCCGAAAAAAATCAAGAGAAAAAAGTGATAAACCTTCGCAAAGCATTACGCCTTGAACAACCTGCAACCATCGCCTTTGTCGGCTCGGGGGGCAAGACGACAGCCCTATTCCAACTGGCGCGCCAATTCCCGGCGGCGCTGGTGACGACCAGCACTCACCTGGGTAAATGGCAGACCGGTCAGGCCGACACGCACATCACCTGGCAGGCAGATGTCGCTCTGCCAGATTTTTTCGTTCCAGAAACCGGAATCTGCCTGTTGACCGGGCCGCTCGACCCGGTCAGCAACCGTTATGGCGGCCTGGATGCCGCGCAATTGGCGCGCCTGCGCCAGTTGGCCCAAAACCACACCCTGCCCCTGCTCATCGAAGCGGACGGTTCGCGCCAGAAGCCGCTCAAGGCCCCGGCGGAGCACGAACCCGCTATTCCCGATTTTGTCGATGCCGTCGTGGTTGTGGCCGGGCTTTCCGGGCTGGGACAGCCGCTCGCAGAAGAAACCGTCCACCGGGCGGAGCGGTTCGCGGCGCTGTCCGGGCTGGGGATGGGAGAAAAAGTCTCAGCGGCAGGGCTGGCAAGGGTGCTGAACCATACCGAAGGCGGGCTAAAAAACGTCCCCGCGGGGGCGCGGCGGATTGCGCTGCTCAACCAGGCCGAGACAAGCGAAAGGCAAGCCGCCGCTGGGGGTATGGCGGGTGAATTGCTCAAAAATTACGACTGCGTGCTGGTCGCCAGCCTTGAACAGGAAAAAATTCATGCGGTTTTTGAACCGGTGATGGCAATCATCCTGGCGGCAGGGGCCGCAACCCGCTACGGCAAACCAAAGCAATTGCTCAATTATCACGGCGAACCGTTTGTGCGCCGAATCGCCAAAACCGCGCTAGCCGCCGGGCTTTCTCCAGTGGTGGTTGTGAGCGGGGCGAATGCAGAGGCTGTCGAGGCGGCAGTGGCTGATTTGGATGTCGTAATTATCAGGAATGCAGATTGGGAGGAGGGGCAGGCTTCGTCGATTCGAGCGGGGTTAGACTCCGGCCCCCGCCCGAAATCGTCGTTGGCGCGGGAGGGGGCTGCAATTTTCCTGCTGGCCGACCAGCCGCAGGTGACGGCGCATGTGCTGGCTGCGCTCAAGGCGCGCCATGCGGAGGAGCTTTTCCCAATTGTCGCGCCGCTTATTGCCGACCGGCGCGGGAATCCGGTTTTGTTCGACCGGGTTACATTCCCCGATTTGCTCAAACTGACGGGAGACGTCGGCGGGCGGGCGTTGTTCCGCGAGTATTCGGTGGAGTATGTGCCCTGGCACGATGAGAGTTTGTTGTTTGATGTGGATGATGAGAACGATTATCGCAAGTTGCTGGCGTGGGGAGTGGAGGAGTAAGGCAGAATGACACTTGCACCGTACGCAAGTGCAGGTGTGAATGCTAAATGCAGAATGTTGAAGGTTGAACATAGATGTCGAGTAGGGCGTTAGCCCGTATCGAGACCAGGATTGGTGAAAGAATGACGCAACATATTACGGCGATTGTTTTGGCGGCGGGGTTGTCGCGGCGGATGGGGCAGCCGAAGATGCTGCTGCCCTGGGGCGGGACGACGGTTTTGGGTCAGGTTCTCAGGATACTTCACGGCGCGGGCACCGAAAAAATAATTGTCGTCACCGGCGGGGCGCGGGAGGCGGTCGAGGCCGAGGTAGTCCGCCTGGAAACAGAGGGGTTCCCGGCGCAGACAGTCTTCAACCCGCAGTATGAGGCCGGGGAGATGATGAGCAGCATAAGGGCGGGGTTGGCGGCGATTGGCCCGGATGCGGAGTTCGCGCTCATCGCACTGGGTGACCAGCCCCAGCTGAGTCCGGATGCCGCGCGGCGAGTGATTTCAGCCGCGAAAACGCCGGGTTCGCGTCTTATCCTGCCCAGTTTTGAAATGCGGCGCGGGCATCCCTGGCTGGTGCGGCGCGATTTGTGGCCTGATTTGATGTCGGCTGAAACCGGCAGGGCTTTCCTGCACGCGCACGAGGCTGAGATTTTTTATGTTGAGGCTGATAAAACCGTGTTGAAAGACCTCGACACGCCCGAGGATTATCGCCGAGATGGCGGAAAGGATTGAAAGGCCGCCGGAAAAATGCTATGCTTAAAGCAGAGCGTGCGGATGCGCTCAGGAGGTGTGCGATGACTGACCGTGACCTGATGTTGGAACGCATCCAAAACGCCATGCAGGCGCTTGACCGCGCTCATGAGGCTGGCAGTGAACTGCGAAACGACGTCAACGCAAAAAACCTGGAGGCTTTTCAGGCGCAGATGCGCGGCCTGTGTGGCGAGTTGGAAACCCTAAAAAACGCCCTGGAAAACCAGGCGCTCTATGGACAGGATGAAATGATTAACCTGTTCAGCGAGTTGTTCAGCGGAAAACCAACGCCTTATCGCCATGTGGCTGAGGCCAGGTTCAAAAAGCAGGCCGGTTGAAGCCCGAGGAAACACGCCGGGTTTGCATGCCAGACCGGATAACCCAATAACAGGCAGCAAGCGTCATGACCATATCCATATCTCCCATCGGAATCGTGAAAAATAGCCGCCTTGCTGTCGAGGATGACCATTGGGGCGATGTTGTCTCAATTATCAAACTGGACGAGCGATTTAGCGAAGAGTCGCTTGCCCACATCGCCGATTTTTCTCACGCGGAGGTTGTTTTCTATTTCGACCGGGTGGATGAGCAAAAAATCGAGACCGGCGCCAGGCATCCGCGTAATAACCCGAACTGGCCAAAAATCGGAATTTTCGCGCAGCGAGGCAAGAATCGCCCCAACCGGTTGGGGGTGACGGTTGTGCGAATTGTAGGACAATCCGGGCGAAATCTGACGGTGGAGGGATTGGACGCCATTGATGGAACGCCGGTGCTGGATATCAAGCCGGTAATGCGCGAGTTTCTTCCGCGCAGCGAGGTGCGCCAGCCAGACTGGGCTACCGAGTTGATGAAAGATTATTGGGATTAGAAAGCCCTAACCAGGAGGCCTCATGCCCAGCACAAACACCGTTTCTGCTGACGGCAAGTACATCATCCAAAAAGTGGTTGGCGATATTAACTCGGGTCTGGCGCTAAAATATAACCATGAAAGTCATGCGCTGGGCCACGAACTTGGAATCAATCGATACCTTGTCGATTTGACCGAATCGCACAATGTCGAATCCGTTTTGGGGAACTATGAATTTGCTTATGACAAAATGCCTGCATCGGCAGGCGTTGACCTGGATGCCGTCGTAGCCCTGGTTGTCGAACCAGATGACCATAGTCACGACTTTGTGGAAACCGTCGCCAGGAACGCCGGATTGAATGTGACCTTGTTTCGAGACAGGGATGTGGCAATTCAGCACCTGTTAAGCGAGTAGGCCGCGAACCAACAGGCCTGCGTGAACAATTTTAGTGGTATTTCTCTTTCTGGAGTTCAAATGAAACGACTGTTTGGGTTTTTATTGGTATTCTTACTTATGCTATCGGCCTGTAACGCACCGCTACCGCCCATTGTCCCCATTTCGGAGTGCTTTCCATCGCGTACCGCCCAGGCCTGGGAGGATGTCAACGAGAATGGCGTTTTCGACGAGGGTGAAAAACCGCTCAAAGGCGTTGCCGTCACCATGTATCCAGCAGGCCAAACCAGCCGCTCTTTTCCCGCCCAGACAAACGATGAAGGAATCGCGGCACTTCACGGCATCGGTGACTTTGGGCCTAAATGCGACGAACTGGAAGTTGTCGCCAGTGCGCCCAACAATTACCTGGCTACCACGCCAACAAGCATCAACCTGGCCGGGCTTCCGTCCAGCCAGGTGCTCTATTTTGGGTTCGCCTCCCGGCTTCCGACTCCTACCGTTCCGGTTTTCACCCCTACCGCGCCAGCACCACAAACCGCAACCTATATCGACCTTGAAAAACTGGCAGGCGAGGGTGAATTTTTCGAGGCCTGCTCCCTGCTGGAACCGGAGGAATTTGGCCAGGTTTTGGGCGTCGCGCTGGAAATTCCACTCACCAGCGGGGGCGGATTTGGCGAACCCGGCTTATCCACTTACGACTGCATGACCGACCCGATGGAAGCCGAGGTCTTCATGTTCTACAGCCTGTCGATTGAAGAAAATGCAGACCGGGCTGCCGAATTTTTCAACGAAGCGGCCAGCCTCCTGCCTGAGGACATCGCGCCGATAGACGGGTTGGGTGAACAGGCTTATTTCTGGACAGGCGAGGAAGGTATGAGCCTGCGACTGATTGCCTTGCAAGGCAACGTATACCTGAATCTGCGTCTTAGCTTCTGGCTGGAAGACAGCCCCGAAAACCAAACGCGCTTGTTCGACCTAGCCCAATTAATACTGGATACTCTTATCGAGCGAGGCGGATGAGTTGGCCGTTTTTTGGCAGGCCGCCCCGTCATCACATCAGCACAATCAATACGAAAATGGAGAATAACCATGAGTACCTTCCCAGATAACACGCCACAAGAAAGTCCCGTGAATACAAACCCCGCAGCGGAATCGCAATTCCAAACCATTAGGGAAGTCGACCCGGCAAAAGTGCAGGAATTGCAGGAACGCATCCAGGAAGAGCAAAACCTGTCGCTGGGAATTGCCGCCGGGTTGGCCGCAGCCGTGCTTGGCGCCATCCTTTGGGGCGTTGTCGGCTTCGTCACCGGCTATCAAATCGGGTGGATGGCGATAGGCGTGGCCTTTATGGTAGGCTGGTCGCTGCGCCAGTTCGGCAAAGGCGTGGACAAAGTCTTCGGAATTGCCGGGGCGGCCCTGGCGCTGGTGAGCTGCATCCTGGGCAACTTCTTGACGATAGCGGCAGTGCTTTCGCGTGAATATTCGGTTTCCATTTTCGAAGTTTTGCTTTTCATGCTGACCGACCCCGCCGCCGACCTGGAAATTTTCATCGCCACTTTCTCACCCATCGACTTGCTCTTTTATGCTTTCGCGGTTTACTATGGCTACCAGTATTCCTTCCGCCGGCTAACCAGCGAGGAACAGGAAGGGTTGTACCGCACAAGGACAATTGCAAATACATGAAATTTCCCAGGAGGTCGATTCTCATGAACTATTTATTGGTAGGCATTCTTGTTCTGGGGGTCCTTATCGCCGCTTATTTTATTCTGGCATCCCAAACAGACACTTTTACCGGCCGCTGGGTCGCATGGAAATCATCGGGGATCGAAGATTACCTGCTGTTTCCCTCCCGCGCAGTAGAAAAAGCGCCACCCGTATTTCATTTCAAAGACAGCCACAGCAGTTCCCGATTTAGCAAAATCCCCTACCAGCACAAAGGAAAATTACAAGAAAAGGAGCTGGAAACTCTGCTTGCAGAGACAGGCACAACTGCCTTTATTGTCATCAAGAACGATGAAATACTCTACGAGAACTACTTCAACGGCTATCAACGTGATTCGATTGTGACTTCTTTTTCGGTCGCCAAGTCCATCACTTCCCTCCTGGTTGGCGCGGCAATCGACGATGGCTACATCAACAGCCTGGACGACCCCGTTACCACATACATCCCAGAACTACTGAAAACCGATCCCCGATACAAAAACATTACCCTTGGGCATTTGCTGTCAATGAAGTCTGGTATCGCGTTCAAGGATACCGACATTCCCTGGCATGACAAATCAAGGGCTTATTACCATCCACGCCTGCGAGAAGTAGTCACCCAACTGCCCATCGCAACAGCGCCTGGCGAAACTTTTGTATACAATACCTTCAACCCCATCATTCTTGGCATCGTTCTTGAAAGGGCGACAGGGCAATCTGTTTCCGAATATACCGAATCACGGCTCTGGAAACGACTCGGGGCCGAGTATGATGCCTTCTGGAACGTTGACAGTGAAGAAGGCAATATGGCAAAGATGGAAAGCGGATTCAACGCCCGGGCCATCGATTTCGCCAAACTGGGAAGACTCATCTTGAAGCAGGGCAACTGGAACGGCGACCAGGTCATCTCAGCGAACTGGATAGAAAAGTCCACGAAGGTTGACCCGCAAAATATTATTGAGAAGTTCGGGGAAAATACCCTCTACCAAAACGGCTGGTGGATTTATAAGCCAACAGCAACGGATAAATACACTGTATTTGGCTGGGGACATCTGGGACAGTACCTTTTTATCTTCCCAGACGACAATATGCTCATACTGCGCTTCGGTAAAGAAATCGGCAAAGTGGATTCTTGGCGGCAGATTGCCCAAAAGATTGTAACCATTATCAACGAGCCGTAAAAGGCCGGTGTTAGTCTAAAGGCGGTTACGCACTATGAAAACATCCAAAACCATGAGAAAATTCGGCTGGCTGGCCTTCAAAATTATGTGGATACCCTTCTCCACATTAATGATTGCCATGTTTGGCCTGCCAAACGGTGAATATGCCTGGAACGAATTGCCAATTTTGGCGCGCTACTCGCTTATCGCCATGGGGTTTATGGCTGCTACTGCAACCATTCTTTTAATTGGCGCTGTTATCGTCGGCGGGGCAAGGAACCACGCCATTCTAGAAAAAGGTCTCCCAGCCCAGGCCGTCATCCTGAAAATCAGCGATACCGGCACCACAATCAACAAAGACCCGCTTGTCAGGCTGCTGCTGGAAGTTCGCCCGCCGGGCCAGCCGGCGTTTCAGGCTGAAACCGAACGGTTGATCTCGCGCCTGCAAATTCCGCTCGTCCAGCCCGGCGCCATGGTGTCTGTAAAATACGACCCCGACAGCCATGAGGTTGCGCTTGTCGGGGAAGAGGAGTCGAATTCACTGACCGACGCCGATACCTGAAAACTTCTATTTCGCTAGATTAGCAGCACCTCAACCACGGTCCCGGCAGAAAGGCCGGTGGCGTCCGGCGGTATTTTTAGCAGGCCATCGCCCGCTGCAAGGCTAAAAATAAGGTTGGACTTGCCAAAAACAGGGTCAGCGGCGAACAAATCCCCATCCGGGCGTAGGCGCACCGGCCACCAATCTTCACGCCCGGCCTGCGAGGACAAGTTGACCGTCAGTCTGGCGCGAAGAGTTGCGCGCGGGCGCGGCAATTGCCCAAGCAATTTCTCCACCACCGGCACAACCATCATATACCCGTTGACCAGCGCGCTGACCGGGTTTCCCGGCAGGCCAATTATCGGCTTGCCGTCGCACAGCCCCAAAATGGTCGGTTTGCCGGGGCGGGTGTTAATCCCATGCACCAGCACTCCCGGCTTGCCAAGCGTATTAATCACATCGGCAGTCATATCGCGGGTCGAGGCCGAAGAACCGGCAGTAATCAGGACAAGGTCGCACTCGGCCAGGGCGCGGGCAGCGGCGGTTTGCAGGGCATCAAATTTATCGGGGATGATGCCGTACTGGAGCGGCTCCCCGCCAAACTGCGACATCAACGTCCCGAGCGTGTGGGCGTTGATGTCACGGACCTGGCCGGGCCGGGGCGTGCCGCCAGCCGGGATAACCTCGTCGCCGCTGGAGATGATTCCCACGCGCACTTTATTGGCTACACGTATCTCAGTGATTCCGAGGGCCATCAGGCCGCCGATTTCCGCCGGACGCAAGCGCGTCCCGCGCGGGATGACCAGTTGCCCCTCGGCCACATCCTCCCCAACCTGGATGATGTTCTCGCCGTCGGCCACCGATTTCAGGATTTCGACTTCATCGCCAATCGTCTGGGTGTATTCGAGCATCAGGACGGAATCGGCGCCAGGCGGCAGCATTCCGCCGGTGTGGATGATGGCGCATTGGCCGGGAGCAATTTCCAGGCCGGGCGTGTCGCCCATCGGGACTTCACCAATCAGTTTGAGATACCCCGGCAACGATTCGGACGCGCCGTAGGTGTCGCGAGCGCGCAGGGCGAAACCGTCCACCGTCGTGCGCGGGAAGGCCGGGAGCGGATGCGGCGCAAAAACGTCTTCGGCGGTGACACGGCCGAGGGCAGATTCGGTCTCGATAACGGCGGACAGGTTAAGGGGGGTCAGCGCCGAGAGCAATTTCTCGCGGGCAATATCGGGGGGGAGCAGGGTAAGGAATTCGGGCATGGTTAATGTCCAGTGTTCAGTGTCAGCGCAGCCAGAGGGTCAGGGTCAGGAGGTAGGCGGTCAGGCCGAAAAGCGCAACAGCCGTAGCGGTCAGGAGCAGCCAAATGGGTTTGCCACCGTCGGCGATGCGGCGGAACTGGTAAACCTGGAAAACCGCCAGCGGAATGGTTAGCAGGCCAGGCCAAGCCAGGTCGAAAGGCAAGCCCAGAAAGGGCATCGCGGCAATCAGCAGGTAAGCGGCGGCCAAAAACCCGTTATGGGCAGAAATGGCCGCCTGCCAGCCGAGGCGAACGAGCAGGGTCTGGCGGGCGTATTTTTGGTCGGCTGCAAAGGTCGGGAAGCCAAGCGCGAGAAAACAGGCCAGCGCAAGGAAACCCAGCGGAAAAATGTAAGCGGGCAGGATGCGGTGCAGTTCGCCAGTTTGCAGGCTGAATGCCAGGGAGGGGGTAAAGACGGCAACCAGCAGGGTGAGCGCAAACTCGCCCAACCCGCGATTGGCAAGCCGGACGGGCGGAATGGCATAGGCCAGCGCCGCCAATGCCGACAGGGCCAGGAGCAACAGGGCGAGCGGACTGGCCAGCCCCAGGGCAACCAGCGGAACGGTAAGGGATGAGACAGAGGTAAGCAACGCCAGGGAAAGGATGACCAGTTTGCGGCGAAATTCGTCGCGCTGGCGCGGAGTCTGGTCAGGCAGGTAGGATTCGGCAGGGTTGCGGTAGGCGGCATCGAGCAGGTTGGCTGCGGTCAGCAGGAAGGCCAGCCAGAGAAATCCGAGCAGGAAAGCCGGCAGGTTAAAATCGACGCCGAGGTAACGCGCCAGGGATGCTCCAAGCAGGTAAGCCAGGGCAAGCAGGAGGGTGTGGGCAGGGCGAAGGAGGGGAAGCATGGCGGAGGTCAGTATCCGGTATCCAGTGGTCAGGCTATCACTTTCTTTAAGTCGCGCAGGTGCATGGTGTTGTGCAGGTGTACCATTTTGAGCATTTCACCCAGCGAGGTGATGCCCAGGGCCGGGTGGCGTCCGCGCTTGTTCAGGTCATCTTCGGTCAGGGAAGCGGCAAATGCAACCATCTCGGCGCGGGTGGCCTGGAAATGCGCCAAAAGTTCGGCAGGGGGTATTTGGGCCATCCTGGCTTGCTGGCTGGCGTTAAATCGGTTGATGTCGAAATCGTCCGCCGCGCCGGGGCCGCCAGCACGGATGGATGGAAAAATCTTAAGAAAGCCCTGCTCGGCGCTGACAAAATGCGCCAAGATGCTGCGGGCGGTCCACTCGCCTTCTTCAGAATAGACAGTCTGCGCCCACTGGCCGGGGGTCAGGGCTGCAAAAAAGGCGGCCATTTTTTCGCCTTCGGATTTGAGTTTTTCAGCAAGGGATGCGGGGGTATCAGGCATGATTGTCTCCTAACAATAAAAAGGCGTTCACAAATGGCGCGGCGCGCTGGCTAAATCAGGGAATAGCCGCCATCGATGGCGATGGTCTGACCGGTAATATACTCGTTTTTGATTAAAAATTCGAGCGCGGACGCGACTTCATCCGGGTCGGCGGGGCGTTTGGCTGGCAGGCGACTGACGAGGCGTTCCCAGTCGGCGGCGGGCATATCTTCCGAGGGCAACACAAGCCCCGGCGCGATGGCATTAACGCGGATGTCCGGGGCGAGGGCGCGGGCCAGGATTTTGGTGAGCGATTCCAGCCCGGCCTTGCTGACCGCATAAGCGGGGAAGCCCGTCCAGGCTTTGGCCGCGCCAATGTCGGTAATGTTGACGATGAGACCGCCGGGAGGCATCCGCCGGGCGGCCTGCTGGGCGCACAGGAAGGGGGCGCGCAGATTGAGTGCAATCGCGGCGTCGAAGTCGGCGGCGGTCAGGGTACGCGCATCGCCGCGAGGCATGAGGGCGGCAGAGTTGACAAGTATGTTGAAGGATGTATCGGCAAGGAGATTGTCGATTTCAATGAAAAGGCGCTCAATTTCCTCAGGCCGGGTCAGGTCGGCCTGGAGGGGGAAGGCCGGTACGCCCAGGTCACGGATTTCGGCGGCAGTAGCCTGCGCTTCCCCTGACGAGGCGTGATAATGGAGGGCAACGGCATATCCCTGGCGAGCAAGCGCCAGGGCAAAAGCCCGTCCCAGGCGGTGCGCGCCGCCAGTCACCAGCGCAAGCGGGGTGTTGCCAGCCATGAGCGTCATTAACCTTTCAGGAGCGCGTTGACTTCGTCCAGTTCGGCCCGGGTCAACGTCCACTCAATGGCGCGCACATTGGCCTGAATTTGCTCCAGTTTTGTCGCGCCGGAGATGACCGAACACACGGCGGGCTGGGCCAGTAGCCAGGCATGAGCCAGGTCGCCCAGGCCGTGTCCGCGCTCGAGCGCCCAGGCTTCGAGTTTTTCGATTTTATCGTAATTGGCGTCGGTCATATACTCCTTGACATACGGGCTGCTCTCGCCGCGAGAACCTGTCGGGGCTGGCTGGTTGCGGCGATATTTGCCAGTCAAGAATCCGCCTGCGAGCGGGAAGTAAGGCACAAATCCGACACCGTGCGCGGCGCAGTAGGGCAGCACCTCGCGCTCGACATCCCGCTCGAGCATGTGATAGTGCGATTGCAAGACGGCAAAAGCCGTCCAGCCGCGGAACTCAGCCAGCAGGTTGGCCTTCGCCAACTGCCAGGAAGCCAGGTTCGAAGCGCCAATATAGCGGATTTTTCCCATCCGAACCAGGTCGTCCAGGCCGCGGAGGGTTTCTTCAATCGGCGTGGATTCGTCCCAGCGGTGCAGGTAATACAGGTCAATATGGTCGCTTTGCAGTCGGCGCAGGCTGGCTTCGACGGCATTCAGCATGTGATAACGTGACCCGCCCCGGTCGTTTGGCCCTTCGCCGGTTGCCCAAAAGAACTTTGTCGCCAGCACAAACCTGTCCCAGCGGCCTTTGAGCGCGTTGCCGAGCGTGACCTCAGATTGGCCGCCGGTGTAAACATCCGCCGAGTCGATGAAGTTGATTCCCATATCCAGGGCGGCGTCCATCATATCGTTCACCGCCGATTGCGGAACATGCTCCGCGCCAAAGCGGTTGGTTCCCAGTCCAATGGCCGAAACTTTCAGACCCGATTTGCCAAGATTGCGATACTCCATTGTCAGCCTCCTGTTTTGCCCAAGTGTACCCGAAAGCAAACCACAAGCACAAGAAAAGGCTATAATTGACCCAAATCAACCCGAGGAGCGCGTCATGCCAAATGTCTACGAATCCCAACACCCGCTTGTCAAACACAAACTTAGCCGCCTGCGCGATAAAGACACCGAGCCGAAGAAATTCCGCGAACTGGTACAGGAAATCGCCGCCCTGATGGTTTACGAAGCCACCACCGACCTGGCTGTTTCGCCGCGCGAAATCGAGACCCCGCTGGCAAAGATGACCACCTACGTATTGCAGGAAAAAGTCGGGCTGGTTCCAATCCTGCGCGCCGGGCTGGGCATGGTCGAGGGG
>JAGVAO010000106.1 GCA_020060235.1 Anaerolineales bacterium | reverse complement strand
GTCCCGCCAATGGTATAGGAAAAATCCAGGTCGCGCAGGAAGGCCGGGATGGTCGCGCCTTTCAGGTTGTCACTAAAGCCGAAGACAAAGAAGGCGAAAAAACTGGCAATCGTCCAAATCCAGATGCTTTTATGAGTGGATGTCTGTTGCATGGGTTTCCTTTTGAATTTTGCGAACAGCCAGGCCCAGGCTGGCCAGCCCAATGGCATAACCAAGCATCGAGAGGGCGTACAGCCAGCGCGCCCCGACCGCGTCGAATATCGCGCCCGAAACCGGCGCAGCCAGCATGGTGACCAGTCCTGAAATCGTGATGGTATAAAGCGCCAGCACCGTGCCAGTTTCATTGGCCTGGGTGCGGCTGCTGATAAGGCCGATGAAAGCCACCGTATAGAAACTAAAACTTGTCCCACCGATAAAACGGGCGGCCATAATGCTGGCAATCGAGGGGAAAGCCAACACCAGAAGGCGCTGGAAGATGATGATGACAAAGGCCAGCAGCATCAGGCGCGGCGCGCTGGCCCGGCGCATAATTTTGTCGGCCCAGACCATGAAAGGCAGTTCGACAACCGCGCTCAAGATGCCGGCCACGCTAATCAGGCTTTTGCTTGCGCCTAGTTGGGCCAGGTAAACGTTCTCGAACTGGATGACGCCGTTGTTCAAAAATCCGATAAAGACCAGCGCGACGGCAAAAGCCAGCAAAATCGGGTCGCGCCAGACGCGCCCCAGGGTGGCGCGCAGGTCGCTTTTGGGCTGCTGCGGCGCATTTTGTTGCTGGCCGGAGAAATGCTTCGGGCGGATAAAGAAAAGCAGCGAACCAGCCAGCAGGAAGCCAAAGGCCACGCCGCCAAACCCGGCTGCAAATCCGAGCCGCTCAATCAGCCAGCCCGCCGAAAGCACGCTCAAAATCCAGCCGACCGACGACCAGACCCGCACGCCGCCATAGCCCGTCCCGGCGGAGGCAGCCACGCTGACCGCCATCGAATCGGAGAGCGGAACCAATCCCGCCATCACCAGCGCCTGGCAGAAAACAATCGCCAGGATGGGCAAAAAGGAGGTTTGCTGTCCGAGCAGCAGGTAGGCCAGCGCGCCAAGCGCCAGCGCCCATTGCAGGTAACGCTCTGGGCGCGGACGTTTCTTGACTTCGCTGACCAGCAAGGGAGCCAGAACCAACCCGACCAGAGAACCGGTGGCAGCCAGGGTGCCTATCTGCTTGCCGTTCAACCCCAGGCTGACGTAAAACAGGTTGATAAAGGGCAGGATAAATCCCCAGCCGCCCAGGTAGGCAAAATAATAAGCGCGAGCGAGAAACAGGTCGCGCCGGTCGAGTGTGGTGGGTTCAAAGACGCTCATCGAATTAATCCGAGCGAGTATATCACCACGCCCGCAAAATTGGCCGACAAATTGGTTAGGTCTCTCTGATATTTGCCATGAAAAATGCGGTGACCTATCAAAAGAGCCTTTGGTTAACCGCCCGAAGAATATCCCGGCGATTCCGCTTTCACCGGCCCGGGCGCAGGTATCTGAGGCCAGAAAAATTTCCAGTACATATAGACCGAAATCGAATATAGCACCAGCACCAGCGCGTAGACCGGTCCAAAGCCGTGATTGACCTGCAGCCAGCCGCTAATCGAGGGGCTGAAAGCCCAGCCAAAACTGTTGACCATGCTGACCAGGCTGGCAACCGTCGCGCGCGAATCGGGTTCGACGTGCTCCATCACAAAAGTCATATACACCGGGCCGCTCATGTTCATCAGGGCCAGGCGCACGTAGTGAGCAAACGCACTCATCCAGAACCAGGGCGCGTAACCGAGCATTATAAGGAAGGGAATAGAAATTCCCTGGGTAATCACCACCAATTCGACTTTGCCGTAACGGTCGGCCAGCGGCGGGGCAATCACCAGCCCGACGCCCATCGCCAGCGCGCCCCAGGCCAGCACGTTGCCAATCACCGGGTCGGGCTGCGCGTGCGCCACGCGAAAGAAAACATTCATGAAGGGCATAAACAAGCCCGCGCCAATCGAAGTCACCAGCATGGGGGCCAGCAGTTTCGAGAGCGTGCCGGGATGTTTGCGCGCATACGCAAACGGCGCAAAAAATGCCTGGTCCGACTTCCTGATAATCGGGGTTTTCAGCCACAACAACGGAATCAGGCCCAAAACAGCCGAAAGGCTGATAATGCCCAGCGCGCCGGCATAAGCCAGGCTGCTGGTGACTGCAACGCCCTGCTGGGCGGCAATCCACCCCGGAAGGTAGCCGCCGACCGAGTTGCCAAGAAAAGCCGCCGCCATTTGCAACCCTGAACTCAGGCTGAACAGGTAGGTGCGCTCCTCCTCGCCCGAATTTTCGAGCAGGAAGGGCGCCATCGTTACCATTTGCAGGGCCTGGGCCATGCCCATCAGGAAGGTCATCGCATAGAACATCGGGGCCGAAGGCCACAACAACATGACCGCCACCGACCCGGCCACCACCAGCCCGCCCAGCAGGAGGGAGTTCTTGCGCCCCAATATATCGGCCAGGTAGCCCATCGGCAGGGCTGTCACCAGGGCCGAGAGACTGCTCATCGTAATCAACTGGCCGAGCAGTCCTTCGTCGAAGCCCAGGCTTAGAACGTAGAAGTTGAACAACAGGCGATAAACGCCCAGCGCCGCGCCGGTCAAAATTGCGCTGGCGAGGTATAAACGGGCATTCGGGTGAAATGCGCTCACCCGCGCCCAGTAGGTGTCAAGGATATTTTTTGCCATGAGTTAGATTATCATCTAACAATCAATCCGAGTCAAGCCAGCGCGCAACCCAAAATGTCACCTTTTCGTAGTACAAATAGCATAACATCGCCTCTGCCTTATCCCTTATAATTACGGTTAGGCCAATACGGTTTCGTCAACCCCAGACTTCAACCCCCACAAAACCTGAAAAAGCCAGATTGGAGACAAAAAAATGAAAGATAACCTCCCCCGCAGCATCATCCCCAGCCAGGGAAACATGCTCGAAGAAGCCATTTTCCGCCTGAAACTCATCTGGCGGCTCATGTCTGACCGGCGCGTCAGCCCGCTGCTCAAACTGCTCCCCGTCGGCGCGCTGGCCTACCTGATATGGCCGCTCGACCTGATAGCCGGAATCCCCGGCGTTGCGGCCCTCGACGACCTGGGCATCCTGTGGATATCCTCCTACTTTTTCATCGAACTCTGCCCGACCCAGGTGATTGAAGACCATGTCCGCGAAATGACTGGCGAGAATAGCATCACAGAAGACAAATCAAACAACGAACCGCCTGCCGATGTAATTGACGGGGAAGCCACCGACGTACAAGACTGATTTTCAAGGAGGAAGCATCATGACGACCCGGCGCCTGTTCGCCGTTTTATTGGTATTTACGAACCTGTTAGCCGCCTGCCTGTCCCCGGATGGGGGCGCTCCCGCCGCTCCCCGGCAGGAGCTGGTTGCCCCGCCCCCTGCAGTTTCGACGGTTGCCCCGGCAACCCAATCCCCCACCCGCGAAGAACCCGCTCCCACCGCCGATGAACCTGCCCCGGCGGCGACAGCCGTCCCGGCCGCCCAAAGCCTGCCCAACCCCGAAAACACCGTCTGGCGCGAAATCGCCGGCGGGTTGGACAGGCCGACCGAAATCACCTCGCCACGCGACGGGTCGGGGCGCGTCTTCGTGCTCGAACAGGTCGGGCGGATTCACATCATCCAAAACGGGCAACTCATCCCAACCCCCTACCTCGACATCTCCAATATTGTCGGCTCGAACGCCTCCGAGCGCGGCCTGCTTGGCCTGGCCTTTCATCCGCAATACGCCGAAAACGGGTTTTTCTTCGTCAACTACACCGACCGCGACGGCAACACCCGCATTGCGCGTTTCAGCGTCTCCGGCTCAGACCCCAACCAGGCCGACCCGGCCAGCCGCCTTGAATTAATTCGCATCCAGCAGCCTTACGGCAACCATAACGGCGGCGCGCTGGCCTTTGGCCCCGACGGCTACCTGTACGCGGGCCTGGGCGACGGCGGTTCGGCGGGCGACCCGCTGGATGCCGGCCAATCGCTCAACACCCTGCTCGGCAAAATCCTGCGCTTCGATGTGGACGGCGGCCAGCCTTACGCCATCCCGGCGGATAACCCCTTTGCAGCGGGCGGCGGCGAGGCTGAAATTTGGGCCTACGGCCTGCGCAATCCGTGGAAAATCGCCTTCGACCGCGCCAGCGGCGACCTGTACATCGCCGATGTCGGCCAAAACCAGTGGGAGGAAGTCAACTTTACCCCGGCAGGTTCGCCCGGCGGCCTGAACTACGGCTGGCGGCTGATGGAAGCCAGTTACGACTACAGCGGGACATTCTACGACACCTCAGCGCTCGTCCTGCCAGTGGCCGAGTACACCCGCAACGACGGCTGTTCCGTCTCCGGCGGCCAGGTTTACCGTGGACAGTCCCTGCCCGGCTGGCAGGGAGTCTATCTCTACGGCGATTTTTGCAGCGGAAATATTTGGGGCCTGCTGAAAACCGGCGACGGTTTTGAAAACAGGCTGTTGTTCCGAACCGGTTTCCGTATCAGCACCTTCGGCCTCGACGATGACGGCGAAATTTACCTGGGCGATTACAGCGGCGCAATTTACCGGCTCGAAGCAGAGTAAAAAAGGAGAGGGATTATGAATCGAACAACCGTCATCCTGATTACGACGATAACCGGCCTGTGCTGCGGCCTGCCTGGCCTGGGGGCCACATTTTAGTTGGTGCAGTTGCAGCCCTGGCGCCAGTGAGCGCTGAACAAGCGACAACCAGCCCTAATTTTGGCGAACAAGTTTTGCTAGGCTCGCTTTTCTACATTATGGGAGTATTTGCCATCCTGGTGCCTGTTATCGCAGGGGTTGTTTCCTTTAAGTTAATCAAGCCACAAGACGAACCGGCAGTTTCATCGGGCTTTGAAGAATTCATTCCGCCCGCGCCATAGTTTTAAAATGGTGTTTGCGTCTGACCGTCTTTTGTTGTACACTGATAAATAAACCTACTTGGAGGAGTTCTATGGAAAACCGAACCGTTGCAATTGCCATCACCGTTGTCACTGCCCTGTGTTGCGGATGTTTTGCCCTGATGTCTTGCGTCTGGGGCATTATCGGCATTACAGGACAGCCAATCACCACAACCGTCAATGGGGTCGAATCAATGGAACCCATGGCCATGCCTGTAGCGCTGCTTCTCCTGTGCGTTTCTTTCATTTTTATCCTTATCCCCGTCGCCGTCGGATTCTTCACCCTGCGCAAGAAACCTGCCGCCGAGGCAGTCGTTGCCAGCGACGAACCAATCCCGCCTGCGGCGTAAGACAATTAAAACTGAATAAATACGAAAATCCCCGCGCCGTGATGCGCGGGGATTGTTTTTTGCTGTGATTTTGACTCTTAATCTTCGTCGGGGTAATTACCCAAAATTTGCTCGATACGCTCCAGGACATCGTCCGATAGTTTCTCGACCGCTTCCGCTGAATCGAGGTTGTCCTGCAACTGGCGGATGTTGGTCGCCCCGGTAATCACGCTGCTGACCTCCTTGCGCCGCAAGAGCCAGGCCAGGGCCAGTTGCGCCATGCTGACGTGCAAATCATCGGCCACCCGGCTGAGTTCGCGCACAATTTCCATTCTTTCAGGGGTAATGCGGTCGCGTATCCAGGCCATGCTGTCGAGCGACGCCCGCGACCCTTCGGGAATGCCGTCATTGTACTTGCCGGTCAGGATACCGTAATACAGCGGACTCCAGGTGGTCAGGCCGATTCCGTGTTCGCGGCAAATCGGCGAGAGTTCCATCTCAACCCGGCGGCGGTGGAACATGTTGTATTGCGGCTGTTCCATCGTCGGCGGGGCCAAGTGGTGCTGTTTGGCAATATTGACAGCCTCATTAATCTGCCAGGCGCGCCATTCGGATGTGCCCCAGTATAAAATCTTTCCCTGTCGAATCAGGGTATCCATCGTGTAGACCACTTCTTCGACCGGGGTGTCAGGGTCGAAACGATGGCAAAAATACAGGTCGAGGTAATCGGTATTCATACGCTTGAGCGTGGCATGGATTGATTCGACAATATGCTTGCGCGACAACCCGCGCCCGTTGGGGCCGGGCATGGTCGGCCAGAACACCTTGGAGGAAAGCACCAGGGCTTGGCGGGGCAAATCCTTGATGGAGCGTCCCATTACTTCTTCCGACAGCCCGTCGGCATACATATCAGCATTGTCGAAAAAATTAATCCCGGCATCGTAAGCCGCGTGCAGCAAATCTGAAGCAATTTCCTCGTTCACCTGGCTGCCAAACGTCACCCACGAACCAAGCGAAATTTCGCTCACCTTCAACCCCGAATGACCTAAACGTCGGTAATGCATCTCTCACCTCCTGAAGCAGGAAAACCCCGGCTTAGCGTCGAACAGAAACAACGGCTCCAAATACATTTAGTTCAAGTGTCCACTGCGTTCCAGGCTGCAATTGCCTGAACAGATTCTCGTCTGAAGTAGTAAATTCCTTAATCCCGTCAGCGGTCTCGAAAAAGACGCGGTACTTCTCGCTGCGCTCACCCTCGCGCTCATCTGTGCCCAAGTGCACCTGCGGCCAATAAGGGTTTGTATCGGCACCCTGGGCAATCACCGACTCGGCATTTTTCCAGTCACGGGCCGTATATTTGCAATAATCGTCATAGACCTCATAAACACAGTCCTGAACCACCTCTGCAAACCCCGAGCCGGTATCGACCGAATAAGGCGTGCCGCAAATTTCCTTCGAGCGCGGGGCAGGCTCACTCTCAGTCGAACGTACCTGTTCGGTACAGGAAAGCGGCTCGACACCGGACGGCAATTCATCGCGCCAGGCCTCGCGGGTCACATCGCCCAAAACCTGGATGGCAATCGCGCGCTCCCAGGCGACATTCTGCACCACCCCGGAAGACTCATCGGTGCGAAAAGCGAACAGGGCGATGAGTCCACAGCAAAGCAACAGGATGATGCCAAGCGGGATGAGCAGCCAGATGGGCTTTTTCTTCTGTCCCGGCTTTCCACCTTCGGCCTGTTTGGCCGCTAAACCAGCCGGCACTGCCTCGGGCCACAGATTCGCGCCGCAAGCCGAACAGGTCTTGCGTTCGCCGGGATTTTCCGTCCCGCAGCCAGGGCAGACTACTGGTTCGAGCGGCCCGGCCTGCACCGAAAACGCTCCAACCACCCGCCCGGCCTCGCGCCGGGTCGCCCCCGAAAAATCCCCGCCGCATTGAACGCAGGAAGTCGCATCCGCCGGGTTGCGCGTTCCACAATACGGACAATGAATGTCCGCGCCTTTTTTTGCCCTGGCAATTTTTTCCTCGTCCTCAATCAATTGCGCACCCTGGGCTTGTTCGAATTGCACATTTTCAGGCTGGGGCGCACCGCAAGCCTGGCAAGTTTTGGATGAGCCAGGGTTTCGTCCACCACAATTCGGACAAGTCCATTCCAACTCGACATAACCAAGTTTTTTCTGACTCATACTTGCTCCTCATATATCACTTCTGTCATTAACGCACACGAATGGTTACATTAAAAGTACAAAAAGGCTCAGTCCGGTTCTCGCGACGCAACCCCCAGGTGGCAAAATAAGTGCCAGGCTCTTTTGGGGCCGTCATGCCAATCCAAACCAGTATTTTATCCTCCGGGTAAACGGTATAGCCAATAAAGGTGCCTTCGCCGCGCTCCAGGTCGTTGTGCAATTTATCGCCACCTACAAAATAAAAAATGATGCTTTTTTCTTTCCATATTGTCGACCCGCGATTCCAGACCCGCCACTCAGCCCTGAAAAACTGGCGCGGCTTGAATATGGTGTAAGGCTCAGGGTCTGTTTTGTTCAGGTCGCACTTGAAAGGCTCGGGCGTTGAGGTCCATAGAAACAGGACAGCCCCCGGCGTACCTGGCAATAACGTGCCCGGCCCCGGCAAATCATAAACAGAAGTGGCCGTCGGGAAGCCCTCAATGGTCGGGGCCGGCGTGTTGCTTGGTATGTCAGTTGGCGTGTTGCGCACGCGAGTCGGGGTAAGCGATGGGGTCCAGGACGGCTGGGGCGTATTGGTCGGCAGGGCGGCCACTGTCGCCGCTGCAATAGTGGCAATCATATCCTGCGGGTTGTCAATCGGCTGCGCGGCAGAGGGCGCGCAGCCTGCCAGCAAAATCAATAAGCCCGCCCAGGAAAGCCAAATCTGTCGAATTTTCACAGCCTGCTCCTTATCGCACCGAAATACCGATGATTAACTGGCAAAACATGTTATCGCCACGCTGCAAACCAAAAGTTGTGTGATAATCACCGCCTTGCTTCGGGGCGCGAACAACAATAACAATATCACGGCTTTCACCAGCCGGTACCCTAAAGGCCAGTTTTTGCTTGGGGGCATATTCATAAATACGCTGACCATCCACATAGACAATATCCAGGCCGTCCTTTTCCCAATCTCGCGCGCCGGCATTCTTAACTGTCCAGGTTGCATAAATTAACGTTCCCGGAGCAATTTTGCTCCAATTGACCGGTTTTTGGTTCATAACCATGCATGCAAAATTGCCGCCCCCCTGGTAAACGCCCTGGCGAGCGGCCACACCCACCTCGGTTGGGGTTTCTGTCAGGGTAGGTGTCAGTGTAAACGTCGGGAAGGGGGTCAGAGAAACAGCCAGGGTTGGGGTAGAAATTTCAGTGGCAGGCGGTCGCGTTGCCCGCGGAGTGTCGGTGCCTGTCGGATAAGGAGTGTTGGTGGGCAAGGCTTGAATCGTTGCAGCGACAATTGTCTCAAAATAGCCTTCGGGGGGAGGCGTTGCCACCGGCGCACAGGCAAGCAAAAACAACAAAGATGTATAAACGCAAAATTGCAGAAGACGGTAAAACCCATTTGTTTTCACTGACTGTTCCTCAAACTTATTTTACACCAAGGCTGAATGAAAATTCGCAAAAAGGCGTACTGCCGCGAAATAAAGACCAGACGGTGCGATATGCACCTGCGTTCTTGTTTTTTGGCGCTTCAAAAGTAAGCATAATATCGCCAACCTGGCCGGCAGGAACTGTCTTGGACAGGTCGAACAATGTACCGCCAATTGCCATTTTTTCGCCTGAAATATAGCCGATGTCTATGCTTTCTTTGGCCCAGTCACGGCTGCCCACGTTCTGGATGCGCCATGTTACAGCGATATCCTGCCCTGGACTGGCTTCAAATCCGTCCGCCGGGAATTGGGCCACGACAACACAGCCAAAACTCGAGTCTCCCTGCTTTTTGCCAAAATTGTAACCCGCCGGGGTTGCTGTCGGGATAGGGGTATTGGTCAGGGTTGATGTAAAAGTGGGCATGGGCGTCAGGCTGGGCAAGGGTGTTTCGGTTGGTAAATCAGTAGCCGTCGGGCGTTCCAGGGTTGGCTCGACGGTTAAAGTGGCGCTTGGTTGGGGTGTAGACGAAGGCAGGGCCTGGATGGTTGCCGCCACCATCGTCTCCATCATGCCGGGGGGCAGGGGCGTTGCCGGCGGGGCACAGGCCGCCAGCAAAACCAGCGATAGGCAAAAACCACCCCTGAGAACCCGAAAAGTCGCATCTTTCATGAAAGCACTTAAGCCTCATTTTACAACATGAACGCGAAACGAAAACCTGCAAAACAAATTATCGCCGCGCGCAAGCGACCAGGTGTTTGAATATTCGCCGGGTTTATTGGGGGCTATCATGGTAATCGAAACACCCAGGTTTGTCCCGGCAGGGACAGTCGCCGGAATATCAAATCGGTCTCCAGCTATTGCCATCTTCTCGCCTGAACGAAAGGCAACATCGATATCGTTCACATCCCAATCGAGCTTGCCATCATTCTTGATGCTCCAGGTGACCGTAAAATTCTGGCCGGGGCTAATGTTATAGTAATTGACCGGGTTATAACTCATGACGCGGCAGGCATAATTGTAGTCGCCCTGGCGCGGCCCCGGCGTAATCCGCACGGGACGATAGGTTGCTGGCGGGGAAGTCAGGGACGGGAACGGCGTCAGGGACGGCATCTCCGCGGGGGTCGAGGAAGGGGTCTCGGCCTCGAAAACAATCGTCGCGATGGGCTGCGCCAAAGACGGCCTGCTGCCTGTCGTTGCGGTTGCTGTCGTAGTCGGAACAGGCGTCTGGGTCGGCAAGGCCCGCACGGTTGCAGCGACAATGGTTTGCAGGGCAGATTCCGAATCGATTGGCCTGGCACCTGGCGCACAGGACACAAACAGCAGGGAACATGCCAGTAGCAAAAACAGGCTGGAACGAATCTTCATGCCGACCTTATAAAAAGAGGGGAAGGCGCCTGTAGAGAATCGCCTTCCCCTCCCGGTAAACTACTTGACGGTGACAATCAGGTAAAACTGGCAGAAATGCTGACTGCCGTTGGCAAGACCCCAGTAGGTCACATAAGTCCCCTTTTGTTTCGGGGCGTTCATGTCAACGTACAGGGCGATTTTACCGTCGGCGGCAACATTCTTGGGCATGTCGAATACGCTGCCTTTGGTGTGCATGTTCGCGCCGCGAATGTATTTGTAGTCGGTGCCGCTGGTCATCCAGGTTTTCTTGCCGGTATTCAGCACCGTCCAGCGCGCATCGAAGTCCTGGCGCGGTTTCATCTTCGCCCAGTCTTTCGGGCTTTGCGAAAGCAGGGAACAGGCATAGTCTTTCTTGGCGGCAACACTCAGGCCGGGCAGGTCTGCCGTAAAGGCATACGGCGCGCCCGCAGAAGCCAGCACATCACCTTCAGCATAGACGCTAATGCCGACCATACCCTCAGAAAGGGCTGCCGCCTGGGTGGCAGGCATCGCGCTTGCGCTGAAAACTGCCAGGAGCAGGATGCCTACCATGGCCGAAGACACATAATGGGATATTTTCATTTTGCAATTCTCCTTAAAATTTGGTCCGATTGTCAATCCTTTCCTCATTATACACAATCAGGACGCATACGGCATCCGAAATAATTCCTATTCGACGGCCGGTATGCGTCCTGTAGGGAAAGCGCAGGGGAAAATTACTCTTCTTTTGGCGCGCCGATTCCGAGCGGCTTCCACTTGCTTTCGTCTTTCAGACGGTGCTGGATTCCGTCCCGCCCGTGGGTTTCCTCGAAGCCTTCCGGCTTGATGAACAGGTCTTCGCCGTCGAGCAGGCTGGTCAGACCCTTTTGACCCGGCTCGGGGCGTTTCAGCCCCTTGAATTTGGCGGCTTTATCGGGTGTATAGTCAGTCGGCTCCTCGTAAGTGGTGATAAAGCCCTCGAAGTTGCGCAAGATGATTTTGTGGTCGGACATGCTCATCAGATAGTTGGGCATGAGCGGAATTTTGCCGCCGCCGCCGGGCGCATCGACAATATATTGCGGCACAGCGTAACCGGAAGTGTGCCCGCGCAGGCCTTCCATAATCTCGATGCCCTTGGCCACCGGGGTGCGGAAGTGTCCCGCCCCTTCCACCAGGTCGCACTGATACAGGTAGTACGGGCGCACACGGATGCGTACCAGTTTATGCACCAACTCGCGCTGGATGTGGACGTTGTCGTTGACTCCCGCCAGCAAAACGGCCTGGTTGCCGAGCTGGATTCCGGCGCGGGTCAGGCGGTCGGTAGCGGCGGCCAGTTCGGCGGAAATCTCGTTCGGGTGGTTGACGTGGATGTTCATCCACAGCGGGTGATACTTTTCGAGCATATCGCACAGTTCCTGCGTGATGCGCATCGGCATAAAGACCGGCACCCGCGACCCGATGCGGATGATTTCGATGTGCGGGATTTCGCGCAGGCGGCTGAGCAGTTCTTCGAGAATTTTCGGGGCCAGCACCAGCGGGTCGCCGCCCGAGAGCAGCACATCGCGCACCTGTGGGGTGCGCTTCAGGTAGTCAATCTGCATCTCGAATTCTTCGCGCTTGAAGGTCTGGCCGGGGTCGCCGACGATGCGCGAGCGGGTGCAGTAGCGGCAGTACGAGGCGCACTGAGTCGTCACCAGCATCAGCACCCGGTCGGGGTAACGGTGGACAAGCCCCGGCACGGGCGAGTGACGGTCTTCGGCCAGCGAATCTTCCATCATGGCGGTGAAAGACTGCATCTCCTCAGCGCGCGGGATGATTTGCAGGCGGGTGGGGTCTTCGGGGTCGTCCGGGTCGATGAGCGAGATAAAGTACGGGGTGACATCCACCCGGAAGATGCCCTGGGTTTGCAGGGCGCGGCGTTCGCTGTCGCTCAACGGCAATACTTTTTCGATATCTTCGACACTGTTCAGGCGGTTGCTCAACTGCCAGCGCCAGTCATTCCATTTTTCATCGGGAACGTCTTTGTAAATCGCGGCGCGTTTTGAAACAAAAGGTTCAGGCATGGGATTTTCTCCGTTTTGTACTAACGAAAGGAAGGGTCAGAAAACAAATACGAATAAGCGCGCAGACAGGCGTCAAAGCGGAGGGTCGTGGTCGGGGCGGAAAAACCCGCACGTATAAGGGTGAACACGCTGGAAAGGCTTGCACAAACAAGTCATGAAAATATTGTAAAAGGAAAAAAGGCGCAGGTCAATCGCATCTTTGGGTGTTAAAGTATTGCGCCCCGACCGCTTTTCACGTATGCTTAAGCCAATGAACACCCGCCTGCGCTTCAACGCCCCCATCCTGGCCCCGCTCGTGCTGCTGCTCATTTTCCTGCAATGGCGCGACCCATCCAAAGTCTGGACAATGCTGCTGGTCACGCTCGGCGGGGTCTGGCTGGTTTCCTGGCTTTGGGCGCGTTCGATTGCCAGGCACACCCGCCTGACTCGCGAAATGCGCTTCGGCTGGGCGCAGGTCGGCGACCGGCTCGAAGAACGCTTCACCATCGAAAACCGGGGCATCTTCCCCCTGCTGAACGCCGAAATCGAAGACCACTCCTCCATGCCGGGCTACAACCCCGGAAGGGTGACAGCGGTCGGCTCGCGCGAAGTGACCGAGTGGACCACCTCGGGCGTTTGCTCGCGCCGCGGCGTTTACCTGCTCGGCGGCACGACCGCGCGGAGCGCCGACCCCTTTGGCCTGTATTCCGTTTCGATACACGACCCATCCCAGGCGACCCTGATGGTCATGCCGCCTGTCGTCCCCCTGCCACACATCGAAATTACGCCCGGCGGCTATATGGGAGAAGGCCGTCCACGCCCGCGCGCCCCCGAGCAAACTGTAGGCACGGCGGGTGTGCGCGCCTACCAGCCCGGCGACCCGCTGCGCGCCATTCACTGGCCGACCAGCGCCCGGCAAGGCTCGCTGTTTGTGCGCACCTTCGACGGCGCGCCAGCCGGCGACTGGTGGGTGCTGCTCGACCTCGACCAGGACACCCAGGCAGGCAGCGACGCCGATTCGACCGAGGAGCACGCCATCATCTTGGCCGCCTCGCTGGCCGACCGGGGGCTGAAAAATCGCCAATCGGTCGGCATGATTATCAGCGGCGAACCCTTTACCTGGATTGCCCCGCAAGACTCGCCCGCCCAACGCTGGCAAATTTTACGCGCCCTTGCATTGACCCGGCCCGGACACCTGCCGCTGGCCCACCTGCTCGAGCGCATTCGTCCACAAATCGGGCAGCATGCCAGCCTGCTGGTCATTACCGCTTCGCGGCGCGGCGAATGGCTCGACCCGCTGGCCATGCTGACGCGCAAGGGAATCGTCCCGACCGTGTTATGGCTGGACGCCGAAACCTTCGCGGGTGAAAAACTGCCCGGCGGCGAAATTCCATCCCTGCTGGCTCGCCAGCAGGCGGCTTGCCACGTCATCACCCCTGACCTGCTCAACCGCCCCGAAGCCCAGCCGGGACAGGCCGGGCTGTGGGAATGGCGCACCTCAGCCACCGGGCGGGCCATCCCGGTACGAACACCCGGCGATTTGTCGTGGCGGAGGCTGGGATGATAAAGAAACGCATCCTGGGGTTCTTCTCGCTCGAAAACCCGCGCGGCTGGTGGCTGCTCGGCGCGTTGTGGCTGTCGCTCTCGCTGCTGGCCGCCGAAGCGGTTCGCAGCGCGTCAGACGCCGAAACCGCCTGGCTGGCCGTCTGCGCCCTGGCTGGGGCGGGAACGGCCTGGGCGTTGGCGCACGGTCAGTTATCGGCGGCAAAGGCTGGCGGGTTGTACGCATCCGCCGGGGTGGGGGCCTTGTTCGTTTTGACGGCCAGAATTCCGGGCACGCTGTGGGGGCTGTTTAACGAGACCTATTCCATCCTGCTCACCCGGCTCTATGAAGAGCAAATCGACCTGGGCGACCTGGGCGAGTATTTTCTCGAAATCCAGTCCCGCATGGGCGGCCTGCTGGCGCGCACGAGTCAATGGCTCATAGCGTATTCGCAGGGCCGCAGCCTGGAAGACCCGGTGGTCGCCGGGATGCTGTGGCAGATTTTGTTCTGGCTGCTGGCAGGCTGGGCTGGCTGGCTGCTGGCGCGCCATGCCAGCGTTTTGGGGGCTTTCCTGCCCCTGCTTGCGGCCCAGGCGATAATCATGAAGTCTCACAGTCAAGCGGAAACCAGCCTGTTGTGGGCCAACCTGTTCATTTTTGTATCCCTGTTGGGGCTGTTGCTTTATGCCGCCCGCCTGCGCGAATGGCTGCGCGCCGGGTTGGATTACGCCGAAAATGTAACCATCAACAGCGTGGTCAGCGCGCTTTCGCTGGCGGCCCTGCTGGTCGGCCTGGCCGGGGCAACGCCCTCGATTTCAATCGAGGAAATTCAACGCGCCATCGAAGAGCGCCGGGCGGCGCAGGCCAATGCAAACGGCACAAGCGGGACGCCGGTTGCAGGCGCGGGCCGACCTTCAGGAACCAGCGGCGAACGGATTGTGGCCGGGCTGCCGCGCGACCACCTGTTGGGCGGCGATGTGACCCTGACCGAGACGCTGGTGATGCAAGTACGCACCTACGATTTTCCTGCCATGCCGCGCGCCGAAGTGCAGCTCAACGCGCCGCGCTATTACTGGCGGGCCGAAACCTACGATATTTACAGCGGCCAGGGCTGGGTCAGCAGCCCGGTAGAGAAAGCCGATTACCCGGCCGGCGAGATTTTTGTGGCCGAAAAGCCTGAATTCTACCGCCGGTTGCAGCACGACTTTGAAATTTACAACCAGGAAACGCCGCCAGTCTTTCGGGCCGGGATTTTGGAAAGCGCGGACGTGCCCCTGGACATCGAATGGCGCAATGTGCTGGCGCGCCTGACCCTGCCCGGCGCGCCCAACGGCAGCGCAGATTTGTTCCGCGCCACCAGCCCGTTCAATGCCTACCGGGCCACATCGCTGGTGGCAACCGTCGATGTGGAGACCCTGCGCGGCATCTGGCCCGACTACCCCGAATGGGTGCGGACGCGCTACCTGGCCCTGCCGCCGCTGCCCGAACGGGTGTCGGCCCTGGCGCGCGATATTACCGCCACCGCGCCCAGCCTTTACGACCGGGCCGAGGCCATCGAGCGCTACCTGCGCAGCAACTACGACTACACGCTGGATGTCCCCGCCCCGCCGCCTGGACGCGACCCGGTCGATTACTTCCTGTTCGACCTGGGCCAGGGCTATTGCGATTATTACGCTTCGGCGATGGTGGTCCTGGCGCGCGCGTCGGGAATTCCGGCCCGGCTGGTGGTGGGCTACGTCGGCGGGACATATGACCCGGTGGATGCGGTTTACACAGTGCGCGAGGCAAACGCCCATTCGTGGGTCGAGGTTTATTTTCCGCAGGTCGGCTGGGTCGAGTTCGAGCCGACCGCCAGCCAGCCGGGATTCCAGCGCGTCAGCACGGGAGCGGCCCCGCTGCCCTACGTGCCGCCCGACCGGACGCGCAATCCCTGGGCCAGGTTGGCCGGTCTACCGGTCTTCCTACCCTGGGCCGGGCTGGCCCTGCTGCTGGCCGGGCTGACCTTCGGCGTTTACCGCTTCGCGCGCGAGTGGCGCGACCCGCGCCCGCGTAGTTTGCGCCAAATCGGGCGGGTGTACAGCGCCATGCAGGAACGCGGGCTGAAAACACTCCGGTCGAAATTATACGAAAGCCAAACCCCGCAGGAATTTGCAGAAGCCCTGAAACAGCATCTCAGCGCAAACATTTCGCAGGGCAAGGCGCAAAACACCCTTGAATCAATTGACGATGTTGAGACGATTGCGGGCCTGTACCAGTTATCGGTGTTCAGCGAGCGCGTTCCGGGCGCGGCAGAAGCGCGGCAGGCGGACAAGGCCTGGCGGCGGCTGCGCTGGCGGTTGTAGGGTAAAATAGGGAAATCTTGTCCGGTTTATGCAACCATTTGCGGGGCCGGGCATCAAAAAAAGTAAACCATCTCAGAGGAGATTTATTTAAATGTCAGAACAGTATGATGTCGTTGTTATCGGCGCCGGGCCGGGCGGATATGTGGCCGCCATCCGCGCTTCACAATTGGGCCTGAAAACTGCCATCGTTGACAAGCAGTGGATGGGTGGCGTGTGCCTGAATGTCGGCTGTATCCCCTCCAAAGCCCTGCTGCGCAATGCCGAAATTGCCCATATCCTGCGCGAGCGCGGCAAGGAATTCGGCTTCTCGTTCGAAAACCTGAATCTCGACTACGGCGCGGCCGTCAAGCGCAGCCGCCAGGTGTCAGACCGCCTGACCAAAGGCGTCGGATTCCTGATGAAGAAGAACAATATCGACGTGCACATGGGCGTCGGCAAGTTGACCGCCAAAGATATCGTCGCAGTGACCGACAAGGACGGCAAAGTCACCCAACTCAAGGCCAAGAACATCATCGTCGCCACCGGGGCCTCGTCCGCCGTTCCCGGCGCGTGGAAGGTGGACGGCGAGAAAGTCGTCACCTACTGGGAAGCCATTTTGCAGGAAAAGCTGCCCAAGAGCGTGGTCGTCATCGGCTCCGGCGCAATTGGCGTGGAATTTTCGACCGTCTGGAGTTCCTACGGCGTGGACGTGACCATCGTCGAGATGCTGCCGCGCATCGTGCCGCTCGAAGACGAGGAAATCAGCGCCGAACTGGAGAAGGCTTTCAAGAAGCGCGGCATCAAGACCCTGGCCGGGCACAAGGTCGAGGCGGTCGAGACCACCAAGACGGGTGTGAAAGTCACCGTATCCGCCGGGGAGGAGACCAAAGTCATCGAAGCCGAACAGGCCCTGGTGGCCATCGGCTTCCGTCCCAATTCCAAAGACCTGGGGCTGGAGGAGGTCGGCGTCAAAATTAGCGAACGCGGCATGGTCGAAATCGACGAGAAAATGCAGACCAACGTGCCGGGCATTTACGCCGTCGGCGATGTGACCGGAAAACTGATGCTGGCGCACGTCGGCTCGGCGATGGGCATCCTGGCTGCCGAGGCGATTGCCGGGCACGAAACCCACCCGCTCAACTACGAGATGATGCCGCGCGCCACCTACTGCCAGCCGCAAATCGCTTCGTTCGGCATCACCGAGGCCCAGGCGAAGGAACGCGGCTACAACGTCAAGGTCGGGCGTTTCCCCTTCCAGCCCAATGGCAAGGCGCTTGGGCTGGGTGATTATGCCGGGTTCGTTAAACTGGTCATCGACGAGCAATACGGCGAGATTTTGGGCGCTTCGATGATTGGGCCGGAAGTGACCGAACTGCTGCCCGAACTGACCCTGGCGCAGATGATGGAACTGACCCCGGCCGAGATTGCCCGCAACGTGCACGCCCACCCGACGATTTCGGAGGCCATCATGGAAGCCGCCCACGCCGCTGAGGGCAGCGCGATACATATTTAGTGATGTAGCAGCAGGTGACAGTCACTTTTGAAGTGACTGTCACCTGACTTGCTTGCATCAAAAGACCGTGAAAGAAAATCTTTCGCGGTCTTTTGATTGGCGATTGAAATATGGGGTTATTAAGGAATATACTGATATTGACGATGAAACATCGTTAATAAAATCATCTGGAGTGAACCGCCCAAAGGAGTTAATTATGAACACCAATCACCGGCTGCTTGCCGCTGTCCTTATCCTGTTTCTGGCCGCCCTGGCCTGTAGTATGCCCGGACAAGAGACCCAGGCGCCGCCCGACGTGATTGTCGAGACGCCGGAAAACCAAGCGCCGCCCCTTGACCCGGCAACTGTTCCTGTTGCCACAGAAGACCTCGCCCCCGTTCACCAATTCATCCCGGCTGCCGCGCCCAACGCCAAGCCCTACCCCGATGTAACCTCCGAGGGCACGGCCCCCGAAAAAAGGGCGCCTTTTGGAGACTCGTACAACATCAACCGCCTCGAACGGCCTTTTACCCAGGACATGACCTACCAGCCCGACCTCGACATCCGCGGGTTCAGCATCAGCCAGGATAGTGACTGGTATTTCGTCTCCATTGCCCTGATTGGCAAAAACCCCAACAACGACATCGGC
>JAGVAO010000136.1 GCA_020060235.1 Anaerolineales bacterium | reverse complement strand
TACCGCGCCGCCCGCCAGGATGGGCTGAACCGCCGGAAGCAAACCGGAGCGCGAACGATGCCTGAGCGGCAATTTGGAAACCGCCTGGTAGGATGCATTTTGCAGCAGGTGGCGGGCTATGGTCTGTTCTATCGCCAGTTCTTCAGATGATGTCGGGATAAACGCCGGGTAAAGCGATTTCTGGTAAACATAATCACGCACAACATCGCCAGGCAGGGCCAGGGGCAGCCAGCGGAGCAACTCGTCAAAATCTGTATGAACCGCCAGCCCCGACAGCGGCTCACCCATGCCATACTGGCTGAAAACATAAGAATACAACTCATCGCCAAAGGCCAGGGCCATTTTCAGGGCAGACGCGCCCAGGTCAACAGACAGGACTCCCCGCCCGGTATCGAAATAGCGCGATAGGAATCGCACCATGCGTCCCTGGTTATAGACTGAGGGCAGTACGGTGCTGCCCGACAGGCTGCGTAAATCTTCCAGTTCGGGCATCTGACGCTGGCGCAGGCCAATCATCAGGTCGGCCAGTTCGCGCTGGGCCGGGACCAAATCTTCGGCATCGGCAAGCGGGCGAACATTGGGGGCAATTTTGACCTCGGAAACCAGGTTCCTCAGCGAGGCGCGCACCTGCTGGCTGATTTTCTGGTTGCCAGCGAACAACAAGGCCGGGCGTCTTTCTTCGGGCAGGAGATAGGAGGCCAGGCCTACCAATTCCAACATTTTTTGTATGGAAAGGGTCGCCCCGCCATCGGTGCCGCCCGCCACCAAAACCAGGTCCGGTTTGGCTTTGAGAAACGCGTCCAACTGCTCATTCAGGCTGCGGGTGTCATTGATGCTGATTGCGTCCACAATTTGAGTACCGGCACTTAAAGCCAGGCTTTCGACGCTCTTAAGCGAGACATCCGGCAACAGGCCCACCAGCAGGGTCCTGACCGTATCGCCCGCCGAAACGGTGGCGCAAAGACTATCGACGCCAAACCCTTCCGCCTGCGACGGCACAATCAACCCGCCGTTATTGTCTATCAACGGCTTTCCTATCACCTGTTGCAAGGATTCAATCGCAGATTGAATCCCCAGAGCGATGTTTTTGGCCGGTGGGGCCAGGCTGGTGAGAGCCTGTCCCATGCCAATAAAGCGGTATTGCCCCTCAACCACGTCAAAATACGCGGCGCGGGTGTTTACCGAGCCAATGTCGATTGCCAGCAGTGAATTCGATTCGACCAGAGAGACAGGCATAAGTTTTTACGGGAAAAACGAAGCAAGGAAGTTGACGATAAACTGCGCCCGGTCAACCAGCGCCGTCAGGGCGGCAGCAAGAACTCCGGCAAACAACGCGCCAAACGTAATGGCAAGGAAAATTTCGCCGATAAACGAGAGAATGCGCATGAACAGTCCACGCTTTCCAGACCGTGCAGCGCTTTCGCGCACACTAAACTGGAAGTAGGCCAGGGTAAAAATTGTTCCCGCCAAAATCAGGAAACCCTCGACCGTTTTTTCCAGAATCACATCCGAATCGGTAAAAGCCTTCAAATCAAACATAGTAACCGAGGCCCAGGCTTGCGGCAAAAGCGTACCCATCAGCGCTCCGGCAATGGCCGCAGCCGCGCCAACCCCAACGAGAAAGGCGACAACCCAACGCCCAAGCCAGTGATATTTGGGCGACATCTTGGCCAGCAGGAAAAAACTCATCACAAGCGGGATTAGCGCCACGAGCCGCTGGGTCATATCTCCCGAAACCAGCGGGGCAAGCAATTTGTTGCCAATCACATGCTGCAACACTATCACGGTCACATAACCGGCAGCAACCCCCACAAAGACATGGATTCCGACCCGGAAAAAGGGATTATCGCCCACCACATAACTCAAAATCATGATGGTGAACAAGAAACCCACAAGTCCTGCAAGAATGTCAGCTGCCATCATGCTTAAGCCTCTTCCGCGTCCTGTTCTTTACGGCGTGCCAGAATTCCTGAAACCAGGCTCCAACTGCCGCCGACCAAAATCAATACCTGAACACCGAGCAGGCCAAAACCATAACCATCCCAATAATCGTGTGCCAGGCCCGGCTGGCCGCGCTGGGCTTCGTAAACAGCCCCACCCGCCAGGCCAGTTAACATCCCACGCACCTGCCCCGAGTCGTAATAGGGCCTGAGAATCGGCTCGGCCTGGGCGCTAATGACCATCAGGATGGGCTTGTCCTGCAAGACCATGCCAGCCTGTTCGACCCAAATACGCCCGGTATCGGGGTTGTCAGTGACAATCACCAGGGCTGAAAAATCGTTCAACTCATTAATGCCCGTCAAAATCGGCGCATTCCAAAAACTTTCCTGCTGGCCTCTCGGCCCGACAGCGGCACGCGGCCATTTTGAAAAGGCCTGAATGCCCGCCGCATCGCCCGGCAGGTAGCCCAGGTCGACATACTGCAAACCGGGCTGGTAATCGCGCCCATAGCGGTCTTTCATCAACGTCACCATGCGCTCAGCCATCAGCGGGCCAGTGGGCAGGGTACTGACAAAACCCAAACGGCTGCCGCGTATCATCAAGTCATTCAACACAGGCGAAAAAGCCGCCTCCATCTCCCCGGCTAGGGCGGGCTGGTAATCCAACACCACCAGCACCGGCGCATCGGGCGCAAGCGCATTGACCTCTAATATCAAATCTTTCAAATTGTTTGTCGGATTGTTCGGAACAGGCAGCAAACGAGTCCCAAACAACGAAGGCACAAACACCATTGCAAACAAAACCGCCGCAACCACCCAGCGCAAAATTCGGCTGGACGCCGATTTACGCTGCCCGCCAGCAGGGCGGGGAGTCTGCTCGGCCTGCACCAGCGCATCCAGCAATGCCGCCTGCGACTGCTGGACATCGTCAGCGCGCAATTTCATCGAATACGCGCGCGACTTGTTCACGCCTGAAAAACCGGCCTGGGCAGGCAAAACTGCCCGCAAACCCGCCAGCGGGCCTTGCTGTTCGATAGCCATCTCCTCGCCGCCCAGCCCTGCCTCGGAAACAACTGATTCCACCGGACGCATGGCCTGCACCCACGATGGCAAATTTACAGGAGAAATATCTTCATCATCCGCGCCAGCCACTGAGGGCTGTGCGCCGCGCGCAGGGGTTTCCAACTCGCCGGGGGTGAAACCGGCCAGCCAATCTGGAACATCCATCGAAAGGATGGCGTCAACATCTTCCTGCGGGGCGGAAATTGGAAGCGATTCTTCGCTCCCGGCTTCAAACGGGGACGACAAAGCGGGTTCCGGCTGCGAAGGAATCTCAACCGACTCGCCCGCCCCCTCAGCCTGGGCCGCCGTTTCGGCGGGCGCTTCCAACCCGGAAGATTCAAGACCCGCCATCCAGTCAGGAGTCTCATTCAGACTAACTTCTTCCAACGAACCAGTCTGGAATGCCTTGGGCTTTTTCTCTACCGGCGCAGATTGTTCTTGTCCTGCATCCGACTCAACCGCCTGCGACAACCAATCCGGCACGTTGGCATCTTCTGCCGCTGGAGTTTCCGCAGAAAGTGAAACCAGCCAGTCAGGCGCATCATCCGCGCCAGCGGCGGGAGTCTCGGCTGTCGCCGGGGTCTCCGCAGAAAGCGAGGCCAGCCAGTCGGGGGCATCGTCTGCGCCAGTCGCGGGAGTCTCGGCTGCCGCCGAGGTATCCGCTGAGAGCGAGGCCAGCCAATCAGGCGCATCGTCCGCGCCAGCGGCGGGAGTCTCGGCTGCCGCCGAGGTATCCGCCGAGAGTGAGGCCAGCCAATCAGGCGCATCGTCTGCGCCAGCAACAGGAGTCTCGGCTGCCGCCGGAGTCTCTTCCGATAGCGAGGCCAGCCAATCAGGCGCATCGTCCGCGCCAGTGGCGGGAGTTTCGGCTGTGGCCGGAGTCTCTTCCGATAGCGAG
>JAGVAO010000132.1 GCA_020060235.1 Anaerolineales bacterium | reverse complement strand
GGTTGTTAATCCACTCGCGGGCGTGGCGCGAGGCCTCGATAACCCCGTCCAGCTCGGCGGAGTATCCGGGGCGGATAATGCCAGTGTTTTGCAGGGTGGCCGGGGGTTCGTCGGAGAGGGCGCTCTCAAGGAGTTTGAGTTCCTCGCTGCACGGGGACAGGTGACGGGTCAGGGGCGAGAGCGGGTTTTCATCCGCCTGCGCAGGGAACAGCCCCAGAATGCCTGGCAGCCTGGCGAGCGTTTCGCGCATCCCGACCAGGTCGCGCGGCTGGGCGTGACCCGACATGATGCGGTTGGTCAGGCGTTCGAGGTCGCCGAGCGGTTTGAGCGCGGCGCGCAGTTCGGCCCGCAGCATGGACTGGCTGAAAAAAACTTCGACGCCGTTTTGGCGCGTTTCGATTTTGGGCAGGTCGAGCAGCGGCTGGCTGACCCACTGGCGCAGCAAGCGTTTGCCCATCGGGGTTACGGTGCGGTCGAGGATGCCGAGCAGTGAGCCTTTGGTCTCTCCGCGGGCATCGCCGTTTTGGGCCGCGCGCAGGGTTTCGGTCAGTTCGAGGTTGCGGCGGGTGGCCGCGTCGAGCGACATGAATTCGCTGGTCGAGTAGACGCGCAGGCCGGTGAGCAGGTCGAGGGCGGCGGGTTCGGTCTCGCGCAGGTAGAGCAGGATGCCTCCGGCGGCACGGGCGGGCAGGGAGTGGTTTTTCAGCCCGAAGCCGTCGAGCGTGGCGGCTTTGAAGTGCGCCAGCAGCGTCTCGTTGGCTTTGCCCGGTTCGAAGCGCCAGGCAGGCCAGGGGGTGATGTGGCCGCTGATGCCGTTGAGCAAAATCTGGTTGTCGGGGTGGATGACCTCGGCGGGGCGCAGGCGGGTCAGTTCTGCGCGGATGGCGGACTGGATGTCGGGACTGTGCAGTTCGGTGACGGCGAATTCGCCGGTCGAGATGTCCACATAGCCGACCCCGGCGCGTTCATCGTCGATGACGACTGCCGCGAGGTAGTTGTTGGCGTCGCCGGGCAGCAGGCTGGGTTCGATGAGCGTTCCGGGGGTGACGATGCGCACCACCTTGCGCGGAAAGATACCCTTGGCGGGCATTTCGCCAACCTGTTCGGCGATGGCGACCCGGTGGCCCTTTTCGATGAGCCGAATCAGGTAATTATCGAGCGCGTGGTAGGGGATGCCAGCCAGGGGCACGCGTACCCCGCCGCCGACGGGGCGGGAGGTCAGGACGATGTCGAGGTCGCGGGCGACCACTTCGGCGTCTTCATCGAACGTCTCGTAAAAATCCCCCAGGCGGAAGAGCAGGATGCTGTCCTGATGGTCGCGTTTCAGGTCGAGGTATTGTTGGCGGACAGGGGTGGATTGTTCGGCGCTCATGGGGGTGATTTTAATGCGAAACGTTGGAAAATAGTGACATTTATCAGTTTGAATTTAAATATTGTGCGATATAATATAGTCACTATATTCCTAGAAGGAGGTTGAAATGGCTAGTGTTACATATGAACATGTAGTAAAGGAATTCGGTAATGTTCGCGCAGTGAACGACCTGAATTTCCGCATCGAAGACAAGGAATTCCTCGTCTTTGTTGGCCCGTCCGGTTGTGGTAAGACCACCGCCCTGCGTTTGCTTGCGGGGTTGGAGGAAATCACAAGCGGGCAAATTTTAATTGGCGACCGTGTCGTCAACGATGTCCCGCCCAAGGACCGCGATATTGCGATGGTGTTCCAGTCTTATGCGCTGTACCCGCACATGTCTGTTTATGACAACATGGCCTTCAGCCTCAAGCTTCGCAATACTCCCAAGGACGAAATCAAGAAGCGTGTCCAGGAAGCCGCTGAAATCCTCGGCATTCAGGAACTGCTTGACCGCAAGCCGCGCCAACTCTCTGGCGGTCAGCGCCAGCGTGTTGCCGTTGGCCGCGCCATCGTCCGCAACCCGAAGGTCTTCCTGTTCGACGAACCGCTCTCGAACCTGGATGCCAAACTGCGCGTTCAGACCCGCGCTGAAATTAGCAAGCTCCACCAGCGCCTCCAGACGACCTTCATCTACGTGACCCACGACCAGACTGAAGCCATGACCATGGCCTCGCGCATCGCGGTCATCAACAAGGGTTCGCTCCAGCAGTTGGACACCCCGCAGGTGCTTTACGACACCCCCGCCAACATGTTCGTGGCTGGTTTCATCGGTTCCCCGGCGATGAACTTCTTCCCCGGCACCATCAAGCGCGCCGACGACAAACTGGTCGTTGACCTGGGCACCGGCGCGGTCGCCATCCCGGCCCACTTGACCGGCCCCTACGAAAAACTGGTCGGCAAGAAGGTAGTCTTCGGTATCCGCCCTGAGGATGTTTACAACCCGATGTATCTCCCGCCGGCGATTCACGCGGAAAAAGTCAAGTGCAAAGTTGACGTCATCGAGTTGATGGGTAACGAAATCTTCCTTTACCTGGTCGCTGGCAGCAACAACTTTGTCTCCCGCATCGACCCGCGCACCAACTTCAAGGTCGGTGACGAAGTCGAAGTCTCCTTCAACATGGACAAGTTCCACATCTTCGACCCGGAGACCGAACAGGCCATTCGCTAGGCCCCGCAGTTCCCGTAATTCCCGTAGGGGCGAACCATTGGTTCGCCCCTACGATTATGTAAAAGGAGATTGGTTTTATTATGGAAACGAAATACACCCTTGTGCTTATCCGTCACGGCCAGAGCGCCTGGAATCTTGAGAACCGCTTCACTGGTTGGACCGATGTAGACCTGACCGAGCAGGGTTTCGCGGAGGCCCATGCGGGCGGCAAACTGCTCAAGGAAGGCGGCTATGTTTTCGACATTGCCTATACCTCGGTGCTCAAGCGCGCCATCAAGACCCTTTGGGCTGTGCTCGAAGAGACCGGCCTGGAGTGGATTCCGGTTGTGCGCGCCTGGCAACTGAACGAACGCCATTACGGCAACCTGCAGGGCCTGAACAAGGCCGAGACCGCTGAAAAATTCGGCGATGAGCAGGTCAAAATCTGGCGGCGCAGTTACGATGTCCCGCCGCCTCCGCTGGATGAGAACGACGAGCGCCATCCGCGCTTCGACCCGCGCTATGCCGGTCTGACTCCCGAAGAGTTGCCCGCCACCGAGTCGCTTAAACTTACCCTTGACCGCGTCCTGCCCTTCTGGCACGGGACGGTTGCCCCGATGATTAAGTCGGGCAAGCGCGTGCTGATTGCCGCGCACGGTAACTCGCTGCGCGCCCTGGTCAAGTACCTCGACAATGTTTCTGAGAAGGATATTCTCGAACTGAACATCCCGACCGGCATTCCGCTGGTGTACGAACTGGATGCTGACCTGAAACCGGTCAAGAGCTACTATCTTGGCGACCCCGAAGCCGTTGCCGCTGCCGCCGCTGCGGTTGCCGCGCAGGCGGCCAAGAAGTAGTAATTGCCAGGATGTTGGTAAACTGGTAGATTGGGATACGCCGGGAGAAGTTTTCCTGGCGTTTTCTTTTTGGCTTTTTGGGCGGTACAATTCCCCTACTATTCACTATTCTCTATTTACCATTCGCCATGTCCCTGCCTCCTGACTTCATCTCTGAACTCAATCGCCATTTTCGCGGCGAGGTGCTGACCGATAGCGCCAGCCGCATTCTCTACAGCACCGACGCCAGCATCTACCAGATGATGCCGCTCGGCGTCGTCATCCCACAGAGCCAGGACGATTTAATTTGCGCTGTTGAACTGGCGGCCAAATATCGGATTCCCATCCTGCCGCGCGGGGGCGGCTCTTCTCTGGCGGGCCAGGCGATTGGCCCGGCGTTGGTGCTGGACACATCCCGTTGTCTGAACCGAATCGTTGAGATTAATCCCGAAGCGCAGACAGCTATCGTTGAGCCGGGCGTGGTGCTGGCGCGCTTGAACGCTGCCGCTGCCCGCCATGGACTGCAATACGGCCCCGACCCGGCCTCCGCCGAACGCGCCACGATGGGGGGTGTCATCGCCAACAACGCCACCGGCGCGCACTCCATCCTCTACGGCATGTCTGCTGACCATATCGTTTCTGCGGATGTGATTTTGTCGGATGGCAGTCTGGCGAACTTTGGAGAAATTGACCTAGGCGCTGAGCGGAGGACGAAGTCCGAAGTCGAAGCGCGGATTATGGAAGCAATCCATTTGATTCGCGAGAACCATGCCGATGAAATCCGCGCTCGCTGGCCCAAGACCTGGCGCAACTCGGCGGGCTATCGCCTGAACTACCTGCTGCCCTGGTCGCCTGCCATCCCGCCGCAGTGGGGAGATGCGCCCTACCCGCCAATCTCCAATCCCCAATCCTCAATTACTTTTAATCTTGCTCCCTTGCTCGCTGGCTCCGAAGGCACCCTGGCCGTCATCCGCTCGGCGACGGTGCGGCTGGTGCGCAAACCGGCCCATACCATTTTGGGCGTTTTGGCTTATGAGAGCATCGCTGCCGCCTGCGACGATGTCCCGCGTCTGCTGGCGCTGCAGCCCTCGGCGGTTGAGTTGATTCCGCAGATGTTAATCCGCCTGGCGCGCGCCGTTCCGGCCTACGCAGCGCAATTGGCCTGGGTGCGTGGCGACCCGTCGGCGTTGCTGGTAGTCGAATTTAGCGGCGAGACAGGCGAAGGGTTGCGCGAGTGCGTTCAGGCTCTTGGCGCGGAAGTCGTTATTGCTGAGTCCCGCGAAGAGCAGGCGCGCGTCTGGAACGTGCGTAAAGTCGGCCTGGGCATCCTCGATTCGGGTCCCGGCCCCAAACGCCCGGTGGCTTTCATCGAAGATTGCGCCATCCCGGTCGAAAACCTGGGCGAGTTTGTGCGCGAACTGGACAAAATCCTTGCCGCGCACGGCACGATTGGTGCGTACTACGCTCACGCCTCGGCCGGGACGCTGCATGTGCGCCCGCTGCTCGACCTGCGGCTGGGCGAGGGCGTCAAATCGCTGCGCGGCATCGCCGAAGCGACCCTGGCGCTGACCCTGCGGCTGGGCGGGGCCATGTCGAGTGAGCATGGCGACGGGCTGCTGCGCTCTGAGTTTCTCGAAGCCACCTACGGCCCGGCGCTGGTCGAGGCCATGCGCGCCCTCAAGCGCGCTGCCGACCCGCACAACCTGCTCAACCCCGGCAAAATTCTGGACACCCCGCCGCTCGACAGTCACCTGCGCTACGGCGCGGACTATCGTTCCGAGGGCTGGGATTCGAGCCTCGATTTCAGCGCCCAGGGCGGTTTGGCCGGGGCCATCGAGCAGTGCAACGGCGCGGGCGTCTGCCGCAAGGATGGCGGCGTGATGTGCCCGTCCTTCCAGGCCACCGGCATCGAAATGTTCAGCACCCGCGGGCGCGCCAACCTGATGCGCGCCCTGGTCAGCGCCAAACCGGCTCCGCCGCCTGAGACTGAGGTCAAACGCGCCCTCGACCTGTGCCTTGCCTGCAAAGGCTGCAAATCCGAGTGCCCGAGCGGGGTCGATGTAGCCAAGTTGAAATATGCCTACCTCGAGCGCTACTATCGCAGCCACCCGCGCCCGTTGCGCGATTATCTTTTCGCCTATATCGGCCTATTTGGTGCGCTGTTTTATAAAACCCGCACCGCTGCGTCAGTCAATGCCCTGCTTCGCCTGCCGCTCGTTCGCAAAATTATCAACCCGATTTTAAGAATCAGCGCCGAACGCCCCCTGCCGCAATTTGGTTTAATGTTGAATGTTGAACGTTCAACGTTAAACGTTAAACATTCCAACCTGACACCTGACACCTCGCACCTGACACCCCTCGAGACCGTTCTTTATCTCCCCGACGCCTTCACCCGCCACTTCGAGCCGGAAATTGAACAAGCGGCGTTGTCTCTCCTGCAAGCCGCCGGAATTCGCCTGGTCGAAGTCCCGTTGCTGGGGGCTGGCCGAACGCTGATTTCGAAAGGCTTCCTGAAAGAAGCCCGCGCCCACCATCTGAAACTACTCGACGCCATCCGCAGCCTAGACCCGGCAGGGGAGTTGCCGATTCTCGGCATCGAACCGAGCGAACTCTACACGCTCAAAGACGAACTGCGCGACCTCGTCCCCGCCGAGCGACGCGAAGAAGCCAATTCCATTGCCGCCCGCGCCTTCCTGGTGGATGAGTTCCTGATTCGCAAAGTTCCCGGCCAAGAGAGAAAGCGTGTAGCCAATCTCTTTGTGACAGGCCCTGAGCGGAGCGAGCCGATAGGCGAGCACAGTCGAAGGGCGAACCTGACACCTGACACCTCTTTACCTGACACCCCCTCACCTGAAACCGTCTTACTCCACGGCCATTGCTACCAGAAAGCCCAGCCCCCCGCGCCAGACGGATTCCCTGTGGGGCAGGCGGCGACTGCGGCTTTCCTGCGCGCGCTTGGGTTTGACGTTGAAATTATCCCCTCGGGCTGCTGCGGCATGGCGGGCGCGTTTGGCTACGAAAAAGAGCTTTACGAGGTTTCGATGGCGGTTGGCGAATTGGTTCTACTGCCAACCATTCGCAAAGCCAGCCCGGAGACGCATATCGCCGCCCCCGGCGCCTCCTGCCGCGCCCAAATCGCGGATGGCGCCAGCCGCTCCGCCGACCATCCGCTGGTGATTGCGGCCAGGAGATTAGGATATAATAGGAGCTCATTGTAAACGCTTACATCAAGGAGACTCTCATGCCGAAAGCCTTATCCGTTATCCTGCTCTTTGCCTTGCTGGCGGGCTGCGCCCCGGCGGTGCCTACAACAACACCGTCCGAGGCAGAAACGGCCCCTGCCGCTACCCTGACTCCCGCTGACACACCGCCGCCGACTCCCCTGCCCGCGCCAACCGCAATCCCAACCGCTCACCCGGACATCCTGTACGTCGACCCCGGCCTCGACCTTGGCCCCATCAGCCCGCTGGTGTATGGCACCAATCACGGCCCCTGGGCGGGGATTCCTGCGACGCGCATCGAAGATGCCTACAACCTGCCTGTGAATGTCATCCGCTTTCCCGGCGGCGAGTGGGGAGACCGCAACATCCTCAAGCCCTACGAGGTCGACCAGTTTATGGATTTGTGCCAGCGCATTGGCGCGACAGCGACCATTAACGTTCGCACCATGACCGGCACGCCTGAAGAAGCCGCCGAACTGGTGCGTTATGTCAACATCGAGAAAGGCTACGGCGTCCGTTATTGGGCAATTGGCAACGAGCCGCAGTTCTATGAAGGCGCGCTCGGCGAATCCTACACTGTCGAGCGCTTCAACCGCGAGTTCCGCGCCTTTGCCCTGGCGATGAAGGCCGTCGACCCGACCATCCAGATTATTGGCCCGGAACTGACCAACTTTGGCCCTGATTCAGCCTCCAACCCCAAAGATTCCGAGGGTAAAGACTGGATGATTGAATTCCTGCGCGCTAACGGCGATATTGTCGATGTGGTTTCCATCCACCGCTACCCGTTCCCGGCCAATGCCATGGCCCCGGCCCGCAGCGTTGACGATTTGCGCCGCGATACTGCCAACTGGAATCCGACCCTTCGCCATCTTCGCGCCCTTATCCGCGCTGAAACCGGGCGCGATTTGCCGATTGCCGTTACCGAAACCAATTCCGACTGGAGCAAGGCCGTCGGCGGCATTGCTACGCCCGATTCGTTCTACAACGCCATCTGGTGGGCCGACAGCCTGGGACGCATGATTCAAGAAGGAACCTTGCTGGTTAACTATTGGATAATTTCCTACAACCAGGGCGGCTGGAATCTGGTCACCCGCGACGGCCCAAGCCCGACCTATTATGTTTACGAAGTCTACAAGCATTTCGGCGAGCAGCTGGTGTACAGCGCTTCGGGCGTGGCGGATGTCTCGGTCTACGCCGCCCGGCGGGCTGACGGGGCGTTAACCCTGCTGGTGATTAATCTCGCAGATGATGAGCAGCGTGTCTCACTGGAGATTGCCGGGGGTGCGCCGACCACCGCCTCCGTCATCCTGCTCGACCCCGAACACGATGCCGTCGACCTCGGCGAACAACCCTTCCCGGTAGATGGCGTGTTGTCCCTGCCTGCGCAATCGGTGACGTTGTATATTCTGGAATGAGCATGATGGAACTAAACGTTACGGGCCTGGCGGCGGCGTTGGCGGCCTTTCTCGGTATCTGGTGGGGACATGTTGCGGTGCGTATTATCGAAGCGCGCCTGACCGACATCCGCCCGGCGATGATTATCGCAGTTTTACTCGGCCTGGGCATGTGGACAGGCGCGCTTCTGACAAGCTGGATGCCGCTTTCAGCAGCACTTGGCATTTTTGGCGTGACCCTGCTGTGGGACGGCTATGAGTTTTACCGCCAGGAGAAGCGCATCAAAATCGGCCATGCCCCGGCCAACCCGCATAATCCGCGTCATGCGCGTATTTTGGCGGCCTATCCCTCCGCAACGACGGTGGACTTGCTCAACCGTGACCCGGTCGGCCGCCCGGTGGATGCCGAGGAAGCGGCGAGACTGGTCGCTGAACACTGAACACCGTCTTTCGGCTACGCCGCCACAAATCGGCGGCTGCGCTCACCTGTGCTGGCGCACGGCGCAAGCAGGACTGGATACTGGATACTGGAAACTGACATGAACTTCTTCGGCATTTTCATCGGCATTGCCACGCTTTTCGTCATCGGCCTGGGCTTTGTGTGGGTCATTCGCGGGGAGCGCTATTTCGGCTATCTGTGGTGGCCGTATGTAATGGGCTTGGGGATTTTGCTGGTGGTCGGTTCGCTGTTCCTGGCGAATGACTGGGCCTCGGGGATGGTCGGCGCGATTGGCGCGTCGCTGGTCTGGGGCTCGACCGAGTTCAAAGAGCAGGCTGTCCGCGCTGAGTTGGGCTGGTTCCCCTTTCGCGAGAAGAAAATCCTGCCGCCGGGAGCCGGGACCATCAAAAAGTGGCCTGCGCCGCATCTGTAATTTTTGGCGGCGCCATCTGGTAGAATGAGACGTTTGCCCGAATTCGATACTATTCCCGGAGAAAAACTTGTTCCTTTTACCCCCTGAACATTTGGGCCGTGTGCGCCCGTTGTTTCGCAAAATGGAGTTGCACCTGGCATTGCAGGCGCTTTTGGCTGGCGAGGTTGATGCGCCCGTCTATGTGGACGATACTGACCATCCGCACCTGGCGCTGACGCGCATCCAGTCACGTATTTACCTGGCTGGCAAGCCCGGCACGCATGGTGTCGCCGATGCGGCTCGCAAGGTTTTCCTGGGCGTGCTGATGCGCGAGGCCCTGCGGGAAGGACGCGAAGATTACTTGCTTTTCTATCCCGACGCCTCGTGGGAACCGTTCATTAAATTGATGCTGAGTGACCGCGAACCTTACCTTCGCGCGATGCAGCATTACACCTTTAAAGAAGCCACAGCCGACTGGCGTGGGATTTTGCCTGAGGGCATGGAAATCCGCGAGGTCGATGCGACCCTGCTGGCCGGGAACTGGCAAAACCTTGACTTCCTGACCGATGAAATGACCTCCGAGCGCCCAACGGTCGAGGACTTTCTCGCCAAAAGTTTTGGGGTTTGCCTGACCCGTGATGACGAGATTTTGGGCTGGTGCCTGTCCGAGTACAACATCCATCACCGCTGCGAGGTTGGGATAGCCGCCCGTACCGATGTCCGCAGGCGCGGCCTGGCAACCATGCTGGCGCTGGCCTTTGTCGAGATGGCCCAGTCACGCGGCGTGGTAAAAGTCGGCTGGCATTGCGGGGCGCGTAATTTTGCCTCGGGCAAAACGGCCCTCAAGGCCGGGTTCGAGCATGTCGCCGACTATCCGGTTTACCTGGGATGTTTCGACCCGGCCCTGAATATGGGCCAGCGTGGCTACTTCGAACTGCTCGACGAGAATTTTGCATCGGCCCTCGCGTGTTACGAAAAGGCCCTGTCCCTGCCCGATGCGCCTGAGTGGGCGCACTTTGGCGCGGGCTGCGCTGCCGCCATGCTGGGCGAGACCGAACGTGCCCTCGCGCACCTGTCTGATGCAGTCGAACACGGCGCGGAAGACGGCGATGATTTTCGCGGCTCGAAGTTCCTGACCAGCCTGCGCGAAGACCTGGCCTTCAACCTGCTGCTTGAAAAACTGGACAAGCGCAAAATGGGAAAACAACGTTGACGATACGCCTGCTTGCCATCGACCTGGATGGCACCCTGTTCAACCCCCAGCAAGAAATCAGCCCGGCAGACCGCCGGGCGATTGAATCGGCCCGCCGGGCCGGAATCACCCCGCTGATTGTCACCGGGCGTGGACGGCGCGGGGTCGAAATGGGCCTCGACCGCCTGGGTATGGACCTGCCACACATCTGCTCGGCGGGCGCGCTCATCCGCCAGTCGCGCGGCGGGCACGCGCTTGCCTCGCGCACCTTCCAGCGCATGGACGAGTTCCGGTATGTGCTCGATTTCGTCCGCCAGCACAACCTGGGCCTGGTCGCGGATGCGCCGGGGACTCACCTGTGGTTTGGGCCGGATGCGCTTTTTGAGAATCTCGACCCGCTGACGGCTGAATCCGCGTTACAGGCGCGGACGTTCGACCCTGAGCGTGACTTCGACCAACCCCTGCTTAAGGCCACGCTGGTAGCCCCTCCGCCGCTGCTGGCGATTGCCGAGCCGTTGATTTCAGGCCGCTGCCCGTCGTTGCACCACACGGTGGCCGGGGAGCGTTATATCGACATGACCGCCAGGGGAGTCGATAAAGGCTCCGCCCTGGCGATTTACGCTGAAAAAATGGGCATCGTCCGTGAAGAAATTGCCGCCATCGGCGACCAGATGATAGACATCCCCATGCTCCGCTTTGCCGGGCTTTCGGCGGCAATGGGCAATGCCCGCCCAGAGGTCAAATCTGTGGCGGACGTGGTTGCGCCCTCCAACGACGAAAGCGGGGTGGCCTGGTTTGTGGATGAAATTTTGCGGCAAAATGGTGAGGAATTGGCGCGGGTTTAGCCGTTTTTTCGGTTGGCTATCCAACTGGCAAGTATGCTCAAGAGATATAGCAAACTCATCGGCAGCATGACCAGCGCCATGTTGACCGGGTCGACCGTCGGGGTAATCGCTGCCGACAGGATGGCTATCAACACAATCGCAATCCGCCAGTGGTCGAGCAGCATTTTGGGTTTGACAATTCCCATGCTCGAGAGGGCATAGATGATGAGCGGGAACTCGAAGGCCACCCCAATCCAGAACATCAGGCCGGTCGAGAATGTAAAGTAGTTGGCCGCAGTTGGGCGGGCTTCGATGCCCAAAAAGTTCAGCAGGAAGGGCAGGGCCACCGGCATCATCACGTAGTAGGCAAAAGCCGCTCCACTGACGAAAAACACAAGCGCGGCAGGAATTGCCAACAGACCCTTAAGGCGCGCTTTGGGCATCAGGCCGGGCGCGGTGAATAGCCAGACCTCGAAAGCAATCAACGGGCTGGCAAGGGCAATCCCGGCCAGTAGCGCCACGCGCATAAAGACGCCAATCTCTTCGGTCACGCTGATGGCCTGCAGCTTGCCCAGCCCGCCGACTGGCGCGGCCAGGAAAGCCAGGAAAGGTTCAGCGAATGAGAACGAAACAACCACGCCCAGCACCAGCCCCAGCACGGCCCGTAGCAGGTGTTTTCGAATTGCGTCGAGATGGTCGAGAATTTGGTAGGGGTTATCGACCGCGCTGTTTAAAGCATCCAGCGCAGGACGGTCCTCGGGCCTATCGTTAAAAAACTTGTAGATTTTCCCGCCCTTCATGCGCTCCACCACCGGCCGGAACAGCCAGGCCAGCAAACGGCCAGCCAGCCGAAAGGGCAGGGCGGCCAGCCAGAACAGCAGGCGAAAGGGCGCGGCCAGAATCCAGCCAAGGGCTTGCAGGAGCTTCTTCATCTTAAAAATCTTCCCCCGGCAATTTGGGAGTTGAGATTTCCTGCTCAGGTTTCTTCTTCTCGGCAGCCGGGGCTGGCCCCGGGTGTCCGATACTTTGACCGAAAATATCCCTGTCGTTCAAAAACGGGGCCGCCTTTTTTGCGACATCGCCGCCAATAGACTTGATTTCTTCTTCAAATTTTTCCAGGTTGGCTTCGCGCATTAGGTTGCGCGGCACGTTTTTTAGTTCGCTGCCGGTGCGGGTAAGCAGTTTGTAAGTCGGCGAGTTGACCAGCCGGTTCAGCCAGCCTCCGAGAGTCTTGCCTGTGTTTTCCATGTCCTTCTTCCCAAAAAGGATGAGGATGAGCAGGACGATAAAAAATAATTCCGCGATGCCGATGCCGAGAATTTCCATTGAGATACCAGTCAGTTCCTTGTAACAAATTTTGAGCGCGCGCAGGGCAATCCATTTTAACCGAAAACCCTGCCAGAACAGCAAGAATCGGGTACACTTTCGTGGTTATTTCATTTTGTGCAAATTGGAGCAACTGTGAAATTCGAAAAAATCTGCATTCTTGGCCTGGGATACATCGGCCTGCCGACCGCCAGCGCCTTTGCCACCCATGGCGTTAAAGTCGTGGGTGTTGATGTCAACCGGACGGTTGTCGAGACCCTGCAAGCCGGGAAAATTCATATTCACGAACCGGGACTGGGTGAGGCCGTCGCCCAAGCCGTCGGCAGCGGCAACCTGACCGTCGCCGCTTCGCCCGAACCCGCCGATGCCTTCCTGATAGCCGTCCCAACCCCGTTTTACGACGACAAGCGCGCCGACATGCGCGCTGTCACCTCGGCGGCCGAGGCCCTTGTCCCGCACCTGCGGCCCGGCAACCTGGTTGTGCTCGAATCGACCTCCCCGCCGCGCACCACGGTCGATTTGCTCGTTCCCATCCTCGAAAAATCGGGCCTGAAAGCGGGCGCGGATTTTTACGTCGCTTACTCGCCGGAGCGCGTCCTGCCCGGTCAAATCCTGCGCGAACTGATAGAAAACGCGCGCGTCATTGGCGGAATTACCCCGCAGTCGGCCCAGGCTGGCCGCGACCTGTACGCCACCTTTGTGCGCGGTGAAATCATCCAGACCGACGCGACGACCGCCGAGATGGTCAAACTGATGGAAAATACCTACCGCGATGTCAACATTGCCATCGCCAACGAATTTGCCCGGCTGGCCGACCGCTTCGGGGTCGATGTCTGGGAGGCCATCAGCCTCGCCAATCGCCATCCGCGCGTCAAAATTCTCAATCCCGGCCCCGGCGTCGGCGGGCATTGCATCAGCGTCGACCCCTGGTTTTTGGTCGAGGCCGCGCCCGACCTTGCCAGCCTGATTCGCCAGGCCCGCCAGGTCAACGACTCGCAGCCGCATTTTGTGGTTGACCTGGTGCGCGAAATTCTCGGCGACCTGCGCGGCAGGAAAATCGCCGCCCTAGGCCTGGCTTACAAGCCGGATGTGGATGACCTGCGCGAAAGCCCGGCGGTGGAAATCGTCCACTTGCTGCAAGCCGAGGGGGCTGCCGTTAAGGCGTTTGAACCGTACAAACCCGCAGCCGGTCTCGCCGCCATCGAGGCTGCTCAAACCCTTGAAGAAGCCCTGTCCGACGCCGACCTGGCCCTTTTACTGGTCAATCATTCCCAGTTTCGCGCCCTGACCCCGGCTGGACTGGCTGCCCTGACCCCCTGCCGCCTTTTGGTCGATACCGTCGGCGGCTGGAGCGGCCCGGAGTGGGCCGAGGCCGGTTTCGACCTGCGAAAACTTGGTGTAAGAAAGTAAAACTGAAACATTACAGTTTCATAATCGTTGTATAATGGAATTGTGAAAACGCTTACTCGTTTCCTGTTTTTCGCATTGATTGTCGGTCTGGTCTTGCATCCGCTGGTTTTTGCGCGCGCCCAGGCTGGCGACGCTTCGCGTTACTTCCCGGCATCCGGCCACAATGTGGCGGGTGATTTTTTGCGTTTTTACGACAGCATCTCGAATGCCGAGCAGGTTTTTGGCTACCCGATTACCGAGGCATTCACCGATTCCACCAGTGGTCGGTTAATCCAGTATTTCACGCGCGCGCGGTTCGAGTTTTTCCCTGAATTCCCCGAAGGCCAGCGGGTTCGACTGACCAGCCTGGGTGAACAACTTTACCAGCCCGGCGGGCAACTGAATATTTTCACGCCCATTGGCTGTCGCGCTTTCCCCAATGGGCTGGCGGTTTGTTACGCTTTTCTTGAGTTTTTCGAGAAAAACGGCGGCGAGGCAGTTTTTGGATATCCGATTTCAGGATTTGAATTCCTGAACGAGCGCATTGTCCAGCACTTCCAAAATGCGCGCTTCGAGTGGTATCCCGACAACGCCGAGGGCAGTAAGGTGGTTCTGGCCGACCTGGGCCGCGCCTATTTTAGCCAGGTTGGTGAAGACCCCTCGCGGCTTTCCCCGGTTTCGGCTGCGCCCGACCAGGTCATCGAGGTATTGTCCATCCAGTCGCGAGCTTTTTCCTGGAAAGCAGTCACCCAGCCCAACGATGTCCAGACCGTTTATATCATCGTCCAGGACCAGACCCTCCGGCCGGTGGAAGACGCGATTGTGGCCGTAACGATTTATTTCATCGGCGATTCGCCGCGCACTGTCACCCTGCGAACCAACCAGTATGGCGTGGTCATAATCCCATTTGAGGTGGCCAACCAGCCGCCGGGCGGCCTTGTGATGGTGTATGCGCAGGTCTACTACCAGGGATTGGGAAGCTCCGCGCTGACTTCTTTCAGGATTTGGGAATAAGACGCAGTTTTGTGCAAACGAAACCCCCGAAAGGTTTACTACCTTCGGGGGTTTATGATTTCTGCCAGGTTGAAGACCGGCCCGTCTTTGCAGGCCAGGCGGACGCCGTTCCTTGTGCTGACGGCGCACAGCCCGCACTCGGCCAGTCCGCCGCAGGGGACGGGTGTTTCGATATATACTTGCGCGTAGCCAGACAGCAGGGAGAGAGAGTCGGATAGGGATGGGCTGGCGAGCGCGGATTCAAGTTGCCCGCGTTTGATGTCGAGTGCGGCGTAATCGGCCCAGCGGGCGGCTTCGGGCAGGGCGGCAGGGGGCAGGATTTCGACCGACAGGGGGATGTCTTCGAGAGCAGCTTCGGACAGCAGGACAACCTCCGCTTTTTGCCGGCGACAGGCTTCGAGCAGGGACAAGACCCGGCCCGGCAGCTTGCCCCAGGACGCCAGCAAAACTTTCCGCGCGGCGGGCGGCAGGGAGAAGCCTCGTCCGAGCGGGCCTTTGAGGGCCAGGGCTGTGCCAGGAGCCCATGCAACCGGCAGTGGTTCGGCTGCGTAGAATCCGTTGGAGGTTGGCGCGGCCAGGGTAACGGTAACAGGAAGCGGGGAGTCTGTTGCGGGGCTGCTTTGGGCAAGCAGGTATTGCCCGGGCGCGGGGACCAGATTCGCAGGACATAGAATCCGTGCGGCGCGCCACCCATTTATATAAGTTTCATCAACATGACCGTGCGCAATGTGCATGGCCCAATGCTATCACGTTATAATCGTTGAAAAAAGGAGGAAGGTATGAATATTGCTGAGTTTTTTGGTTTGGTGGCCGCTGCTGCATGGATGGCCTTCATCGGCGTTGTGATTGTGCTTGGTTTGCGTGCCGGTAAGAACCAGCCGGTCAAGGGTCTTTCGACGCTGGTGCTGGTGGTCTTTGTGCTTGCGGTTGTCCTGTCGGTGGTTTCGGCGGGCATTGTATTCGTCCAGCCGGAAGAGCGCGGCGTGGTGCTTTCGGCGGTTCAGCCGAATGGTTACCGTGAGCAGGCGTTGGAGCCGGGCTTGCGCTGGATTATCCCGTTTGCTGAGAATGTTGTTCGCTATCCCATTTCGAAGCAGATTTATACGATGTCGGACGCTGACGGCACCCAAGGTGGCTTTGGGGATGAATCGGTCTCGGCTCGCACCTCAGACGGTCAGCAGATTTACCTGGATGCTTCGGTGATTTTCTCGATTGACCCGACCCGGATTGTGGACGTGCATATTGCCTGGCAGGGCCGCTATGATTCGGAATTGGTGCGCCCACTGGCGCGCGGTATTATCCGCGATGCGGTTTCGCAGTATGGCGTCGAGCAGGTGGTCAGTTCGAAGCGCTTTGATTTGGTGAGCGACATCGAGCGCGCGCTGGAGTCCCGCCTGGCCGATAATGGCCTGATTTTGCAGGATTTTGTGTTGCGCAACATCACCTTCTCGCCTGAGTATGCCGCTTCTGTGGAGCAGAAGCAGATTGCCGAACAGCAGGCCCAGCAGGCCCGCTTTGTGGTCGAGTCGAAACGCCAGGAGGCCGAACAGGCCCGCCAGGTGGCGCAGGGTTCAGCGGATGCGGCTGTAATTGCGGCCCAGGGCCAGGCGCAGTCGAAGGTTATCCAGGCTACGGCGGAGGCCGAGGCGCGGGTTATCCAGGCGGAGGCGGAGGCCAAGGCGCTCGAG
>JAGVAO010000090.1 GCA_020060235.1 Anaerolineales bacterium | reverse complement strand
GCAGGTTGCCTGCGCCCTGTTCGGAAAGTTGCTGAACGAGGGCCTGGCCGACTTCCCCGGCGGCTCCGGTTATCAAGATTGATTTTCGACGCATGTAGGGGTCTCCTTGGGGTTGAAAACGGATTTTTTCGCGGACACAGATGGAGGCGGGTGAGGCCAACCTGGGGTTGATACTCTCTATTTTATCCGTAATTGGATGGTTCTACCCAATTTCGCATTCCTGCCTCGCCTTCGAGCGTATACTGGATTGCTGTAATCACCCCGCTTTTCAACCCGCTCCCATCCGCGCATCCGTTAAGAATCCGTTGAAAATATCCGCATCTACCCTACCTACCGTTCGGTAGGTTTTTTGATATAATACCTGCATGGACTTCTCCCTCTCCCCCGAACATAAAATGACCCAGAAGATGGTGCGCGATTTCGCCCAGAAGGAAATCGCGCCGGTCATCAAGGAATATGACCGCAAGCAGGAGCCGATTCCCTTCATGCTCAAGCGCATGGGCGAACTGGGCATCCTCGGCATCTGCTTTCCGACTCGCTACGGCGGCCAGGGTATGGATTATCTCAGCCTGGGCCTGGCCTGCGAGGAACTCGAAGCGGTCGATAGCGTCCTGCGCGTGGCCATGTCCGTCCACACCGGGCTGTGCGCGATGACGCTCTTCCAGTGGGGCACGGAGGAGCAGAAAAGGCGTTTGCTGACGCCCATCGCCAGCGGCGCAAAAATTGGATGCGGTGCGTTCACCGAATCCGGCATGGGGTCAGATGTGGCCGCCATGCAGACCTCCGCCCGCTGGGACGGCGACGCCTACATCCTGAACGGCGAAAAGATGTGGATTTCGCTGGCCGGGCTGGCGGATTACGCCCTGGTGACAGCCCGTACCGACCTGGCCGCGGCCAAACCCTCGCAAGCCTTATCCACCTTTTTGGTCGATTTGCACAGTCCCGGCGTGACGCGCGGCAACCTGCATGGCAAACTTGGCGTGCGCGCCGGTTCGACCGGCTGGATTGCCTTCCAGGATGTGCGCGTGCCGCTCGAAAACCGCATCGGCGAGCAAGGCGAGGGATTTAAAATCACCATGTCGGCCTTCGACCACGGACGTTACACCGTGGCGGCGGGCGCAGTCGGCATCATCCGCGCTTCGTTGGCGGCCAGCAGTGTCTACGCCCGCGAGCGCAAGGCGTTTGGCAAGCCGATTGGCGAGTATCAACTGATCCAGCAAAAAATCGCCCAGATGGCGCAGGATTATGAGATTGCGCGCCTGCTCTACTGGCAAGTCGGCTGGATGAAGAACCTCGGCCAGCGCCCGACCCTGCAAACCTCGTACGCCAAGAAATTTGCCACCGAAGCCGCTTTCGAGGCTGCCAACCAGGCCATCCAGGTGCATGGCGCGTATGGTTTCAGCGACGAGTATGACCTGGAGCGCCACCTGCGCAACAGCCGCGGCGCAATTATCTACGAAGGCAGTTCCGAAATCCAGACCCTCATCCAGGCCGGTTACGCCCTCGGCGAACGGACGGATAAGCCACTGCGCTGTGAACTCCCGGCGTATGATGAAGCATTCTGGCAGGAAAGTTAATTTTCACGCAAAGCCGCCAAGAGCGCAAAGTTTTTGTTTTTGGTTTTCTTGGCGTCCTTTGCGCCTTTGCGTGAGATTAAAAAAGGAGGAAACGTGAAAATTGTTGTCTGTGTCAAACAAACCCCCGATTCCGAGGCCAAATTAACGGCCCAGAACGGGCAGCCATCCTGGGGCGATGCGCCCCTGGTCATCAACCCTTTTGACGAGTACGCAGTGGAGGGCGCGCTCCAGCAAAAGGAAGCCGTCGATGCCAGCGTTGTGGCCCTGTGCATCGGCCCCGATTCGGCCCGCGACGCGCTCAAACACGCCCTGGCGATGGGCGCGGACGAGGCCATCCTGGTCAGCGACCCGGCTCTCGACGAACTCGATTCCGCCGGGGCCGCCCGCGTCCTGGCCGCCGCCATCCAGAAAATCGGCGACGCCGACCTGGTTTTCTTTGGCCGCCAAACCATCGATAATGGCACCGGCCTCGTCCCGGCCCAGGTGGCGCGTTTACTCGGCTGGCCGCTGCTCAGCCTGGTCGGCGCGATGACCATCGAAGGCCCTGAGATAAAGGTCGAGCGCACCATCGAAGAAGGCAAACAGACCGCCCGCGCAAAAATGCCCGCCGTCCTGAGCATCATGCAGGGCGTCGGCGAGCCGCGCTACCCGTCCTTCATGGGCATCCGCAAGGCGGGCAAGGCCGAAATCCCGGTCTGGGCGCTGGCCGACCTGGGCATCGACGCCCCGGCGCAGGTCGTCCGCCGAACCGAACTGCTCAACCCGCCCGTGCGCGATACGAAATGCGAAATCATCACCGGCGGCAGCCCGGCAGAAATCGCCGAGGCCCTGGCCGAAAAAATCCTGGCGGAGAAAGTCCTATGAACACCTGGGTATATATCGACCACTTCAACGGCCAGCCCGCCCCCGCTTCCTGGGAGGCCCTCGGCCTGGCCAAGACTTTCGGCGCGGCAACCGCCCTCGTTTTTGGGCAAAATGTCGAAGCCGTGGCAAAAGCCGCTTTGGAATATGGCGCGGATTCCGTGCTACTGGCCGACGACCCGGCCCTGGCCGTTTTCAGCCCGGAGGCCTTTACCAGCACCCTGGCCGCGCTCATCTCGGACTCAGCCCCGGCCTTGATTCTGTTTCCGACGACATCCCGCACCCGTGAAGTCGCTGCCATGCTGGCGGTTGACCTCGCCACCGGCGTGCTGGTCGATGTCACCGGCCTTGAGTTGGATGGCGAAACCGTCATCGCCACCCGCCCCGTCTACGAGGGCAAACTGCTCGAAAAGACAACCTGCTCGGCCACGCCGCAACTCGTCACCCTGCGCGCGCGCGCCTTCCCCAAACCGACTCCCGAAGCCGGGCGCGGCGGCGAAATCAAGAAGGTCGCTGCCGTAGCGGGTGGTTCCGTCAGCGTCGAGGGTTTTGTCTCCGGGCAGTCGGGCGTCAGCCTGACCGATGCCGGGGTGGTCGTCTC
>JAGVAO010000144.1 GCA_020060235.1 Anaerolineales bacterium | reverse complement strand
CCGTCCGCGAAGGTATGCGCCTCAACCACAACGAGACCGTCATCAAGTTGCCGACCGTGCGCCAGGGTCCCGGCCTTGTTTTGCAGCATAATGAAACCGCCGCCAAGTTATCCACCGTCCGCGAAGGCTTCCGCGTGAACCATAACGAGACCGCCGGCCGCATTCGCTAATGCCCTGTGTTCCTGCACTGTGAATGGACGTTGCCGCGCAACGTCTTTTCACGTTTATAGAAGAAAAATATGAGCGACCCGACCCAAACCGCCCTGCAAACCTACCAGCAAGCCGCCGAAGCCCAATCCGCCGGAGAACTGGCCCGCGCCGAAGGGCTGTACCGCCGCTGCATCGACCTGTTCCGCGCCCTGCCCGGCGACCAGCGCGCCAACCTGGCCAACCTGCACAACGCCCTGGCCATCGTCCGCGAGCAGTTGGGGACGACCGACTCCGCCCTCGAAGCCGCGCTGGAAGCCCACCGCCTGGTGGATGACCCGCAAATGGATGATGACGACGAGACGGCCTTTATACGTTTACAGGCCTGGGGCAAAATCGGCGCGCTCCACCGCCACCTGGCGCGTTATATCGAGGCCGAATCCTGGCTGGAGCGCGCCCTGGCCCTGGCTGTTTCCCGTTTCGGCGAGCGAAGCGACGAAGCCGCCGACGCTCGCAATAACCTCGGCATCCTCTACAAATACACCGCCGAATTCGACAAAGCCGAGTCCCTGTATCGTCAGGCATTGGCGCGCCTGATAGAGAGCGAGGGCGAACACTCGCTGTCAGTAGCCGCCCTCTATCACAACCTGGGCGGGCTGGCTCACGCGCGCGGCGATTTTGCTGCCAGTGAACCCTTCGGGCGCAAAGCCTGGGACACCAGCCGCGCCATCCTGGGTGACGAGCATCCCACCCCCCTGGCCGACGCCTGCGCCTACGCCGGGATTTTGGACGGCCTGGGCCGTTATACCGAATCCGAGCCGATTTACCGCCGCGCCCTGTCCGCTTTCGAGAAAATCTACGGGCCGGAACATTACGAAGTGGCTGTCACCCTCAACAACCTGGCCCACGTCTGCTGGCAGTTGGGCGACCCTGCCGAAGCCGAATCCCTCTTTCGGCGGGCGATTGCCGTCAAGGAGAACATCCTCGGCGCAGAGCATCCCGACACCGCCCTGTCGCGCAACAACCTGGGTGTGCTGCTGCAATCGCTCGGGCGCAAACAGGATGCCCGCGAACTCTTCCAGCGCGCCTTGCGCGATTTCCGCAAACGCCTGGGTGACAATCATCCCAAAACCCAAATGACCTGGGACAACCTGTCCGCCTGCTATTAACCCACCATTCCGCATTCATCCTTCTGCATTCTTCATTCCCCAAATGTTCCTCCTGCGCGCCCTGAAACAACGCAACTTTGCCCTCTTGTGGGCCGCCAACACTCAATCGCGGGTCGGTGATTTTGTCTATGAAATTGCCCTGGCCTGGTGGGTCTTGCAGGAAACCGGCTCGCCCGAAATCATGGGGCTGGTGCTGGTCGTTTCGATTGCCCCCTCTGTGCTTTTTCTCGTCCTGGGCGGGGCGATTGTCGACCGCTTCCCGCGCCTGATTCTGATGATGTTCTCCGACCTCGGCTGCGGGTTGGTTGCGCTGACGGTCGCCATCCTCGGTTGGAGCGGCGCCCTGGAACTCTGGCATATTTTCGGCGCGGCCCTGTTCTTTGGTATCGCAACCGCCTTCTTTGAACCCGCCTACGCCGCCATCATCCCGCAGGTCGTTGCGGAAGAAAACCTGGGAAGCGCCAACGCCCTGGGCAGTATCAGCGTCAACCTGGGGCGCGTGCTTGGCCCGGCCCTCGGCGCGGGGCTGATAGCCGTCTTCGGCATCGAGACCGCCTTCGCCGTCAATGGCGTCTCCTTCCTGCTCTCCGCCCTGATTGTCTCGCCCCTTCTGCGCGCCGGAATCCCGGCCCCGCTGGTGGGCGAAAACACCAACCTGCTGGCCGACATCCGCGAGGGGTTTTCGGTTGTGGCTGCCCTGCCCTGGTTGTGGATTTGTATCGTCGTCGCCGCGCTGACCAATGTCACTCTGGCTGGGCCGTACAGCGTGGCCATGCCCTTCCTGGTCGGCGAGGAAATGCAGGGCGGCGTCGACAAGCTCGGCCTGATTTACTCCTTTTTCCCGCTCGGTTACATCCTCGCCGCCCTTGGGCTGGGACGTTATGCGCGCCTGCCCCGGCGCGGGTTGTTCGTCCAGGGCGGCTTGATTGTGGGTGGAGTTATGCTGGTGCTCTTCGGCTTTCACCTGCCGCTCTGGGCCTTGCTGCTGGCCGCGCTCGTCAACGGTTTTGCCCTGCAAGCCGGTCAACTGGCCTGGACTCATTTATTGCAAGAGAAAATCCCCAATGAACAGTTGGGGCGCGTTTCAAGTATCGACCAGACTGGCTCGTTCATTCTCCTGCCGGTCGGGCTGGTGGTCGCCGGTTGGGCAACCTCTGTTCTCGGCCCGGCGATGGTCTTCATCCTGGGCGGCGCGCTTTCTGCGTTGATGGGCCTGCTGGCGCTGCTGCACCCTTCCATAAGGCGGCTCGATTAAACAGCAATTCTCAACTTGAAATGAAACGAGCAACATGTAGCGCGGGCTTTGCGCAGCACGATGTAGTCTGCGATTTGCCGTCCGAAGGCTGCGCTGCACAGACCTGTTGGGAATTGCTGTCGAATAAAACTCGCCCTTCCTTGCAGGCCGGGTATGTAGTATAATCACAGCCGTTATAGACCGGCTCTCGTTGATGAGTAACTTTCGAACAGTGAAGGGAGTTGTGCAGGAGCGAACGTTTCTTTGAGCAAGATTTTTTCTCGCCAATCTCGCCCCCTGTCCGGCTGTGTCTATGACATGCGCCGGTTTTTTTATGCCCTGATGGGCAATCCCTTAAGTAGAAGGGAGGTGAAATAGCAATGACTGCAGTTTACTTACGCCAGAACGAATCGCAAGACCAGCTGCTCAAGCGCTTTCGCAAGAAGGTCGTCAAGAGCGGTGTCTTGAGCACCGTGCGCCGCAAGCGCTGGTTTGTATCCAAGAGCGAGCAGCGCCGTATGGAAGACAAAAAGGCTATTCGCCGTCTCAAACGACGCCAGGTAAAGACCTTTGAATAAGATAAGCAGGAGGTGTGTATGGCAAAAGAAGATGACAAACTTGTCGTCGAAGGAGTTGTAATCGAGGCCCTGCCCGGTACACAATTTCGGGTGCGACTCGACAACGGCCACGAAGTGCTGGCCTACCTTTCAGGCAAGATGCGCAAGTTCTACATCCGCATCCTGCTGGGCGACCGCGTTAAAGTCGAAATGTCCCCCTACGACCTGACGCGCGGACGCATCACCTACCGTCAGAAGAAAACCGCCAGCGGCGAAAGCATCTTTTCTGAACAGTAAACCTGCCATACACCTCACCGCAATCATGAGGGCCGGGATTTTCCCCGGCCCTTTTTGATTGCCGCATCGCATACTATAATCACCCCATGTCTTTTGCGCGTGTTGCCGTCAACATCCCTACCCTTGCCGGGGTCTTCGATTATGCCGTTCCGGCGGAAATGTCCGCCAAAATAGTTCCCGGCAGCCTGGTCACGGTTCCGTTTAACCGCCAGATGGTGCAGGGAGTGGTGACCGCGCTCCCCCCGCAGCCTGCCGTGGCCGACCCCAGGCCGCTTTCCACGCTGTTAGACCCGCTGCCCGTCCTGACGCCGCAGCAGCTTTCCCTGGCTTTTCACCTCGCCGAAGCGACGCTAAACCCCCTTTCCTCCATCATCTCACTTATGCTCCCGCCGGGGCTGTCGCAGCAAGCCGACACGCTCTACACCCTGTTTGCTCCCCAGACCGGCGACCTTGAACTTTCCCCCACCCAGGCGCGGATTGTCGCCCTGCTGGCCGAGCGCGGCCACCTGCGCGGACGCCAAATCGAACGCCATTTCTCGCGGGTCGATTGGCGTAAATCTGCCGAGGCACTGGCGCGGCGTGGGGTGTTGGGCAAGACCAGTGTGCTCCCCCAGCCCGCCGTGCGCGGTAAATTCATCCGCATTGCCCAACTGGCCGCCGCGCCCGAAGCCGCCCGCGCCGCGATGGACTCGCTCGGCAAGACCGAAGCCACGCTCAAACGCCGTCGCGCCGCGCTGGAGTTTCTTATTCAGGAAGCCGGTGCGGTCAACGTTTCGTGGGTCTATGCCGCCAGCGGCTGCAACCTGGCCGACTTGCAGGAACTGGCCGAACGCGACCTAATCCTGCTCGGCGAAACCGAAATCTGGCGCGACCCGCTTGAAAAAGTCAGCAGCAGCGAAAGGCAGGCCGCCGAAATCACCCTGACCCCCGCCCAGGAGGCCGCCCTGGCGCAGGTCATTGCCTCGGTCAGCGGTCAACCGTCCGCCGTTTCGCCTTTTCTTTTGCACGGCATCACCGGCTCAGGCAAGACCGAAATCTACCTGCGGGCCGTCGAGACCACCCTCAGGCAGGGACGCCAGGCCTTAATCCTCGTACCCGAAATTGCCCTCACGCCGCAGACCGTGCGCCGTTTTATGTCCCGTTTTCCGGGGCGGGTCGGCATCCTGCACTCGAAACTTTCCGACGGCGAGCGTTACGACACCTGGCGGCGCGCCCGCTCAGGGCAACTGTCGGTGCTGATTGGCGCGCGCTCGGCCCTGTTTACCCCCTTCAACGACATTGGCCTGATTGTGCTGGATGAGTGCCACGACAATTCCTATTACCAGTCGGAGCCGCCGTTTTATCACGCCGTCGAGGCTGCCGAAGCCTATGCCCGCATCTGCAACGCGACCTGCCTGCTGGGTTCCGCCACCCCAACGGTCGAACAGCGTTACCGGGCCGAACGCGGCGAACTGACTCTGCTCGAACTGCCTGAGCGGGTCGGGTTCTCGCTTGAAAACGAAAGCACCGATTTCGAACTGCCGCCCGTGCAGGTGGTCGATATGCGCGAGGAATTGCAGGCCGGCAACCGCGAGATTTTCAGCCGCGCCCTGTCTGAGTCGCTGGCCGAAACCCTGCTGCGCGGCGAACAGGCCATCCTGTTCCTTAACCGGCGCGGCACGTCCACCTATGTTTTTTGCCGGGCCTGTGGCGAGTCGCTCAAATGCCCGCAGTGCGATACGCCGTTGACGTACCACCAGCAGGAAGGCCTGTCTGCCCGGCCTTCGACTACCTATGCCACCGGTTTGCATTGTCATCGCTGCGGGTACAGCCGCCAGATGCCGAAGACCTGCCCGAAGTGTAAAAGCCCGCATATTCGCGCGTTTGGCCTGGGCAGTGAGAAGGTTGAGAGTGAGGTGGTGCGCCTGTTTCCGCAGGCTGTTCCGCTGCGCTGGGACTGGGAAACCACCCGCCAGAAGGATGCCCACGAAATCATCCTAACCCATTTCGCCAACGGCAAGGCCAATGTGCTGGTTGGTACGCAAATGCTGGCAAAGGGGCTTGATTTGCCCGATGTCACCCTGGTGGGGATTGTGCTGGCCGATGTCGGCCTTAACCTGCCCGACCCGTTTGCGCCTGAGCGCGTCTTCCAGACCCTGACACAGGTGGCCGGGCGGGCGGGACGCTCGCACAAAGGCGGCAAGGTCATCCTGCAAACCTTCCAGCCCGAAAACCCGGTCATCCGTCGGGCAGTGGGACACGATTTCAGCGGCTTTTATGCCGACGAATTGCAGAACCGGCGTCAGTTGGGGTATCCGCCTTTCGCGCGGTTGGTGCGCCTGGAACGGCGCGAGCAGGACCCGGCCAGGGCCGAGGAAGAAGCCCGTAAAATGGCGGCCCAACTGCGGGTTTGGATGGAGCGCGAGGGCCGCATCCAGACCGAAATGATTGGCCCGCTTCCCTGTCCGTTCCCTAAAATGGCAGGTTTTTATCGCTGGCAGATTGTCTTGCGCGGGCCAGACCCGGCGGGTTTGTTGAAAGACAAGCCTTTGGCGGGCTGGCGGGTTGAAGTTGGCCCGGTCAGTTTGCTATAATGATTAGCGAGGTGAGATATGATGAATTTATTTCTGCCGACATCTGTCGATTTGCAAAACCAGGCTGATTTCCAGGCCAACCAGCGCGGCGAAATTACCAGCGACCAGAATGCGCGCCTGATGGCCAGTGTGGGCTTCCAGGGCGGCTGTGTGGTTCTGCTGGCTTCTTTTATTGCTTTCCAGTTTTTGTTTGGCATGGTTTTCTTTGTGACGATTTCGTGGGGCGAAATTGCCCTGGTTATTTCACTTGTCGTCCTGCTGGCTGTTTTTGCGCTGATTTTTCGGTTGGGAGCCTGGCCGCTCTGGCAGCGTTGGAGCGCGCTCAAGCGCGACCGCGAGAATCGCGCCATTCGCATGGGGCAGGGGCAACTGGCTTATGAGAATGGCAAATATATCGCCCAGGCCGCCGGGCGCGATTTGTTGTTGCCGGCGAGCGCCAATGCAGGCGGTTTAAAACCAGGCGCGACCTACCGGTTTTATTACCTTGAGGAAAGCGGTTTTGTGCTTTCCGCCGAAGAGTTATACCCGGCCAGCCCTGCCCAGGCGCGTAGTTCCCTGCTTGGCATTTTGGCCAGCGCCAACAACTTCCAACTCGAAGATTTGGAATTGAACCGCAACGGCGAAATGACCTCCGCGCAGCGCATGAAAGCCCTGCCCAGCGTTTTGTTCGGCCTGCTGATTGGCGCTTTCCCGGTGGGCATAGGCCTGGTTTTCTTCTTCGTCGGTCGCGAGGAAAATGGCGATTTACTCGCGCTGCTCATCCCGGCCCTGTTTTTGCTTATCTTCGCGGGGATTGGCGGCTACATGTTCTTTAACGGCCTGCTCGATTTGATGTCGCATGCCCCGTTGGTGACCGAAGGCGCTGGCCGCAAGGAGAAACGCACCAGCGGCGGCAAAAATCGCCGAACGACCTATTACTATGTCATCGATGGGGTTTTCTTCCAGGTCGGGCGCGGGGCTTACCAGGCCCTGGTGGATGGCGAGAACTACCGGGTGTATGCCCTGCCGCGCACCAAACGCTTGCTGACCATCGAGCCGTTGTAAAAACTTTACCCGGAGATTGGGATGAATCAAGGACGAGTGATACTTTCGTGGGAAGACGTTGACAAATTGGTTCACCAACTTTTGCCGCAGTTTCGGCGCGAATTTAAGGCGATGGTGATGATTACGCGCGGCGGCATCATTCCCGGCGGGATGCTGGCTGAGGCGATGGGCCTGACCGACATCCTGACGGCGGCGGTGGATTTTCCTTTCGAGCAGGCCAACGAGAAGCAGAAGTTTATGGCCTGGCCGCAGTTCATCCAGTTCCCGGTGGATGAGAGCCTGCGCGGACGTTCGATTTTGATTGTGGACGATGTCTGGGGGTCGGGGCGGACGATTACGGCGGTCAAGAATCGCGTTTCGGCGGCTGGCGCGTTCCCTGAAACCTGCGTGCTGCACTTCAATCCGTATCGCAACCTGTTTGGCGCGGTGCGCCCCGATTATTACGCAGACATCACCAGCGCTTATATCGTTTATCCCTGGGAAATCGACCGGGGGCAGGATTTGGCTTTACTTGGAGATTCGGCCTAATTTATGAGAACCCTCAGCATCGACAACCGCAAAAAGGTCGAAATTTTACGTAAAAATATGTTCTTCCAGGGCCTGGGGGAAAAGTCGCTGGAAGAGTTGTCAGTTCATACCAGCCTGCGCCAGTTCGAGCGCGGCGAACCCGTGTTTTGGGAAGCCGACGCCTGCGCCGGGCTGCATATCCTTGAAACCGGCAGTGTCAAACTCTTTCGCGTTTCGCCGCAAGGGCGCCAGCACATCCTGCGCGTGGTGCAGGAGGGCGAGACATTCAACGAGGTGCCGGTCTTTGACGGCGGCGAAAACCCGGTCAATGCCGAGGCCCTTGAACCGGCATCCGCCTGGGTGGTCGATGCGGGCGCGGTCAGGATGTTAATGAAAAACGACCCTGAATACGCCTTGCGGATTATCCAGAGCCTGGGCAAGATGCTGCGCCACCTGGTCAAGATGACTTCTGAAATGGCCTTTTTGCAGGTCACGCACCGCCTGGCGCGCCTGATTGATGAAATCCCGGCCCACGAGTTGAGCGGCGAAAGCGGTGCGCGTTGGACGCAGGAGCAGATGGCCGCCCGACTTGGCACGGTGCGCGAGGTGGTGGCCCGTTCCCTGCGCGAGTTGGAGCGCAGCGGGGCCATCCTGGTCGAGAACCGGCGCATCAGCATCGCCAATCATAACGTCTTGCAGGAATGGGCCCAGCCCTGGAATTAAGCCAGCGGCAGGTTGACGATAAAAGTGGTTCCCGCTCCAGGCTGCGATTCGACCCGGATTTTTCCCCCGTGGTGTTCGACAATCCAATAAGCAATCGAAAGACCCAGCCCAAATCCGCTGGCTTTTGAGCGTGTGCGCGATTTTTCGCCGCGATAAAAGCGCTCAAAGATGTGAGGCAGGTCTTCGGCGGGGATGCCCGGGCCATTGTCCCGCACGCTAACCTGCACCTGGCTTTCGGTTTTTTCCAGGTTGACGACCACTTCGCCACTCTGCGGCGTGTACTGGATGGCGTTGGCGACCAGGTTCAGGAAAACCTGCTTGAGCCGGTCGCGGTCGCCGTTGACCCGGGCTTCGTCGAAACCGGCCAGTTTGAGCGTGACTTTGCCCTCGGCCAGTACGCGCATTTCCTGGAAAACCTCGAGCACCAGTTCATGCACATCAACGGCGCCCAGGTGCAGGGGGATTGCGCCCGATTCCGCCTGTGCCAACAGGAGCAGGTCGCCGACCATACGCGTCAGGCGGTCGGCCTCGTCCTTGATGGAGTCGAGCGATTCATCGTCCGGCCCCAGTTTGCGGATTAAATCGACATTGCCTTTGATGACGGTCAGTGGGGTGCGCAGTTCGTGCGAGACATCGGCCAGGAAGCGCTGCTGCGAGGTAAACAGGGTTTCCAATTGTTCCAGCGAGCGGTTGACCGCCTCGGTCAGCGTGCCGATTTCGTCGTCGGGCGGGCCGTCATAGGGGATGCGGCGCGCCAGGTCGTCGGCGCGGTTGATTTGCTCGGCAATACGGGTGGCGGTTTCAAGCGGCTTGAGCGCCTGCCCGAGGCTGAACCAGGAGGCGAAACCGGCCAGCGTCATCGATGCCAGCGCCAGCAGGAGCAGGATGTATAACAGGCTGGTGCGAATGGTATCCACCAGGTCGAGGCTTTGGGCGGCCTGCATCGTGCCGATGTTATGCCCCCTCGATTGCAAGGGAACGGTCAATACCCTGAGATGATTGTTGCCTAAATCGCCCAGGTTGCGAACGATGGGCGCATTGGCGGCCAGCCCGGCCCTGTCGAGCGGCTCGGCCAGGCTGATGATGTTATTGCTGCTCCAAACCAGCCTGCCCTGGCGGTTCCAGATTTGCACAAAAACGTTGGAAGAAGGCTGTAAAGACGGACGCCAGAAAATCTCTTCGTTTTGTGGGTTAATGCTGAGGTTGTTTGCAATTTCACGGGTCGTGTCGCGCAGGGTGTTATCGACCTGTTCGAACAGCACAACACTGACAATCAGGTAAACCAGCACCGCAAAAAGCAGCAGGATACCCCCCAGCAAGGCGGCGTAAAGCAGGGTCAGTCTTGTGCGCAGGGACATTATCGATTAAGGCGTTTCGCGCAGTACGTAGCCCACCCCGCGCACGGTATGAATCAGGCGCGGCAGTTGCTCGTTTTCTTCCAGTTTTTGGCGCAGGTAACGGATGTAAACTTCCAGCACGTTGCTTTCGCCGCCGAAATCGTAGCCCCAAACGCGGTCGAAAATCACTTCGCGGGTCAAAACCTGGCGCGGATGGCGCAGGAACAATTCGAGCAATTCATGTTCCTTGGCGGTCAGTTGAATCAACTTCCCGGCGCGAATGACCTCGCGGGTGCTGGTGTTCAGGCTCAGGTCAGAAAATTGGAGTACCTGGACGCGCTCGGTCTGGGTGCGGCGCAACAAGGCGCGCACGCGGGCGGTCAACTCATCCAGGTTGAAAGGCTTGACCATATAATCGTCGGCCCCGGCGTCCAACCCCTGCACGCGGTCCTGGATGGAGTCTTTGGCGGTCAGCATCAGGATGGGCATTTTGCCGCCCAGGCGCAGGCGGTGGCAGACATCCAGCCCGTCCATGCCGGGCAGCATCCAGTCGAGGATAACCAGGTCGGGACTGTTGTCGCGGGCCGCGTTCAGGCCGCCGCGCCCGTCGGTGGCGGTATCCACCAGGTAACCTTCATAAGCCAAGCCGCGCTGAAGAAGTTTCAGGATGGCGGGGTCGTCTTCGATTATCAAGATTCGCTCGTTCATAGTCGCTCCTTATTAAGAATTATACCAACTCTGGTAGAATCTGCTCCATGCCTGTGCCCCTGTTCAAACGAATCTTTGATATTCTGGCGGCTTCCCTGTCGCTAATCGTGTTTGCGCCGGTTTTGCTGCTGGTTGCCGTCCTGGTGCGCATCCACCTTGGCGCGCCGGTCATTTTCGGACAGGTTCGTCCAGGGTATAAGGGGATGCCGTTCCGCATCTACAAATTCCGCACCATGACCGATGACCGCGCTACAGACGGAAGCCTGCTCTCAGACACGGAGCGGCTGACGCGCCTCGGGCTTTTCCTGCGCGCGACCAGCCTCGACGAACTCCCCGAACTGTTCAACATCCTGCGCGGCGAGATGTCGCTGGTTGGACCGCGTCCGCTGCTGATGCAGTACCTGGAGCGCTATTCCCCCGAGCAAATGCGCCGCCACGACGTTTTGCCTGGCCTGACCGGCTGGGCGCAGGTCAATGGCCGCAACGCCCTGACCTGGGAGGAAAAGTTCGCCCTGGATGTCTGGTATGTCGATAACTGGTCTTTCTGGCTGGACATCAAAATTATCCTGATGACGGTCTGGAAAGTGCTCAAGCGCGAGGGCATTTCGCATCCAGGCCGCGCAACGATGGACGAGTTTATGGGGTCCGCAGGCGGCGAAAAATGAGCGCTGGGCGGCGCGTAACTGGACAATCCCTATGCTTTCAGGTATGATTGCGGAGTTCAAACCGCCGCTCGTACCGGCATTTTGTAATTTAAAATTGCGTTTATGTTTTGCGCCTGTTTTGCAGGCGGGGTTGAATCAAAGAAAAATCCCAATGGTGGAGGCCAAATGTCAGACCTGATTAAGCAAATCACGAGCGATTTCCAAAAGCAAATCGATTCCTTCCAACCTGATTACAGTATCAGCGACGTTGGAACGGTGCTTGAGGCTGGTGATGGTATTGCCCGCGTTGAAGGCCTGGCCAATGTCCGTTCGCAGGAACTGGTACAGTTCCAGAACGGGGTCATTGGTATCGCGTTCAACCTGGAACAGGAGAAAGTCGGCGTAATCATTATGGGTGATTACGCCGGAATTGTGGAAGGCATGACTGTGCGCTCGCTGGGGCGAATTGCCTCGGTGCCGGTCGGCGATGGGCTGGTGGGGCGTGTAGTCAACGCCCTGGGAGAACCCATCGATGGCAAAGGCCCGGTCAGCTTTAGCGGCTACCGTCCCATCGAGCGTATTGCGCCCGGCGTGGTTGCCCGCCAGGATGTGGACACCCCCATCCAGACCGGTATCAAAGCCATCGACGCGATGATTCCGATTGGCCGCGGCCAGCGCGAACTCATCATCGGCGACCGCCAGACCGGTAAGACCGCCATTGCGCTGGATACCATCATCAACCAGAAGGGCAAAGGCGTGGTCTGCATCTATGTCGCCATCGGCCAGAAGAAATCGGCCATTGCCCGCACGGTGGCCCTGCTCGAAAAATACGGCGCGATGGACCATACCATTGTGGTCGTGGCCGCCGCTGACGAAGCCGCCGCGCTTCAATATATCGCTCCCTACGCCGGATGCGCCATGGGCGAGGAATTTATGGAAACCGGGCGTGACGCGCTGGTCGTCTACGATGACCTGTCGAAGCATGCCTGGGCCTATCGCCAGGTGTCCCTGCTCCTGCGCCGCCCGCCCGGACGCGAAGCCTACCCCGGCGACTTGTTCTACCTGCACTCCCGCCTGCTGGAGCGCGCCGCACGCCTGGCCTATAAATTCGTCATCACCAAAAAGGATTTTGCGGGCGCGGAAGCCAGCGAAGCGGATGCTTTCGACGGCAAGGTGTATGCCGGGCCGCTTTCTCAGCACGATGCCGAACAGGCGCTCGAAAAACTCGAAGGTAAGGAAAACTTCAAGGTTGTCAAAGTGCAGGGCACGGGTGGTTCGCTGACTTCCCTCCCGATTATCGAAACCCTGCTTGGCGACGTATCCGCTTATGTGCCGACCAACGTCATTTCCATCACCGACGGCCAAATTTACCTGGAAGGCAACCTGTTCAATGCTGGCATTCGTCCGGCGGTGAACGTGGGTATTTCAGTTTCTCGCGTAGGCGGCGCGGCCCAGACCAAGGCCATGAAACAGGTGGCCGGACGCCTGCGCCTCGATATGGCGGCCTATCGTGAACTGGCCGCGTTTGCCCAGTTTGGTTCTGACCTTGATAAATCTACCCAGGGACAGTTGAACCGCGGCCGCCGAATGCAGGAAATTTTGAAGCAGGCGCAGTACAGCCCGGCTTCGCTCGAACACCAAGTCATCGTCCTGTTTGCCGGCACGCAGGGTTTCGCCGATGAAGTTCCGGTGGAAAAGATGGGGCGCTGGGAGGTCGACCTGCTTAAGTATATGGACGCCTCGCACCCCGAAGTTGGCAAGGGTATTGCCGAGAACAAGCGCATCACCGACGATAACGAGAAAAAACTGCGCGACGCGCTTTCGGCTTTCAAAGCGACCTGGCAGGCCTAGACCGTGCCGACTAGTTCTGAAAAACTAGCCGACGAGGAGATTAACTGATGGCTTCTGCCCGAGAGATGCGCTTGCGCATCAAGAGCGTAAAAAATATTTCACAAGTGACCCGCGCCCTGCAGGCGGTTTCGGCCAGCAAGGTGCGCAAGGCCATTGCGGCACTGATGGGCACGCGCCCATATGCAACCAAGGCCTGGCAGGTGTTGACTCACATTTCGACCCAGCCGGGGCGCGATTCGTTGCATCCGCTGCTGACTGCCCGTGAAAGCGTTAAGAACACCCTTGTGATGGTTATCAGCGGCGACCGCGGCCTGGCTGGCGCGTATAACACAAACCTGATTCGTTATACCTTCCGCCACTTCGCAAACTGGCCGACCCCCGTCAGTTTCATCGCGGTGGGCCGCAAGGGGCGCGACCTGCTCCTGCGCCGCCGCCAGCGGGTGATTGCCGATTTTAGCAACCTGCCTGCCGCGCCTGCATTCTCCGATGTTTCTGCCATCGGGCGGCTGGCTGTCGATGAGTTCCTCGAAGGCCGCGCCGACGAGGTCTTCCTGGTTTACACCGACTTCGTCAACATGGTCAAGCAGGACCCGGTGGTCAAGAAATTGCTGCCCCTCGAAGTAGATGGCGGCGAAGGCCGGGTTCAAACTTTCGAACACAGGCCCCAGTCCTCGGCTGCGTATATCTATGAGCCTGACCAGAGCGAGATTTTAGACCAGATAATTCCGCGTTTTACGGCTTTGCAGGTTTACCAGTCTATTCTCGAATCGCTGGCAAGCGAACATGCGGCCCGCATGGTGGCCATGCGCAATGCGACCGAGAATGCCAACGAACTGGCCGGTGATTTGCAGCTGGCATATAACAAAGTGCGTCAGCAGTCGATTACAAACGACATTCTCGATATTGCTGGCGGCGCGGAAGCGCTGGCCCAGCAAGGTATCTCTTAATAATCATGTTGGAGGCAAAAATGGCGAAAGAAACTGGCCGCGTAGTCCAGATTCAAGGTGGTGTGGTGGATGTAGCCTTCCCTGAAGGCAATTTGCCCGAATTGTACGAGGCGATTGAAGTGGAACGACCGGGGGAGGCTCCCCTCGTTTTGGAAGTACAAAAACACCTGGGCGACAACTGGGTGCGAACCGTATCCATGGCTTCGACCGATGGTCTTCAACGCGGTTTGCCCGTGCGGGCGACCGGCGCGCCGATTCGCGTTCCGGTTGGCCCTGCAACCCTCGGGCGCATTTTTAACGTTTTGGGCGAACCGATTGACGAAATCGGCGAAATCAACGCCGAATTGCACTATCCCATTCACCGCCCGGCGCCGTCTTTTGCCGAGCAATCGACCAGCACCGAAATCTTCGAAACCGGCATCAAGGTTATCGACCTGATTGCGCCCTTCACCAAGGGAGGTAAGACCGGCATCTTCGGTGGCGCGGGTGTGGGCAAGACCGTTGTGATTATGGAACTGATTCGCTCGATTGCAACGGTTCACCAGGGCAACTCGGTTTTCGCCGGGGTCGGCGAACGCACCCGCGAAGGAACCGCCCTGTACCGCGAAATGATTGAATCGGGCGTTATGAAGGACACCGTCATGGTCTACGGCCAGATGAACGAGCCTTCGGGCGTGCGCCTGCGCGTTGCCCTGACCGCCCTGGCAATGGCGGAATATTTCCGCGACCAGGGCAAGGATGTGCTGCTCTTTATCGATAACATCTTCCGCTTTACCATGTCCGGTTCGGAAGTTTCGGCCCTGCTCGGGCGTATGCCCTCCGCGGTGGGCTACCAGCCGACCCTTTCGACCGAAATGGGCGAATTGCAGGAACGCATCACCTCGACCCGCAACGGGTCAATTACCTCGATGCAGGCTGTATACGTCCCGGCAGATGACTACTCCGACCCGGCCCCGGTGGCGACCTTTACCCACCTCGACGCAACCATTGCCCTCGAGCGTTCGATTGCGGAAAAAGGTATTTACCCGGCGGTTGACCCGCTGGTTTCGACCAGCCGTATCCTTGACCCGAACATCGTCGGGCCGGAACACTACAGCACCGCCCGCGAAGTCCAGCGCGTGTTGCAGCGCTACAAAGACCTGCAGGACATCATCGCCATCCTCGGCGTGGACGAGCTTTCGGAAGACGACAAACTGCTGGTAGCCCGTGCCCGCAAAATCGAGCGTTTCTTCTCCCAGCCCTTCTATGTGGCCGAACAGTTTACCGGCATCCCTGGCACTTATGTCCCGCTGCGCGAGACAGTGCGCGGTTTCCGTGAAATCCTGGATGGCAAACATGACGACCTGCCGGAGCAAGCCTTCCAACTGGTTGGCACCATTGAAGACGCCCGCGCCAAAGCCGAAAAACTGGCCAAGGGTGGGTAAACCAGTTTCCAGTGCTCAGTAGCCAGTAATCAATATCAGGGTGTCAGGTATATCAGGTTTTCACGTGCTACTTGACACTTAAACCTGATACTGGAACACCGGAGAAATCTTTATGACACTACGTTGCGAAATAGTCTCGCAAGACCGCATGGTTTTTGAAGGCGATGTGGATATTGTCGTTTTGCCCGGCTCGGACGGCGAAATGGGCATCTTGCCTCACCATGCGCCTTTGTTGACCACCCTTAAGTATGGGATTATCAAAGTACGCGAAAAGTCGCAGGAATATATTTTCACGGTAGCCGGGGGTGTGGCCGAAATCCAGCCTGACATCGTAACTGTGCTGGCCGACGCTGCGGAAAACGTCCAGGAAATCGATGTAGCCCGCGCCGAAGCTGCCCGCAAGCACGCTGAGGAAGCCCTCAGCAAAATAAGCCCGGAAGACGCCGACACGTACGAAAAACTGGAAGCCACCCTGCGCCGCTCCAATTTGCGCCTGGATGCTGTCAGGCGTCATCGCGGCTCGAAGCGTTTCCCGACTGAAGGGTAGAAGAATTTTATGGCCGGTTTTTCTCGCGACCTGGGCATTGACCTGGGCACAATTTACACGCGCATTGCCGATGGCAGTCAGATTGCGGTTGAAGAGCCGACCATTGTTGCGATTGATGTCGCCGACCAAAAAATGGTGGCAGTGGGCAAGGAAGCCCGCGATATGCTCGGGCGCGTTCCTGACTCCATCGAAGTCGCCATGCCCCTGCAAAATGGCGTCATTGCCGATTATGAAGTTACCGAAACCCTGCTGCGCATCCTGCTCCAGCGTGTCAGCGGCCCAATCCGCATTTTCAAGCCAAATGTGATGATTTCTGTCCCGTTTGGCGTGACCAGCGTCGAGAGCCGCGCCGTGCATGAGGCCGTGCTCCAGGCTGGCAGCCGCGACGCGTATCTCATCCAGCAGCCGCTGGCCGCCGCGTTAGGCGTCGATTTGCCAATTAATTCCCCGTCTGGCAATATGGTGGTTTGCCTGGGCGGCGGCGCAACTCAGGCCGCTGTGCTGGCAATGTACGGCATTGTCTCGGCTGAAACGCTTCGGGCTGGCGGTATGCACATGGACGATGCAATTGTCACCTATGTGCGCCGCAAATACGGCGTCGTAATCTCGGAGCAGACTGCCGAGCAGTTGAAAATCAAGATTGGCGCGGCGGTTCCCCAGGATACCGAACAAAGCATGGACGTCCAGGGACAGGACCAGGTAACGGGCCTGCCCCGTCCGGTAACGATTACCACCGGCGAAATTGTCGAGGCCTTGCAGGAACCGCTCAAACAGGTGACGGAAAACTGCCGCCGTGTGCTGGAAAAAACCCCGCCCGAACTGGTTTCGGATATTATCGACCGCGGCATGGCCCTGACAGGCGGCGGCGCGCTCTTGCGCGGCATCGACAAGCTGCTGACCAAAGCGCTCGGTATTCCCGCCTACCTGGTCGATAATCCGCTAACCTGTGTAGCCCAGGGCGCGGCGCGTGCCTTGCCCATGTATGCGCTCCTGCGCCGCAACCTTCCGCCCGTATAAGGAAAGGATTGGTGGTCATGATGTCGCTCTCGCTCTTGATACTCGTTCTCGCAGTGCTGGCTGGCCTGGTGGTGATTGGCGCGCTTGCGTTTGTCTTTATCCGGGCCAATAAGGTTAACCTGACCGAGACTGGCGAGGACAAGCCAGATTGGATGCGCCAAAACCCGCCAGCCGAAACTGTCGCCGCCACCGCTGCGGAGGGGCAAGGGGTTCAGGTCTTCCACCAGGCCGAGGGCGAGAAGCTGGCAGCACCCTTTGCGGAGCAAATCGAGGACATCCTGCGCGCGCTCTTGCAGGCCCATCCCGAACTTAATCACTATGATGTCGACCTGGGAACTTCTCCTGATACTGGTCTCGAAATCTGGGTTAACGGTCAAAAATATGACCAAATCGAAGACCTGCCCGATGATGGCCTGCGCCAGGTTGTTTACGAAGCTGTTCAAAAATGGGAGAAACACTAATCCCTGCCACAATAAAATCAAAACGGCCTCCCGAAACCGGGAGGCCGTTTTGATTTCGCTAAATATCAGTCGAAATAATAAGTCATTCTTTGCATCCCAATGGCCGGGTCGATGTGCTGTACCCGGACAGTGCTGGGAACAATCAATTTGAGCGGGGCATAATTCAGGATACCGCGTACCCCGGCCTCGATAAGCCTGTCGGCGACATCCTGCGCCACCGTAGCCGGGACGCAAAGCATCGCAATTTTGATTTCAGCTTTGCGGACTTCTTCCACCAGGTTCTTGGCATCCAGGATGATAAAGCCGCCGATTTCTTTGCCAATTTTGGCCGGGTCGGCGTCGAAGCAGTGCGTAACCCTGAAGCCCCTGTTGGCAAAACCGTTGTAACGCGCAACCGCGTGGCCGATGTCTCCCATGCCTACCACAGCAACATCCCAGATGCGGTCTACGTGCAGGATTTGGCTCAGGCGTTCAATCAGGAAGGGGATGTGGTAGCCCGTTCCCTGCTTGCCGAACTCCCCAAATTGCGAGAGGTCTTTGCGAATTTGCGCCGCTGAAATCCCCACTTTTTCGCCCAATTCCTGCGACGATGTTGCTGTTTCCCCCGCATCGGCAAGGCGCTGCAAGGCGCGCAGGTAAACAGGCAAACGGCTGACGATGACATCGGGCACGTTTTGTTTATTCATTGGGTTGCCTCCCGCAATCAGAATTGTTGAATAAATCTACCATAAAAGTCGTTTTTGTGCAATTCACCACAAGTTTCATTTTATGGCTGGGGCATGGGCGTACCCTGGTTGTCGAAGTAAGGCACTTTGCTGATGTCGCTGTTAAGGGTGACATAAGCGGCGGCAACCCAGCCCCGTCCGCCGGGCGCGGAGGTGTACTCGATTTGCAGCCAGACGCCGTTGAGCGTCCTGCCGGTGATGAAGATTCGCTCATTGGGGTTCAACATGCCCAACGACTCGAAAGACGAGGCCGGGCCGCTGCGGACGTTGATTTGGGCGGTCACGGTTCCGCTTGGCAGGCTCGGGGTGGCTGTCGGCGGGACTGGCGTTTTGGTAGCGGGGACGGGCGTTCCACCCTCGGGCGCGGCTTCCTGCCCTTCGGGCTGGGGCGGCGCTTCGGTGACGGGGGTTGCCAGCCGGTTGAAAATCGGCAGCAGCTTCGCCCCGACGTCCAGTTTGACCAGGTCCCCGGCCACCCAGGCGCGGCCATCCAGCCCGGACGGGTATTCGATTTGGAACCACGAATTGTCTTCGAGTCGCCCGGTCATGCTCAAGGCTGTCCCGCCCGGAATGGTTCCGATGCTAAGGTAGCCGGTGCCCGGGCCGACGCGCACATTCAGGAGTTGGGTGGCTGTGCCGAGCATGGCGTCCGGGCCGGGCGGGTTGAGCGGCAGCGGTGCGCCGGTGCTTAACGGCAGCATGGGGGGTAGGGCCAGCGGTTTGTCGGGGCCTTCGGGGAAGATGACAATCGGAAGCAGCCCGATTTCTCCCTGCAAATCGACTGCGCTGGCGAGAATCCAGGCCGTGCCGTTGGGCGCTTCGGGGTAAACAATCCACAGCCAGTTGGCCTGGTCGTTGCGCCCGATGACTTTGACCGCCTGGTTGAAATATACACCGCCCAGGCGCTCGCTGCCTCCCCGGCTGGGGCGCGCGCGGACGTTGGTCGGGGCGCGCAGGATGCCGGTCATCGGCTCGATGGTCGGCATGATGGTCGGGGTCGGGGTGATGGTCGGTGTGTCGGTTGGGAGCGGCGTGGGTGTTTCACTGGGGGTCAGGGTCAAGGTGACAGTGGCCGAGGGACTGGCCGCTTCGGTGGGAGTCGCTGCTGTGCTATCTGGCAGGTTGCACCCGGCCAGCAGTAAGGAAAACAGAATCAGGAGTAGGATGATTTTTTTCATGGCGTTGGTTTAGGGTGTGGTGCTGATGTAGAGATAGTAAGCGACATAACGCAAATCGGAGGCCGAGCCGTCAGCTTTGAGTTGCAACAGGTAGGGCTGGCCGCCCAGGGCTTTGAAGGCCACCCCGTATTGCCCGCACAGCAGGCCGGGAAAGTCGCTCACCAAAAGCCCATTCTGGCGCAGTTCGACGCTGATTGCGCCGTTGCCCGTACATTCCAGTTTGAAGTAGATGATGACAGACTGGTTTGCCTGGGGCGTGATGACGGTGAACTCAATCCAATCGGCGTTGTCGCCGGTAGGGGCCGAGATGTCGCTGGCGTAGATGATGCGGCGCGTGCCGGATGGGGAGAAACTCAACCGCACAGCCGGGCTTTCAGCCGAATCGAGGTCTTCGACGGCGGGCTGATAGCCGCCGGGAGCGGTGGTCGGCAGGGAACTGGCCGGGCCGCTGGAGGATGCCGGTTGCACGGGCTTGCCTTCGTTGTCGAAAACTGGCAGGCTGTCGAGGAATCCCTCATAGGTGATGAAGGCGACCGCCACCCAGGCGCGTTCTTCCGAATCGGCTGGGTATTCGATTTGAACCCAGGTATTAATCAGGTTGCGGCCAGTCAGTACGACAGTGGTATTGGCGTCAATCAGCCCGAGCGATTCAAAGGCCGAGGACGGGCCGCTGCGGACGTTAATCTGGCTGGTGGTTGTGGCTGTCCGTTTTTGCGATTCGGGCGCGGCAGTGGGTTGGGATTCGGGCTGGCTGGCGGGCTGCGCCTGGCCGGGCAGCGGCGCAACCTGAATGACCGAAAGGTTTTCGATGTCGCCGGAGATTTCGACAAACTGGGCAGTCACCCAGCCGATGCCATTGGGCGACTGCGGAAAGGTGATTGCCAGCCAGTTGCCGCTGGAATCCTTGCCGATGATTTGCACCTGGCTGGCCGCCTGCAACAATCCGAGCGATTCACTGGCGGCATCGGCCGCGGAGCGCACATTTACCTGGGTGCTGGTCAACCCGTTAATCGGCGCGGAGGTTGGTTGCGCGGTGGGCGGCGCGGGGGTGTAGGTTACCTGGGGCGTTTGGGTGGGGGGCAGGGTGGCCGTCGAAAAGGCCAGCGGCGGCAGAGTAGGGGTTTCGTCGGGGCCGCCGGGTTGTTCGATGCTGGCCGAACAGGCGCTGATTAAAAAGAAAAATACAAGCAGGGACAGGGTATGAATGGGTCGCATGTGCCTGATTGTACCAATTTTGTTCAAATGTAGGGGCGACCCGCGCTGGGTAATAAAGACCCTTGACAAACCGGCCCGGGTAGCCCCTGCTGTTAGATAAAAATTAATTCCGTCCGCTCAATGCGCGTGTCTTCGATGGCGATGCCCAACTCGGCCAGCACTTCTTCGGGGCGGCCGGTTGCGCCCTCACGCGCGGTCAGGCGCATATGCAGGGAAGGGGCCGGAGATGCGGAAAAGGCCAGGGATTCAATCAGCGGCCGCAGGTCGTAGGTTTTGCCGCGCCGCTCCCTGGGCAGGGTAGCGGCCTCCAGCACGGCGGACAGGCGGCGGGTGAGTGCTTCCGCGTCCACTTCTTCGAGCAGGGTCACCTCGAATTCAGAAGCAACTACCTGGGTCTGCAAGGCCGGGCCACGTTCCTCCACTTCCAGCATATTTTGGATGACGATGCCGGAAGGCAGGGCGGTTTGCAGTTCGTTTTGCAGGTTGGGGTTGGGTTCGTCTTCTACCCACAGGTCGGCGACCTCGCAGCGCGAGGAAAAACCGAGCGGCAGGGCCGAAGCCAGCTGGATTTTAGGCTGCGGGTGAAACCCCTGGCTATAGGCCAGGCTGACGCCCGCGCGGCGCGAGGCGCGTTCCCACAACTTGTGCAGGTCGAGGTGGCCGATGTAGCGCAGCGGGCCTGTTTTGGCAAAAGTGATGCGGATGCGGCGGCTCATAAGACGGGCAGGGCCTCGACCGGCTTGCGGGCCGGGCTTTTGACTTCGGGACATTTCCAGTGGTCGCCGGGATTTTCGCGTCGCACTGAGGTGAAAGTCGGCAGGATGCCGCAGGCGAAGCAGTGCTGGCGGCAGTCGATGCGAATCTGGCCTTCGAGGCTCTGGCGGAAGTCCTGGAACAGGAATTCCTTGCGAACCGCGGCGGAGATGTGGTCCCAGGGGAAGATTTCGTCGGTGCGGCGCTGGCGGTAGGTGTAGAAATCGGGGTCGAGGCCGTGTTCGTTGAAGGCCGCGTACCAGGCGTCGAAGTGGTGCTGGTCGTTCCAGGCGTCGAATTTTGCGCCGCTCTTCCAGGCGCTGTAAATGACCTCGGCCATGCGCCGGTCGCCGCGCGTCAGCCAGGCTTCAAGCAGGCTGTCTTCGATGCTGGTCAGGGTCAGTTTGATGTTCTTGTCGCGCATTTCCTGGCGCAACAAGACCTGTTTGGCGCGGATTTTCTCCGGCGTGTCACAGGCGACCCACTGGAATGGCGTTTGCGGCTTGGGGATGAAGGTGCTCACGCCGACGTTCAGTTTGATGCGGTTTCCGGCAACCTTGCGGCCTTCGTGCAGCACGCGCTTGCACAGGTCGGCAATCGCCTGCACATCTTCGAGCGTTTCACTGGGGTGGCCTATCATGAAATACAGTTTGAGCGTTACCCAGCCGCGGGCGTAAATTTCACGCGCGGTGTTGATGATATCTTCATCCGGGATGAACTTGTTGATGATGCGCCGCATGCGCTCGCTGGCTGCTTCGGGCGCGAGCGTAAACCCGCCCGTGCGGCGGCTTTTGATTTTCTCCATCAGGTCAATCGAAACCGACTCGATGCGCAGCGAAGGCAGCGAAACGCTCAAGTGCTGGCCGCTGAACTTCTCGCCGACTGCCGTCACTAGTTCAAGGATGTTTGTGTAGTCAGACGATGAAAGCGAAAGCAGGGCCAGTTCCTCGGCGCCGGTGGCTTTTACGGCGGCCTCGGCGGCGGCAACCACCTCGGCTACCGGGCGTTCGCGCACCGGGCGCACAATCATCCCGGCCTGGCAGAAGCGGCAGCCGCGCGTGCATCCGCGCATGATTTCGACCGAAACGCGGTTGTGCACGGCTTCGATATTGGGGACGATGAACTTTGTTGGCGGGGGAGGCAGTTTGGCGACCAGCCGTTTAATCACTTTTTTCGGCGCTTCGGCGACCAGCGGACTCACCTCGGCAATGGTTCCGTCATCGAGATATTCGACACGGTACAGGCTGGGGACGTACACGCCGGGAATTTGCGCCAGTGCGAGCAACAGGTCATTGCGAGCCGCGCGGTTTGTTGCGAAGCAATCTGCATCCTCCAGCGAGGAGATTGCTTCACTACCCACTTCGCGCCTGGTTCGCAATGACATCTTGATTTTTTTGACCGCATCGATAATGTCGTGTATCACTTCCTCGCCCTCGCCGATGACGAAAGCATCGATGAAGGCGTGCATCGGTTCGGGGTTCATGGTGCTGTGCCCGCCCGCGATGACCAGCGGGTGTTCCATCGTCCGTTCGACTGTGCGGACGGGAATCCCGGCCAGGTCGAGCATGTTCAGCGCGTTGGTAAAAAGCGTCTCATAGGGCAGGGTAAAGCCCAGAATGTCGAAATCCCGAACGGGGTGGAAACTTTCAAGCGAGTAGAGCGGAATGCCTTCCTCGCGCATGACGGCTTCCATATCCACCCAGGGGGCATAGGCGCGCTCCGCCAGCGCGTCGGGGCGGTCGTTTACCTGGTCATACAAAATTTGCAGGCCGACGTTGGAAATGCCGATATCGTACACATCCGGGAAAGCCAGCGCCACGCGCATGGGGGTCTTGTCCCAGTCTTTGACGGTGACGTTGACTTCACCGCCCACATAGCGGCCAGGTTTGCTTACCTTTAAAAGCACACGGTCAAGTTTTTGTTCGATTTGGGTAGGAATTAACATAACATCATTATAAAGGCTGGCTGCGCTCCTGCCAACTGAAAAAAGTCACAATTTGGAGTGATTTTATCGAAATTTACAGCATTTTCAAGCGATTTCCCTCGACCACCCAGACGATTTCGGCGAAACGCTCGATGAAATAGCGGTCATGTACGACGGCCAGCACCGCGCCCTCGAACTGGCGCAGGGCCTGTTCGAAGCGTGAGCGCGAAGCGATGTCGAGATGGTTGATGGGTTCATCGAGCAGCAGGAAATTGCATCCCTGGGCAATCAGCAGCCCGAGTTGCAGTCGGGCGCGTTCGCCGTAACTCAGGCTGTGGTTGGGCCGCAGCGGGTCGTCGCCGCTGAAGAGCAGGTAGTGCAGGAAGTGCCTGGCTTCGGTCTCGTTGAAGGGCGCAACGGCTTGCAGGCTTTCCAGCGGGGTCAGGTCGGGCGAGAGGGATTCTTGTTCCTGGGTCATGTAGCCCAGTTTGACGGCTGCGCCCAGTTTGAGCATCCCACCCAGTGGGGGGAGTTTGCCCGCAATGGTGCGCAGCAGGGTGGTTTTGCCGCTGCCGTTCTCACCGGTCAGGACGATTTTTTGTCCCGGCCCCACGTAGAGGTCGAGTTGCTCCAGCAAGGGTGTTTCTGGCGTGTAGCCGATAGACAGGTTTTGGGCTGAAAAGATGTCGCGCGATTGGTGTCGCGGCGAACCAAAATCCAGTTTTACCTGCCAGTCGGCGCGCGGCTTGTCGATTTTCTCTTCCTCCAAAATGTGCTGGATGCGCGCCTCGATGTTTTTGGCGCGCCCGGCGACGCGTTTAGTGGCCCGGTTGCCGAAGAAACCTTTGGCGAACTTGTCGCCGCTGTCGGCTTTACCGCCTTTTTTCATTTTGGTCATGCTGCGAATGTGGTTGGCGGCGGCGCGCAATTGCGAAATTTGCTGCTGCTGGTCGATGTAGGCCTGCTGTTGCTGTTCGAATTCGCGTGCTTTTTGGGCGGCGTAATCGCTGTAATTCCCGGGATAAGCCTTCAACTGATGGGTTCTGGGGTCAATTTCGAAAATCGTGCTCACGGTGTTATCCAGGAAGGCGCGGTCGTGCGAGACAACCAGTACCCCGCCCTTGAATCGCTGCGTCCAGCCTTCGAGCCATTCGAGCATGGCGATATCGAGGTGGTTGGTCGGCTCATCAAGCAGCAGTAAATGCGGCTCGGCCAGCAGGATGCGTGCCAGCAGCAGGCGGGTTTTCTGCCCACCGCTGAGTTGTCCGACCAGTGTTTCGGGGTCGAGGCTGTCCAATCCCAGCGGGGCCAGCACGCTTTCTGGGTGGATGTCTAGGCTGGAAAGTTTTGCCAGCACTGAATCATATCGCGCCTGCAGGGCCGAATCGGCGGGGGAGGCGGTCAATGCCCCGGCGAGGGATGCGATTTCAGCCTCGAGGGCGGCTTCGTCAACGGTGGACAGGTTGAGGGTCGAGCGGATGGTGGCGTCGAGGGGCAGTTCAAAGCCCTGGGCCAGGTATCCGACTCGCAGGCCCGGAAAAGTCTGCGAGACTTTCCCCGAATCCGCGTTTTCCAGCCCTGCCAGGATGCGCATCAGGGTGGTTTTTCCGCAGCCGTTCGGCCCAACCAGGCTGATTTTGTCGCCTGTGCTGATATTGAATGTGATGTCTTGTAAAACGGTTTGGATGCCGTAAGATTTATAAAGGTGGTGAACGCTAAGCATGAGAACCTCGTAAGAAAACAAAAACCGAGGGCAAACGCCCCCGGCCAAACGTCATTTGGCGGGCCCGTACCCTGAAAAAACGTGTTTTCTTAGATGTTCTCTGTCGTCATTCGTTTACTCCTGAATCTTAGAGGCAGGCGTAACTATATCATATTCTGTGCCGGGTGGGAATATCCTGCGAGTTGGGTTTTGCAACCCAAACTTTGAAGGATGTTTCGGCAATGCTCAGGTTGGTGATGGAGATAGTCCATTCCTGTTCCTGCCTTTTTTTGCTCCGCACGCTGATGGGCATGTCGAAAATGCCGGGCGAGGTGCGTAGCAGGCGGTTGAGCAGGGCGCGGGTTTCGACGCTTATCAGGTTGAGCGAGATGATGCTCTTGCCGATGGCTTCTTCGGGCGCGAAGCCGGTCGCCAGGGTGAAGGCGCTATTGACATCCAGGATGGTGCTGTTTGTATTGTCGAGGGCCAGGAAGACAAAGTTTTCATGGATTTTGTCGCGACTTTCCATGAAGAGGCGCATTTTTTCTTCATGAGTGGCGCGCTCAGTGATGTCGTGAATGACATAAATGCAGCCTTGCAGGATGTCGCGGTGCCGGATTGGGGAAATTTCAACTTGCAGGTAATGTTCGTCGTCGCCAAAATTAATTTTGGTTTCAATCTCTTTGTTTTCTTCAGGCATTTCAAAGATGTTGGGCCAGTTGAAGAAAACTTCTTCGACTGGTGCGCCGATGGAGGTTTCGGGCAGCAATCCGGCGATGTGCTCGAAAGCCGGATTGATGAAGACGATACGTTTTTCACTGTCAACCACCAGCACACCGTCGCCGATGTTTTGCAGGATGATTTCGTTGGCAATCGGCATCAGGTCGAGCACGTGATAACGGAACAGGCCGTAAGAGAGGATGATGCTGGAGATGGTAAAACTGAACGGGGTAATGTCAAGCCCTTTGAAGGGCAACAGGTCGAGGATGTAAAGTCCGTTCCCAATAATGAAGACAATCACAGTTGCCAGCATGGTCATGGCTTGCTCACGATACGCCCGCCCGTTGACAATGGCGTAACGCAGGAACAGAAAGACCCCGCCAAAAACCGCAGCGTAAGAATAGATGGTGTGGAATCTAAAGTAATCCCCAAACTCTACTTGAAGCAAGGCTACGTTGTTAAGAGTGGTCATTTGCATGGAGGCCCACATCAGGGAATGCAGGTCGTTGGTCCACGCCATTACCACCGTCAGGGTCGGAATGATGAAAAGAAGGGCCAGAACTTTATGGCTTGGAGTTTTCTGTTGTTGGGTATATTGAATGGCGAATATCAGCCAGAGGACCGCTGTGTATGGAATGGGGATGAATTGGACATATGTCCAGAATTTATGCCATTCCAGGTCGGGGCTCAAGGTTTCTATCCCATAGGCGATTGACCAAATTGTCAGCCCGGTGAAAAGAAGGAACAAGGTTTTGGCCCCGTATACCTTGCGGCGATAGTAGGAAACGAGCGCAACCGTTGCTGAGAGGATGGCGGCAACGAACAAGGCTATCGAGAAGGAGTTCAACGCAAGGCTCATACGATTATTTTATCTTAATTTTAAGGTTATCGTGAAAAATGCGACAGAACGGGTAAAATAGGCCTTTGTACAGACTGTTTTTATCTCAGAAATTTTTGAAGGGAACCCCTTTCTTGACCAGACAAACAGAAACCATCTGTGTGGTGGCCGCATGTCGTGAAAAACCGGGGCGTGAGACAATTGCCGTTGAAAAGGCCGCCAGCAAGGCTGAGGCCAACGCCAAAAAGGTGGCCGATTCGCTCGGGTTGCGCCTGCTGGAATTAATCTCCATCGAAAAGAATATCAGTCAGGATGGGTCGGATATCGAAGTGCGGGTCGAGGCGACGTATCGCGTTTCCGCTTTTTCGCAATTACGCTTCGACTTGCGTCTGCTTAGCCGTTCGAGGCTGTTTGAGTTTGTGCGCAAAGAATTATCCATGCGTTGGTTTCAGTTTCATTATCGCCGGTTGGTAGCTGCCCCGGTGGACACCCCCGTTGTGCGGCCTGTTCGGGCGCTGGTCAGCGGGCATTTCAGCGTTCCCGGCGGCGGAGGGACGTTTGGCGACATTGAGGCACAGGAAATGGCCTGCGAGTGGCTGGCCGAGGCCGGAATTCCGTTTGACGTTGCCACCAACCTGGAAGATGGTGTCGAGGGGATTCGGCTGGAGGACGCCGACCCGGCAGATTATGGCATTTTCATTTTTGTCTGCGGTCCCTGGTATCCTGAAAAAGCCATCCCGTCCATGTTGCTGCGGCGATACGACCACTGCCTGAAAATCGGCCTTAACCTGACAACCTCGCACGCCGACCAGGCCGGATTCGACATCCTGCTGGCGCGCGACAACCCGAATGAAATCCGCGCCGATATTGCCTTTGGTAAAACAGTGGAGACCGTGCCTGTGGTTGGTGTTTTGATGGTCGAGCGCCAGACGGCCTACGGCAGCCGTCAGCGGCATTTATACGTCAGGCAGGTTTTTGAAGAATACCTGAAGACCGCCCATGTGGCCCCTGTCTGGCTGGATACGGTTATCAAGAACAACAAGGTCGGCTTACGCACCGGCGCGGAGTTCGAAAGCCTGCTGCGCAAAGTGGATGTGCTGATTACCAATCGCTTGCATGGCCTGGTGCTCGGACTCAAAAACTCCGTGCCGGTGGTGGCGGTCGATTCGATAGCCGGGGGCGGAAAAGTAACAGCCCAGGCAAAAGCGCTGGGTTGGCCGGTACTGCTTCCGGTGGAAGAACTGGATGTGGAGAAACTTGCCGAAACGGTGCAAACGTGCTTCGAGCAGGGTATGAAGGCCGGGCTGGAGAAATCCCACCGGCAGGGGGACGATTCGATAGCGCGCACCCGCTCCGAGTTTCTTGAAATTTTGCGCGGCTTTAATCGCCCAGAATCTCTTTAAGCGCCATCAGGCCGAGCCAGTAAGAGTGCCACCCAAACCCGCTGATTTTGCCTTTGCAGACCGCCGAAATCAGCGAGGTATGCCGAAACTCCTCCCGCGCATAGACATTCGAGAGATGCACTTCGACAACCGGGATGCCGATTGCCGAAATGGCATCGCGCAGTGCCACTGATGTGTGGGTATACCCGCCTGGGTTGAAGATTACCCCGTCTGCCCAATTGCGCGCATCGTGCAGGGCGTCAATCAACGCGCCTTCGTGATTGCTTTGCAGGCAGCGCACTTCAAGACCGGCTTCTTTGCCCGCGGTTTGAATACGGACATTGATTTCGTCAAGGGTCAGGCTGCCGTAAACAGCCGGTTCGCGCGTGCCGAGCAGGTTCAGGTTGGGGCCGTGTAAAAGCAGGATTGATTTCATGCAATAAATCTTATCACATCCCTGACGGGTTATAATATCCCATGCCAAAGAAAACCAAATAGGAGCAGACATGCCAAAAGAGACCGAAGCGGTACTCCTTTCCGCTGTGCGTACCCCGATTGGACGTTTCCAGGGCGCATTGAGCGCCATCCCGGCTACGAAATTGGGCGCGATTGCCGTCAAGGCGGCGGTTGAGCGTGCCGGGGTGGAAAACCTGGAAGAGATTGACGAAGTTTTGCTTGGCAATGTCGTCCAGGCGGGGGAGGGACAGGCCCCGGCTCGTCAGGCGGCCATTTTTGCCGGATTGCCCGCCAGCGTCAGCGCGACCACGCTGAACAAGGTTTGCGGGTCGGGACTGAAGGCGGCCATGTTCGCCGCCCAGGCTGTCCGCGCGGGGGATGGGAGTTTGTTTGTCGCCGGTGGGTTTGAATCCATGTCGCGCGCGCCCTACCTGGTTAACGGGCGGGGCGGCGAATTGCGTTACGGGCATACCCAACTGACCGACGCCCTGCTGCACGATGGCTTGTGGGACCCGTTTGAAAACTGGGGGATGGGGAATTCAGCTGATTTTATTGCCGAAGAATATGAAGTCACCCGCGAGGCGATGGACAGGTTTGCCCTCGAGAGTCAACAAAAGGCGATTGCCGCGCAGGATGCGGGCAAGTTCAAGGCCGAAATTGTGCCGGTCGAGTTGCACGGACGCAAGGGCGATGTAACCCTTTTCGATACAGACGAAGGCCCGCGCCGTGACGCTTCGCTCGAAGCGTTGGCCCGGCTCAAACCGGCCTTCCGCCCCGATGGCCGTGTGACGGCGGGAAACGCCTCCACACTCAACGACGGGGCGGCGGCGATTGTGGTTGCCAGCCGCGCCTATGCCGAATCGCGCGGATTGAAACCCCTGGCTCGGATTGTGGCCTACGGGCAGGCTGCGCTCGAATCGAAGTGGCTCTTTGCCGCCCCCGCCAAAGCCATGCCAAAAGTGCTTGCCAGGGCCGGTTGGACGTTTGCCGACCTGGACTTAATCGAACTCAACGAAGCCTTTGCCGCCCAGGTACTCGCCAACGGTTACGAACTGGCCGACCAGGGTTGGGATTGGGCCAAAGTCAACGTGCATGGTGGCGGTATTTCGCTTGGCCACCCCATTGGCGCATCCGGCGCGCGCATCCTGGCGACCCTGATTTATGCGCTCAAAGACCGCGGATTGAAACGCGGCCTTGCCAGCCTGTGTCTGGGCGGCGGCGAGGCTGTCGCAATGGCAATCGAAGTCGAGTAAGTTGCAGGAAACATTATTCTCCCGATTCGCTTTTACCAGAAAGGATGGAACCGCATGAACCGAGAAGAACGCAAGGCAAAAATCGAATTGTACGGGCAGGGCTTTGAAATGCTCATGGAAGCGTTAATCACCATTCCGCGCGAAGCCTGGAAGTTCAAGCCCGCCCCAAACGAGTGGAGCATTCATGAAGTCATCGTCCACCTGGCCGACAGCGAAACCAACAGCGCCTTGCGGGCGCGATTGCTGGCCGCCGAACCGGGCCGCCCTGTCATGGCCTACGACCAGGATAAATGGGCTGTTGCGCTAAATTATCATGACCAGGATGTTGACGATGCCTTGCAAATGACCAAATATGCCCGCCTGACAACCTACAAATGGCTGAAAACCCTGCCCGATGAAGTCTTTGACAATACCGTCTTGCATCCCGAATACGAGAAGCCCTATTCCTTCGATAAATGGCTCGAAATCTACGCCGGTCACATCCCAGGCCACGTCGCCCAGATAGAGGCCAATTACGAAGCCTGGAAATTCGCTTCCTGATTTCTTGCCGCAGGAAGAAGACGTGATATAATCTCGCCGCTATGATGTACGCTTTCCGCCTTGCGCAACCCATTTTTGCAGCTTTTCGTGGCTTTACTTTCACGGGGCTTCCTCGAATCGCGCCTGTTGCCCGGAAAGATTGACCCAAAAGTCACCCCGATTGTATTCCCCGCGCCGCAGGTACCCCCTGCGGCGCGTTTTTGTTTGTAGGGGCGACCCTTCAAGATCTGCCAGACCACTTGTTGACCCTGGCGGGTCGCCCTTACCATCATTTACACAAGGAACCACCATGATTCAAATCTCCATCTCCAACGCCACCCTCATCCTTGGCGCAAAAGCCATCTTTCGCAGCCTCAACTGGGAAATCCAGCATGACCAGCGCATCGGCCTGATTGGCCCCAACGGCGCGGGCAAATCCTCGCTGCTCAAACTTATCATCAGCGAACACGGCCCCGAACCCGGCGGCAACGTCATCCGTTTGCGCGGCGTCAGCGTCGGCTACCTGCCCCAACAGCCGGAGTTGGACATGTCGCAGACCGCGCTCCAGTCCGCGCTGGAGGGAAATCCACGTCTGTGGCAGGTTCTCGCCGAACTGGAGGACGTCGAATCCCGCCTCGGCCTGCCCGCCGTTTACGAGAATCCCGTCACGCTGGAGCGGACTCTCGCCATGCACGAAAAGCTGCTCGAAGAATACGCCAGCCTCGGCGGCGATGGCTACCCGGCCCGTGTCCGCGACCTGCTTCTCGGCCTCGGTCTCCCCGAAGGCGACCTCGAAAAACCCCTGTCCGTGCTCTCTGGCGGACAGAAAAAACTGGTCGGATTGGCACGTTTGCTGCTGCTATCACCCTCTGTCCTCTTACTTGACGAACCCGACAACCACCTCGACCTGCCCGGCAAAGCCTACCTTGAAAAACTCATCCGTGAGTACCCCGGCGCAGTGGTGCTTGTTTCGCACGACCGCTACCTGCTGGACGCCGTTGTGACCCACATCGCCGAAATCGAAGACGAAAAACTGACCACCTTCCCTGGCAACTACACCGATTACATTATCGACAAAGAGCAGCGTCTCGCCCGCCAGGAGGAACTCTTCCAAATCCAGCAGCGCGCCATTCGGCGCATGGAAATGGCCCTCAAGCGCTACCAGGTCTGGGTGCAGGTCAGCGACAAATTCGCCAGCCGTGTGCGCTCCATGCAAACCCGGCTTGAAAAAGTCGAGCAACTTGACCGCCCGAATCTCGACCGCAAACGCATGGAACTTGCGCTGAGCGGCTGGCGCGGCTCGAACAAGGTGCTCGAACTGGTCGATTTGCAAAAAGCCTTCGGCCCGCGCCGCATCCTGGACGGAGTCAACGAAACGCTCTGGCACGGCGAACGGGTCGGGCTGATTGGCCCCAATGGGTCGGGAAAGTCGGTTTTGCTGCGCCTGATTCTCGGCAAGGAAATGCCTGATGTTGGCGAAATTCTCATCGGGCCGAGCGTTAAGGTCGGCTATTACGCTCAAGAGCATGAAACCCTCGACTTCAACCAGACGGTGCTCGACGCCGTGCGATATGGCGGCAACATGAGCGAATCGCGGGCGGTATCCTTCCTGTTGGGCTACACCTTTACCTACCAGCAATGCCAGCAGAAAATCGGCGAACTCTCCGGCGGCGAGCGCAGCCGCCTGCAACTGGCGCTGCTGGTGCTTTCGGGCGCGAACTTCCTGCTGCTCGACGAGCCAACCAACAACCTCGACATTGCTTCCGCCGAAGTGCTCGAAAACGCCCTGGCAGACTTTGTCGGCACGGTGCTGGTCATCTCGCATGACCGCTACTTCCTCGACCGCACCGTTGACCGCATCCTGACCATCGAAGACGGCCAACTGGTCGGGCATCTGGGCGGGTATAGCGATTATTTGGCAAGGCAGGTGTAAAATTGGACGTAGAGAGGACACCATGATACTCAGCGAAATCAACTTTTTCTCCGAAGCCCTGGGCATGCGCACGACAATGGGCGTTATCCTGCCCCAGCCCGGCCCCAATCAGCCGCTCAAGCCGCCCTTCCGCACCTTGTACCTGTTGCACGGACATTCCGACGACCACACCGCCTGGCAGCGTTGGACATCCATTGAGCGCTACGTCGAGGGGCTGAACATGGCCGTAATCATGCCGAATGTGCATCGCAGTTTTTATACCGACATGGCACATGGACATCGCTACTGGACGTTTGTCAGCGAGGAAGTGCCGGCCCTGGCGCGCAGCATCTTCCCGCTCTCGGCAGAGCGCGCCGATAATTTCGTGGCCGGGCTTTCAATGGGCGGATACGGCGCGTTCAAGATGGCGCTGGCGCACCCCGAACGTTTCGCCGCTGCCGCCAGCCTTTCGGGCGCGGTCGAAATTCGCTATGCCGTCAATGAAGAAGGCCCCGACCGGGACGAAGAATGGCTGGCCCAGATGCGCAACATCTTCGGCCCAGACCTGAAAAAAGTAGCCGACGGCCCCGAAGACCTGCGCACCCTGGCCCGCCAGGCCGCCAACGCCCCCGAAAAGCCGCGCCTGTACCAGTGCTGCGGCACCGAAGATTTTCTCTATGAGAGCAATCTCAGTTTCCGTGACTTCCTGCGCGGCCTGCCGTTCGACCTGACCTACGAGGAAGGCCCCGG
>JAGVAO010000269.1 GCA_020060235.1 Anaerolineales bacterium | reverse complement strand
CGGGCAGCATCAACGGCCGCTTCCGCGTCACCGAGCAGGGCGAAGTCATCGCCGCGCGTTACGCCAACCCGGCCCTCGCCCACCGTCACCTTGAGCAAATCGTCCATGCCGTGCTGCTGGCCTCGGCTCCCGGCGCGCAAACCGAACTGGCCCCGGCCTGGCGCGAAGCCATGAACCAGATGTCCGCCACCGCCCACAAGGCCTACCGCGGACTCGTCTACGAGACTCCCGGCTTTCTCGACTTCTGGCAGGCCGCCACCCCGCTCGACGAAATCAAACGCCTGCAAATCGGTTCGCGCCCCTCGGCCCGCGCCAAAAGCGGGGCTGTCACCAGCATCCGCGCCATCCCCTGGGTCTTTTCGTGGATGCAAAGCCGCTACAACCTGCCCGGCTGGTACGGTCTGGGAACCGGCCTGGCCTCGCGTCCCGACCTGGGACTGCTGCGCGAAATGTACGCCGGATGGCCTTTCTTCCATGCCCTGCTCAACAACACCGAAAACTCGCTCGTCAAAGCCGATATGGACATCGCCGCCCTGTATGTCGAACTCGTCCCCGACCAGGAGTTAGCGAAAAAACTATTTGGCGTCATCCGCGCCGAATACGAGCGCACCCGCGAGTTGGTACTAAAAATCAGCGGCCATTCTGACCTGCTGGAGGAAGAACCCCTGACCCAGAACGCCGTGCGCCTGCGCAACCCCTACATCGACCCGCTCAACTACCTGCAAGTCGAAATGCTGCGCCGCCTGCGCGCCCTGCCCGACCCCGAAAGCCCCGCCGCCGAGCCGCTGCACGAAGTCATCGTCCTGACCATCAACGGCATCGCCGCCGGTTTGCGCAATACTGGATAAAGCGCCTTTACCGCAAGCTTCAGCATCAAAACAAAGGAACTCCTTCCATGAACATCCTCCTCATCGCCCTCGTCGCCGTCATGTATGCCCTCGACCTGGCCATCACCCTGGTCAACCACCGCCACAGCAAAGGCCCCATCCCTGCCCACGCCAGGGATATTTACGACGCTGAAAAATACGCCAAATGGCTCGACTACTCGCTGGCGACCCTGCGGCACGGGGTCGTTGTCAAAACCGTGATGACCGCCCTGCTGCTGGCCTTCCTGGCCTTCGGCTTCTTCGGCTGGCTCGAAACCATCACCAATGCCTGGGTTGCGCATCCCATCCTGCAAACGCTGGCCTTCCTGGGGGTTTTCAGCCTGTTGAGCGCACTGCTCAACCTTCCTTTTGATTATTACGCCACCTTTGTCATCGAGGAAAAATTCGGATTTAACAAATCCACCCGCAAGACCTTTTTCCTCGACGCGCTCAAAGGCCTGCTGCTGACCTTCGTCCTGGGCGGCGGCATTATCGCGCTCCTGAACTGGCTCTACCTGACCTTCCTTGACCGTTTGTGGCTGTTCATTCTCTCGGCCTGGCTCGCGCTGGCGGTCATCATGGTGGTTGTCTTCGTTCTCAACACAAAAGTTTTCGTCAAAATTTTCAACAAATTGACCCCCTTGCCCGATGACGAACTCAAGCAAAAAATCGAGGCAATGGCTGCGCGGGTCGGATTCAACGTCAAAGCCATTTCGGTCATGGACGCATCCAAACGCTCGACCAAGTTGAACGCCTTCTTCAGCGGACTCGGCAAAACCCGCGAGGTCGTCCTGTTCGACACCCTGGTCGAAAAACTCAAGCAGGAGGAAGTCCTGTCGGTGCTGGCCCACGAGTTGGGACATGCCGTCCACAAGGATGTGCCGCGCCTGCTTGGGGTGCAAATCCTGGCTTTCGGGCTGTATGCCGCGCTGGTCGGACTGCTCCTGCAAAGCCCCGAACTGGCCCAGGGATTTGGCCTGTCCGGGGCGCACTTCGGGTTCAGCATTGTGCTGTTCAGCATCCTTATCGAACCCATCTCGCTCCTGCTTGGCATCCCGATGAATTTCGTCAGCCGCAAGGCCGAATACGCCGCCGACGCCTTCGCCGCCAGACTGGCTGGCGCGGAACCGACCCTCAGCGCGCTGCGCACCCTGGCGCAGGAAAACCTTGCCAACCTCAACCCGCATCCGCTCTACATCCTGATTCACTACAGCCACCCGCCCATCCCCGAAAGGCTGCGCGCTATTCGTTTATCCGGCCCAATAAAGGCAGGAAAGATTCTTTAGAATGTCAGACAAACAAATATCGGTGCACCCATTTAGCGTCGCGCGTTTTTTAGGAGCAGTGACGTTTCTATTGGTTCTCGCCAGCATTGGGGTAAGCCTAATGCAAAAATACCTGTTTGGGTATGATTACGCCAGAGAATTTGTCGCCCTGTTTTACGTAGACCGTGAGCAAAACATTCCGACCTTTTTCTCTTTGCTGCTGCTTCTCCTTGCATTTCTACTTCTTGCAATCATCACCGTGCTGAATAGAAAGCAGAAAGCCCATGACGTGCTGCAATGGGCAATCTTAACCTGCGGATTTTTGTTAATGGCATTTGATGAGGCATTTGAATTTCACGAGAAGTTAATCTTGCCGGTCAGGTCATTGCTGCACAGCGGTAATCTTGGCATCTTTTATTTTGCCTGGGTCATTCCCGGCATCCTACTTATAATCACTGTTGCCATATTCTATTTAAGGTTTCTCCTCCACCTTCCGGCAACGACAAGGCTTTTCTTCATTACCGCTGCGGCTCTCTATGTTGGCGGGGCTATCGGATTTGAACTCATCGGGGGACGATATGTTGAACTGCACGGAACACAGAATTTGACATACAGCATCATTGCAACAATCGAGGAAAGCCTCGAGATGGCGGGAGTAATTGTCTTCATCTGGGCTTTACTGGCTTATATTGCCAATAATTATAAAGAGGTAACATTCCGTCTTGATGAGGCTCGCGGCTACCCGGTTCAACCGGACGTTTTGTCTGCTGTGCCAAAATAGCAGGCACGGCGTCGGCCCTCAGCGCGCTGCGCACAGCGAAGCGATGTTGACCGAAAAGGAGTAAAGCTAACAATGAACAAAAGCGACATTGCTACGTTAATTCACTTCAACTTTTGGGCAAATGACCGCATTCTCACTACATGCGAACGTATTTCAGTCGACGAGTTTACGCGCCTTCATGCGCCTGATCCCGGCTGGGGCAGCCTGCGCGGTATCCTGGTACATACGCTAGACACTGAGTACGGGTGGCGTTCTGTCTTGCAGGCGCTGGACGAGGATGGTGTTCTAGAAGCGGACAACTTCGCCGATGTGGCTGCGCTGAAGTCCCGTTGGGACACAGAACGCGCCGCCTGGTTTGATTATGTTACCAAATTGAGCGATGAGAACATCAACGCCGGGTACGGCGATGATGCCCCAAACAGCCCAAAAGTATGGCAGACTATCTTGCATGTTGTTACCCATGGCATCCAGCATCGCAGTGAAGCCGCAGCAATCCTGACGGGATACGGTCAATCACCAGGGGAACTTGATTTTGACCTGTTCTTTAAGGAGAAACCTGAATTCTTACAGGACGACTGAAAACAGCCCAATTTGTGCTATAACAATGGAAAGGAGATTTTTATGGAAATCCAGGTTGTCCAAATCGAAAAACCCGAACCCATCAACTTCATCCTGGGTCAGTCGCATTTCATCAAAACGGTCGAAGACATTCACGAAACCCTGGTCGGCGCTGTACCGGGCATCAAGTTCGGACTGGCATTCTGCGAGGCTTCGGGCGCTTGCCTGGTGCGCTTTAGCGGCAACGACGAGGCAATGGTCGAACTCGCCAAAAAGAACGCCCTGGCCATCGGCGCGGGTCACTCCTTCATCCTGTTCCTGGGCGAGGGCTTCTACCCCATCAATGTGCTGAACGCCATCAAGAACGTGCCCGAGGTGGCGCGCATCTTCTGCGCCACCGCCAACCCGACCCAGGTGCTGGTCGCCGAAAGCGAGCAGGGACGTGGCATCCTTGGCGTCATCGACGGCTTCTCACCCCAGGGTATCGAAGACGAAGCCGGGAAAGACTGGCGAAAGTCCTTCCTGCGAATGATTGGCTACAAACTTTAGGCGCGGTTCTCCCGCGCCTTTTTTATTTGCACCTTACCAGCCTTCCTGTATAATAGTTGTATGACAAATTTTGCGCCCCGTCTGGTCTTGGTGCTTGCGTTGCTGCTGGCGGCCTGCGGCGGGCAGGTCGATGTCGCGCCAACTGTTGACGCTTCCCCGCCAGCAAGCCGTACCCCGCTGCCGACCGTCACCCCGTTGCCGCAAAGGACTTCCCGCCCGACGGTGACCATCCCGCCCACCTCGACCGCGCCGCCGCCCATCGAAGCCCCAGCCTTCACCGACCCCAGTCCGCTGCGAATTAGTTTCCAGACCCCGGACGGAATCCTCCTGCGCGGATATTTCTACCCCGCCTACAGGAAAAATGCGCCGGTGGTGGTGCTCATGCACCAGTTCCAGGGCAGCCAGGAACTATGGCACTCCGAAGACGCTGGGTTTATCGCCTGGCTGCAAAACTGGCCCCCGGCCGGCGGCCCGCCCACCCCCAGCGCGCTCGGGATGCTGCCCCCGCTCGACCCGAACACGACCTACAACGTGATGACCTTCGATTTTCGCGGTCACGGCGAGAGCGGCGGCGAAAAACCGCAGGATTCTTCGCAATACATCGTCGACGCGCGCGCGGCCTATCAGGCGGCGGCGACGCTTCCCAACGTTGACCCGCAGCGCATCGTCGGCATCGGCACAAGCATCGGCGCGGATGCGGTTGTCAACGCCTGCGAGGCCAACTGCCGAGGCGCGTTCTCCGTTTCGCCGGGCAGTTACCTGGGCAGCGATTACAGCCAGTCGGCCTCGTTGCTCATCGACCAGCAAAAACCCGTCCGCTGCATGTACGCGGTCAACGACGGCCCGTCCCCGGCCACCTGCTGGAGCCTCGCGCCGGGAACCTATTACAAAATTTTTGCCTACCCCGGCATCAAACACGGCATGACCTTTTTTGTGCCGCGCAAAATGGAAAGTGACTTTGGCGTCAATATCATTGAATTTATCGAAGAAGCAACCAAGTGAGGTCACGATGAAAAGTTATGACTATGCAAACCGCCAGGGCGTCGAAAACATCTCATGGGAACGCTTTGGCGAACTGACCCGCAACCTGACCGAGCAGTTGGCGCAAGAAAAAGTGGACGTGGTCATCGGGATTGCACGCGGAGGCCTGATACCGGCCACCGCCGTTGCCGCCGCGCTGCGCTGCGAAATGTTCCCCATCCGTCTGACGCGCCGGATGCACGACCGGGTGGTCCATTCGACCCCGGTCGTCCTGCTGGATGTCGCCATCCAGGTTGCCAACCGCAAATGCGCCGTGGTGATTGACGACATCGCCGACAGCGGCCAAACCCTGCTGCGCGGCGTCCAACTGGTCAGCCGTCGCGGGGTGCCGCGCGTCCTGACCGCCACCCTGGCGGCCCACTCGTGGTCTGACCCGCGTCCCGATTTCACCGTCCTCGACACCGATGCGCTGGTCATCTTCCCCTGGGACCAAAAAGTGTACATCGACGGCGAGTGGCGCACACACCCCGAAATCGAGAGCGCATTGCAAATGCAACAAAAGTCGTAATGCTTTTTTTGCAAACTTGGCATAAAATTAGGATGTTGCAAGCAATAGTCCGTGCACAGTGACTTTATCTGTGAAAGAGGTTCTTCATGTACCAACTCAACCTTCCGCGCAAAAACCTGCCCGCGCCCAAAGAAATCATCCCCAGGGCCTTCCCCGGCATCTCCCAACTCGAAATCGACGAGTTGGTTACGCGCAGTAAGGTTAACAATTATCCCGGCGGTATCACCCTGTGCCATGAAGGGGAAATTGAGACCAAGTTCTACATCCTGCTCGACGGGCAGGTCAACGTCACCAAGACGATTAACAACGTGGAGCAAAAGCAACTAAAAACGCTCGAGGCCGGAGATTTCTTCGGCGAGATGGCTATCATCCACAATGCGCCGCGGGCCGCTTCGGTCACCACCTCCGGGCCGACGACGGTCATGGAAATCGACAAGGAAAATTTTGACCGGGTCTTGCAGCGCTCCAGCAGCATTTCGATGGCCATGGTACGCGAAATTTCGAACCGCCTGCGCGAAAACGACGAGATGGCGATTGAAGACCTGAAAATCCGCGCGGCGGAACTGGCCGAAGCCTACCAGAAACTCGCCGAGCAGGAACTGGCCCGCCGCGAATTCCTGACCAACATCGCCCACGAACTGCGCACCCCGCTGATGGCCGCCGGAGGCTTTTTACAACTAATGCAAAAAGGGATGATTTCGCAGGAAAAGATACCCGCCACCATCGAAACCGTCGCGCGCAACATTCACCAGATTACCACCCTGGTCAACGACATCCTCTTCCTGCAAGAGATGGACCTCATCCTGCCCAAATTCCAGCCGATTAACCTGCACCTGATGGCCGAAGACGTGGCCGAAAAATACCAGGACAAAGCCGCCGGGAGCCTGGTGACCCTGCACATCGAAGCACCCGAAAACCTGCCAATGGTCTCCGGCGACCCCAAATCGCTCGAACGCGCCCTGATAGCCCTGGTGGATAACGCCATAAAATTCAGCCCGCACGGCGGGCAGGTAAGCATAAAGATTTACGAAGAGGAGAGCTTTGTCCTCGTCGACATCATCGACCAGGGCATTGGCATCGAGACCAGCCAGATTCCCAAAATCTTCGACCGCTTCTACCACCTCGAGCGCTCTGGCGACCAGTTGTTCAGCGGAATAGGTCTGGGGCTGGCAATTACCAACCAGGTCATCAAACAGCACAACGGGCGACTCTCGGTACAAAGCGAACCAGGCAAGGGCAGCACCTTCAGCGTGCGCCTGAAACCCATCAAAGTAGTGTTCTAAAACACACAGAAAATCAAAACGGATGCCGTTATCAGCCGGCATCCGTTTTTTGTTTAATCATCCCCAGGTTTACTGCCCCAGGGCCTGGTTGAAAACGCTCCGAAAACCGTCGGCGGAAACAAAGCCCACCCATTTTTGGATGACGTTCCCGGCGGCATCGAGCAGGTAAAACTCAGGCTGGTAGCGAAAGCCCAAATCGCGCTGGAAGTCACTGGTGGCAGGGTCGTCGGCGTCAAGATAGTAGAAATCAACCTGGCCGTAATATTCCACTTCGAGCCCATGAACCATGGGCGCCATCGAGCGGCAGGTCCCTCAGGTAAAGCGGAAAAATTCGATAAGCACCAGGCGGCCGGAGTCGAGATTGACCTGGGCCGGGTCACTGGCGACCAGCGCATCGCCGCGCGAGGTCGGGACGGGGAGCGGCTCGGCGAC
>JAGVAO010000265.1 GCA_020060235.1 Anaerolineales bacterium | reverse complement strand
GCGGCCAGGGCGGTTGCATCCGTCCCGGCCGCGGGGGCCGAGCGGGGCAGGTTGCAGGCGCTGAGGGTCAAAACCAGGGCAAACAGGGCGGGCAGGACGGCGTTTCTGGCATTCATCGGCGTTTCTCCTTGTACCGGAACTTTCCTGTTTTGCAGGGTGAAAACGGCTGAATCGCGTGCGTTGTGTTCAACCTGCATTTTTTGCAGTTCCGGCACGCGTGGGCGGCGTTTGCCTCCATTCTACCGGATTTGGCGAGAATTTACAGGCAAAAAACAGCCCTTGCCGTGAAGGCAAGGGCTGTGTGGGTCAGGTGTTCTGTCAGGCCAGGGCGGTCAGTTCGGCGGCGGTATAGGGCTTGAGCGCGACGTGGTTGATGCCGTTTTGGCTGAAATAGTTGACCGCATCCACGCTCGGCGCGGCGGACAGGATGACCGTTTTGCCCAAAAGGTTGTGCGCCTTGAGCTGCGCAATGATGTCGGGCATTTCGGCGTGGAATTGGGCTTCGTCCAACAGCACCAGGTCGGCGGCCTGGATGGCGGTGGCGCGGGTGACGCGATGCCCGGCGGCGGCCAGGGTTTCAAGGGCGAAGGCCGCCCAGGGGTCGTCGTCATCCACCAGCAGGATGTCGCGCGGGCCGTTGGTCAGCAGCGGGCTTTCGGCCGCGTGGGCCGCCGGAATCCAGATTTCGACAGTGGTGCCTTTGTAGGGAATGCTCTCGAGGGCAATGCTGCCCTGGTGCTGGTTGACGACCAGCAGCGCGGCGGGCAGTCCCAGGCCGGTGTGGTGTTCCTTGGTGCTGACGAAGGCCGCCCAGACCTTGTCCTTCATTTCGGCCAACATGCCGTCGCCGTCGTCGGCGATTGACAGGGCTACCCGGCCATCGGCGGCGGGCGAGATGTGGACGTAGATGCGCTTGGCGTGCGCCTCGATGGAGTTTTTCAGGATATTGCGCAGGGCGCGCACCATCTGGGCGCTGTCGGCCTGGATGTGGGGCGTGCCGGGGGCCACGTCAATCGTCACCAGGGCTTCGGGCAGACCAACCTGGAAGGCGGCGGCGCGCACGAGGTCGGAGGCCATCACCGGGCGGGTTTGCGGCTCGCGGATTGGGCCGAGCAGGTTTTCCTTGACTTCGATAATCAGGCGCGCGCTTTCGGCAATCAGGTCGAGGTCTTCCTCGTCCACCTTGCCGCTGGCGGCGTCGGCGCGGATGCGCTCGACTGCGGTGGTCATCGGCAGGGCTTTGTTGCCAATCCAGTGAATGGCCTGGGATGTGGCGGCGGTCAGGGCTTCGTAGGTTTTGGCGCGCAGCAGGTCGGCGTTGGCGCGCTGCAATTCTTTGAGCAGGTGGGCGTTATTAATGGCGACGGCCAACTGGTCGGCCATGGTTTGCAGGGTCAGGATGTCCTCGTCGCTAAAGGCGCGCTCTTCGGTGCTTTGCACCGTGACTGCGCCGACGACCTTCTCGCCAACCACCAGCGGCAGGGCCATTTCGGAGCGGGTCAGCGGCAGGTGCGGATTCTTGAAATGTTCGGCATCGGCGTCCACGTCCAGGGCAATGCGCGCCTGGCGCTGGCCGGTGGCCCAGCCAATCATCGAGTGGCTGCCAATTTCCAGTTTGTGCCCGGCGGCGAGCATGGCTTTTCCGGGGTCGCCGCGCCCGGCGCGCAGCACGGCGAATTGACCGCTTTCGTCCACCAGGAAGACCCCGGCGTAATAGAAACCGTAAGAATCGCAGATGATGTCAACGGTTTTGGGGAGCAATTCATCCAGGTCGAGGATGGATGTGACCTGTCTGCCAACCAGGTTGGCGGCTTCGAGCAGGCGCGCCCGGCGTTCGGCTTTTTCCAGTTCGGTTTGGTTTTGCGGGGTCATGGTTATTGGCCTCCACTCAGAATGGATTGGATTTGTTCGAGCACGTTTTGCTCGCGTCCTTTTACATTAAACCCACGCGCGCCGCGGTTGGCGGCTTCGCTGGCACGGGTCGGGTCGTCGTAGGCGCTCAAAATCAGCACGGGCAGGTCAGGCCAGGTTTCGTGGATGCGCTCCAGCATATCCAGCCCGGCATCTTCGGCGGGGGTGCCGCCAAAGCCGGGCATGTTCAGGTCGAGCAGCACCAGGTCGAAATCCTGGCTGTCGTTGAGCGCTTGCCAGCCCTGGTCGCAGCCGGGGGCGGTTTCGACGGCGTACCCGGCGCGCAGGAGCGTTTTTTGCATACTGCGCGCAACAATGGCTTCGTCGTCAACAATCAGGATTTTTGGCATGTTGCCTCCTTTAGAGCGGGTCGGGCGGGTTGGCCCATCAGGCAGACGATGGGGACGATTTTTCGCTGACAGGCAAAACGACCGTAAAGGTTGCGCCTTTGCCCGGAATCGATTCTACTGATATTTTACCGCGTGCCTGGTTTACAATCTCCATACAGGCCGAAAGTCCCAGGCCGGTGCCGCCCCGGCTGCCCTTGGTGGTAAAGAAAGAGACCCAGATTTTTTCGAGTAGGTTGGGTGGGATGCCGGGGCCGTTGTCCTGCACCTCGCTGAGGATGTTTTTGCCGTCTTTGGCCAGGCGCATCCGCACCCGAATGTGGGCGTCGGCCTGCCCGTTCATCGCTTCCCATGCGTTTTTGACCAGGTTATTGAACACCTGTCCCAACTGGCGGGCGTCGCCGAAGACTGGCGGCAGGCTCTCGGCCAGTTCCAGGCTGACCGCGCCGTCGGGCAGGCCCATCTCGAAGACGGTATCGCGCACCAGCCGGGCCAGGTCGATTTCGGTTTCCTGTTTCAGGCGGGCCGGGCCAATCAGGTCTTCCTTGATGTCGAGAATGGTCTGGGCGCTCTGTTCGATGATGTCCAAATCTTCGAGTATCGATTCCAGCCCCAGCGGCAGGGGGCTGCCGGGCAGTTGTTTATCGGGGCGGACGGCTTCCAGTGTGGCAAAGACCTCCTGCGCGGCGGCCCAGCCGAGGTGGGCGCGCGTCTTTTCATCCGCCGAAGAGAGCAAAGCCCTGAACAGGGCGGCCATTTCGAGCAGGTCATCGCGCACGCGCCCGGCGCTGGCCGGGATGGGCGCGGCTTTGTTGCCGACCCAGTGAATGGCCTCGCCGGTGGCGGTGGCAATCGCTTGCAGGGTCTTGTTGCGCAGGATTTCCTCGTTGGCTTCGTTCAGGTCGCGCAGCAGGCGGGCGTTGTTGATGGCGATGGCGGCCTGGTTTGCGAGGGTCTGGAAGGCGGCCTGGTCGTCTTCGGTCAGCGGCTCTTCGGGGTTGCTGCGGATGGAGAGCGCGCCCAGGGCCTGCCCCTTGACGACCAGCGGCAGGGTCATCTCGTTGGATGTGAGATGTATGGCTCCCTCGCGGATGGCTGCGCCGACCAGCGGGTCGCTGGCGACCCTGAGCCTGTTTTCTGTAAATGCGGCGTTGTGCCCGGCCTTGAGTTCGGCCCATTCACCCGCGGCGTCGAGCAAAAAAACTGCGGCGCTGGCGAACCCGTATTCTTCGCAGACGGCCCGCACGCTGACGTTGAGCAGTTCGTCGAGGTCGAGGATGGAGGTGATGACCTGCCCGACGCGCGCGCCGGCCTCGAGCAGCCGCTGGCGGCGCTGGAGCAGGACAATCATGCGCTTGTTTTGTTCGTTCAGGAATTCGTTGCGCTCTGCGGAGCGCGTCAACTCGCGGATTTTGCCTTCAAGCCGGGCCACCAGCTCGGATGCAAAATCCTGCTGGAAGTGCCCGGCATCCTCGAGCGTTTCACGCTTGCCGCCCAGGAATTCGAGCAGCGATTCAGCGATGGTGTCGATGTCGCTGGCTTTGTCGAGGTACCCGGCAAACCCGGCGGCCAGGGTGCGCTCGCGCGCCTGGGGCGAATCGTCGGCGCTGTAGGCCACCAGCGGGGTGTCGGGCAGCAGGGTTCGCAGCCGGGCAGCCACTTCGCGTCCGCTCATTTGCGGCAGGTTGATGTCGAGCAGCACCAGGTCGGGCTGGGTGTCTACGGCCAGTTCCAGCCCGTCGAGCGGGTCGGCGGCTTCGAGGACAATAAAATCGCGCGCCAGCATCCGCCGGATTAAGGCACGCGATTCGGGGTTGTCCTCGATATAAAGCAGTTTGGGCAGGCTGCGCGGGTCGCTGGTCATGGCAGTGAAAAATAGAATGTGGCGCCCTCGCCGGGAGTCGATTCGGCCCAGATTTTTCCGCCGTGCCGTTGGACGATGCGCTGGACAATGGCCAGCCCGACGCCCGTGCCTTCAAATTCGCTTTCGTGGTGTAGGCGGTGGAAGACCCTGAAGATTTTATCGGCATATTCCATTTCGAAGCCGATTCCATTGTCGCGCACGTAGTAGGCTGTTTGACCGTCCACTTCCAGGCTGCCGATTTCGATTTTTGCTTCCGGCTGGCTGGCGGTGTAAGTATAGGCGTTTTCGAGCTGGTTGGTGATGACAACCTGGATGAGCGTGAAATCGGCCTTGCAGGGGGGCAGGTCGGCAACCTGCCAGTCCACCTGCCGGTCGGGTTGGGTGATTTTTATGTTGGCGATTATCCGTTCGATAATCGGGTTCAGTTCTATGCGGGTCAGGCGGATGGCCTGCCTGCCGACCCGTGAAAAACTGAGCAGGTCGTCAATCAGCAGTCCCATCTGGCGGCCGTTTTCGTGAATTTTTTCAAGGTACTGGCGGTTGCCATCTTGAAGATTTTCGCTTGAATCGGTCAACAGAATTTTGGAAAAACCAACCACTGCCCGCAGGGGGGAGCGCAAGTCGTGTGAAACCGAGTAAGAGAAGTTTTCGAGTTCCTGTTGAACTGCTTCAAGGTTGCGGGCGTTGGTGATTGCCAACCCGGCATAGCCGGCAAACAGGCGCAAGGCTTCGATTTTTTCCGCGCCAATCTTTTCGCCTGTAATGGCATTGTCCACTGCTATCAGGGCAACGGGTTGCTTCCCCGACCAGGCCGCCAGGGTGACGTGTTCTTTGACCCCGTACATCTCATTTTCGGGTGACAGGTCTTTATGCAAGGCGGTGTAATTATCAATAAGATTCATCCCGTCAGGGTCTTTGAGGGCCACTTGCCAGGCTTCGTATTCATCGGCGTTTTGCACAAACCAACTGGTGTCTTCTATGTTTCCGTGCCAGTCTGTGCCATACACCCCCTGGATGGTTCTCTTTTCATTATCATATAAGAACAGCCCGACCCGGTCAAATCCAAGTCCCTTTTGGACGCCCTGGTGAATCTTTCTCATGCACCAGTCCAACTCGCTGGCCTGGATGACTTCCTTGCCTAAATCGATAACCCGCTTGAGTAATTTACTGCGCTTCTCTTCCCTTTCCCTGGCCTCCTGCCTTTGCTCGCTTTCCTGGCGTGACAATTTCAAGGCATCAATCACCAGCCTCGAGGCCAGGATTTGCAGCGCGGCCACCAGGCCAAAATAAACCAGGCTGTCCAGCCATATCTCGCGGCTGGTATTGGCTACGGCGGCAGGCGGCAGCAGTCCGCTTTGCTCCGCATAGAGCAGTCCATATCCCGAAAGGGTGCACAAGGCCGCAGTTCCAATTATCCAGCCGGGCTGGGCAACCACCAGTCCGGCCATTGCCAACACAACCAGGTAGCCCATATAGGCGGAACTGGTAACCCCGCCGCCGGTATAGGCCGCTGCCGTAAAAATGAACCAGGAGGCAATCACCAGCACAATCGAAGCCGCGCGCGGATATCCTTTGCGTATCAGGTAGAGCATCGCCGCCAGGGTCAGCAGGATGAATCCAAGCTGGGCCGCGTAGCGCAGGAAATTGGCCGGGTCGTTGGAAATATTAATAAGCGAATAGGCCAGACCAAGAATTGCAACAGATGCCAAAACGACCCGAAGCATACGCGCAATGTAGGCCTGGGTATCGTTCTCAAAGTCGGGTAGGGAAAACAGGGTTTTAAGAAAATCCATTGGCCAATCCGACACGCTTGTTGATTGATTGCCTATCCTATTTTACTGCTTTTAGCGGCAGGATGACTTATCTTCGCAAACCGGCGACGCTACCGGGCATTCAAAAATGCGTTCGGGTTCTACCTTATAAATTATTTTCTCGTCAGGCAGGGCAACCAGGAGCGCGTCGAAAATCTCGGCCCCAAAAGTATACAGGTTGCCAAGTTCCCAGCGGCAGGCCAGCACAATCACGTTGCTGTTATGTGGCAGGTATTTTGGCGGTGGGCCGAACAGGGATGTCGTGGCGTGCCTTTCCCGCGGCCCAATGAACGTAAAAATTGTGCGCGGATACTCTGCGCTGGAATAAGGATACCAACTGGGGAACCCAATCCCGTAACCGAAATGGCGCGGGTAGAGCGCCGCTCCCTCGACAATGACCGCATTTTCTTTTTGCAGGAAATCGGCCACAGCCTGTTTCTCCAGCCCAACCTGGGGCAAAAGGGCGTCAAGCCTGTCGAGCAGGGCTTCCCTGGTTGCGGGCTGGTAGCGCTGCGGGTGGATGTGCTGCGAAAGCGGAATCAACCCGCCGACCAGCGCGAAGAAGATGACCGCGCCGATGGCCTTGTAAGCCGGGTGGATGTTCTGCCGCTCACGGGCTGCGGGGCCTTCTCCTGGGACGGACTCCCCTGTGCCTGGCTGCCGTTTAAAGAACATCGAGGCCGCTTCGACCAGAAACCACAGGCCGATTCCAAAAAAGAGGAACAATATCCAATCTGCGGGCACAATGTAGCGCCCGCCTGAGGTGCGCGCCAGGCTGTTTGCACCTGTATAAAGGAGGAAAATCGCAGGCAGGAACAACCCCATCCGCAACGATTTTTGCGCGGCAGCCCCGATGCCGAGGGCAGTTGCGACCAGCCCGATTCCCAGCATCACAGCCGCCTGGGAACTCAATTCGCCCTGCCAGAGAGTGTGCCAGATGGATTCGCTGCCTTTGACTGTGTCGCGGATGCTTATGAATTGCGGCGCGATGGGCAATCCAAAAGCCGAGGTTTGCATGTTGTTTAAGAAGTGATTGATTGGGAAGGGTACCTTGATTGGCTGCTCTTCTGGCGGCTGGGGTGGCGGCAACTCCTCGACCGGGGCAGGTGTAGCCGGCTGCGCGGCAGGGGTGGCGGATTCAGTTGGCTGGCCTGGCTGGTCTGTGGATTGCGGCGGATTGACCGGCTCGGTTGGTTGTCCCGCCAGTTGCGGCGGCTCGACCGTTTGGTAACGTTCGAAAATCACGCTCCTGATACGGGTGGCATACAGTTCGACGATGGACGTATCGTTTCCGCTGAAAAAGGTCCAGGGGGCGATTGCGGCGACAAAGACCAGCAAACCCAGGCTCGCCATCCCAATTCCGTGCCGCCAGCGGGGCAGGTAGACGATTATCACAACGACCAGAAAAGCCAGCAGGATGAGCAGGACATGTGGGCGAAGCAGCGATGTCAGGCCTAGAATCCCGGCGGCCCAGGCGGCTTTGTGCCAGTTTTTATCCGGTTCTTTGAGCCACTTGATGGCAAATAAGCAGAAAAACGCCAGTCCCAGCCCGGTCGGGAAATCGGTCATCATTTGCTTGGCGGTGGATGTGTTGATGATTGGCATGGCAACCAGGGCATTCAGCCCGCGCCAGGAGGCGATGGCTGCCGCCAATAGTCCCGCCGGGCGGCTGTGCAGTTCTTTGCCAATCAGGTAGACCACTGCCGGGAATACGGCGAACAAGGCTGCCTGGGTATTCAGGATTAACTCGTAGTTTTGCCCAAAAAGGGTGTGCAGATAGACCAGCAAGGCGATGTAAAGCGTGCGGTCGAAAAACTGACCGTTATTTATCCCCTGGCCGATGAGGGCGTACTGGCTGGCCCGGTCGAAGAGTTCCGCGTCGGAAAACGGATAAAACTCATTATTCGGCGGGTAGGGAGGGGTCAGGAAGAAACTGCTTTCAAGCGGCAGGCTGTTCCATAAAAAAGCGGAAACGGCCCAAACTGCAAGGAAGATGATAGCGTCGATGTGCCGGGGCAGTCCAAAGCGGATTTGTTTTAACAGGACAGTTACCAGCACCAGCGCATAGACCTGCCAGACCAGCAGGGGAACACCCGCCCCGTAGTAAAACGGTTCCTCGCTGTCCCAAATTTTGAGCAGCAGGATGGCGGCTGTAATCATGCCGAAAACCAGCAGCGAGAACAGGGCTGTTTGCAGGGCGACGGATTGACTTTTCCAGTAAGCCAAGCCGTTTTCCATCGAAAAATCGGGGCGCAGGGTCAGGCAGAGCAACAGGGCCAGGCCGCTGGCAAAGGCTAGCCAGCCGAGCAGGGGCTGGATGCCGATAAAGTAATAGTACAGGCTGCCGCTTTTTTCGGCGGGCAGCCAGGTCAGCGCCCAGGCGGCGGCAAACAGCAGGCCGAGGGCTGTATTAAGGAAAGCCGGCTGTTTGATGGACGCGATTTTTTGGCAAGCTCGTTCGCCCGGTTCGGGGTTTTTGAAGAGCCAGATGCTTCCCGCCAGCGCGAGAGCAGCCAGGATGAAAACGGCAACGACCAGCGCCGTGCGTGCTGTGGATTGGAATTCTGCGTTGGCGGCAGCCGCAGACATCCCTGCTATAGTCAGCGCAAGGCTGTTCAAGAGCAGGGTAATGGGAAAATACCAGCGGCTTGTTGGGTTCGGCATCAGCGTTGCTCGTAACGCATTTCAGGGAAGTCAGGTTGAGGCCCGTCGAAGAGCGAGGCGGGGATATTTTTGAATTGCCGGTTGAAGAAAGCCAGGCTGTAGGTGTTGATGATTTGTTGAACGCGCGCGCCGTTAAGCGGGCCTTTCAGGCCAAGTTGCGGGGCCAGCGGCGAGAGTGCGGGCAGGTCGCTAAAGTCGTAGTGATTGGTGCCGAGGATGGTTATCACCGGCGCGGGCTGTAGCAGGTTGGCGTAAAAAGTATTGAAGAGTCGGTTGTTCTTGCTTTCGACGTTATCGGCCCAATCCTGGCTGAAAAGGAACAGGAAGGGCTGCGGTACGCCGCCATCCAGTGTGGATTCGGCAACGGGGGTCATGAAGGCGTCCATGGCCAGGCCGGCTTTGCAGCGCGGGTCGGTGGCGCAAAATTGGATGGCCGCCCCGCCGCCAGTGGAGTGTCCCATCGCGCCGACGCGCTCAAGGTCGAGCAGGTTGGTGAAACGCCCGGTAGGGTCGTTGCTGTTCCAGATGGTTAAAATATCCAGCGTGTAGCCAATATCTGCGGCCCACTGGGCGGCCAGTTTGCGGGCGGCGATGTCATACTCGTCTTCGGGAACGCCGCTGGGCAGGGCCGACGGGTTGTTCGGCGCTATTGTACCATCGGGGAAGACGGTCAGGATTGCGCCGTAAGTATGTTGAATCGAAACCACAACGAACCCATGCGAGGCCAGTTCCTGCATTTGGAAGGTGTTTTGTTCGCGGAAGCCGCGCCAGCCGTGCGAGAACAGAATCAGCGGGTAGGGGCCGTTTTCTGGATTGGGGGCGGCGTTTTGGTAGGCGCTGGTTTTGGCGTAGGCCAGGTGGTCGAGGAACCAGGGCGGCATGTTGATGAAGTCGGCCAGGTAGGGGGCGAAGGCGGCGGCGTTGTCCATCCACGGGGCGGGTTTGTCGTCGGGGCCGGGGGAGGCGGGATGCCAGGCCTGAATCATCAGCCGGCGGAGCGACTGGCCCTCAGCGTAGGGGTCGCTGCGGGAGGCGTCGACCAGTTCGAAGGAGGTTGTGCCCACGGCAAAGGGGCCGCCCGGCCTGGGGATGGCGGGGACAGGCAAAAGGGTCGGCAGCGCCACGGAAGCGGTCAGAAGGAGGGCCAGGCCGAGGTGCCGGAAAAGGCCGGGGCGCGGCACCGAGTCATCTTCTTCCCCCTTCTTTTTAAGAAAGTTGGGCAGGGTGACCAGGAAGGTAAAGATGGTGGTTGCGTAGAGTGGAATCATCTGCCAGCGCCAGCCTTCGATGGTGGTGTGGTTGATGAGCAGGACGATGGTGAAGGTGGGCAGGATGTTGATTGCCGGGACGCGCCTGCGCCGGATAAGCGGCCAGAAGAAATAGATGGCGAGAAAGACGGGTATCAGGATTTCGAGAAAGCGCATGGTTATCTCAGGTATCGAGATGGGTAGATGCCTTCAGCGGCTTCATTGACAAGCCGTTGCATGGTCTGGCTGGCAATTTCGACCTGTTCTGGCGTTACCAGGTTGTTGGTCCGGGCGATTTCCAGTTCGTCCCAGTCGAGTTCGACAAGTTTGCCCTCGGGGGAGAGCCAGATATCAAGGAAGAGGTCGACCATTGCGTAGTCTTTGCCAAAAGGCACAAGGGGCAGGCCAATATCGGAGTAGTGGCCGACGAGTTCGCCGTTTGGACCGCGAAATTCGAGCAGGTCGAAATGTTCGTGAAAGTGGTAAACCTTGCGGATGCTGGTCACGCGCTGGCCGGGCTGGATGAGTCCCTGGTTTTGCAGCGCAAGTTCGAGACGGGCGCTGTCTTCAGCGGGCAGGTTTTTGATGGTGACCAGGCAGTTTG
>JAGVAO010000083.1 GCA_020060235.1 Anaerolineales bacterium | reverse complement strand
GTGTCGATGACGGCGGCGATAATCGGCGTGTCGTGGACGGCGGTTTCGACCACCATGGTCGAGTAAACGGTGACAAAAACATCCGAATGAGCCATCATCGAGGCTTTTTCGTCCATGTCTTCGCCGCCGTAGTAGCCGAGTGAACCGCCCAACGCCACCGGGTGAACAACGTGAACGTGCGGGTACTGCTGTTCGAGGGCAAAAATCCGCTCGCGTTCTTCGGCAAAGATTTTGGGTTTATCCTGGAAATGGCTGGGGTGCAGGCGGATGAGCAGTTGCGCCGGTTCGGAGAGCGAATCGGATGCGACCAGCCGCGCCAGGGCCTCGACGTTGGGATAGTTGGGAGCGAAGTGGACAAAGCTGCAGGCGTAGGAAATCAGCTTGCGGTTCGGGGCGAGGCTGTGCAGGCGGAAGTAGTCTTCGCGCGGGATTTGCCAGGTTTTGCGGAAATAGCCATCGTAGGAGGGGATGCCGCCGATGTGGACGCGCTCAGGGTTCCAGTCAGAACCGTCCACCAGTTCGGCTTTTTGCAGTTCCGACCAGCAGGTGGCGTAGTCCATCGGTGCGCCGGGGATGGTGTAGCTGGATGAATTGTCCCAGCCGACGATGGCGGCCAGGGTCGGGATGCCGCGCTGGTGGGCCTCGCGCAGCAGGTAGCGGTCGAGCCGCCAGCCGGCGGTGGAGGCGATGACCAGGTCGGGTTGGTAACGGTCAAATAGGTCGGTATACAGGCCGGGGGTGAAGCGCATCTGGGCGTTGACCAGGGCTTTGCGGGCGGCGCGGCTGGAGCGCAGAAGCAGAATCGCCAGCGCGGAGGGAATCCAAATCCCCAAACGGAATTTCCAGCCGTTTTCGGCCCAGACTTCCCAGATGTTGCTGTCCATGGCTTCGGTGTTGATGCGCCACGAGCCGCCGACTCGCCGCAGGTAGGATGAGAGCAGCCACTGCCAGCGCGGCTGGACGCTGTTGGCGTATTTGGCGGCTTCCTTGAGTTTCAGGCCTTCAAAAGTTAGCCCTGGGCGTGAGAATTTGGCGGCGATTTTGTCTTTGGTGTCATCGTCGGTCAGGACGACAACCTCCACGCCTGCTTCGAGCAGGGTGGAAACCACGTCCGATTGCAGGAAGTAGATGATGGCCATGCCGTGGTCGGCGGAGATGAAGACAGTTTTTGTCATTATGTTTGAAAACCTTAACGTGCATGAAATCAGCTCAAAAGTTTTTTGGGGAACAATTTATCTTTTTTGATGGCTATTTTTTTATGTGTTGCTTGATTTCATGCTTTAACTCAACGTATCCTCTCATTTGAGATGAAATACCAAACGATGGATTAGATGTTGAGCCATATACTATTCCATATAAACGATGAAAAGGTGTTAACCCCTGTTTTAGAACAATAATGTTTGTTGTTCCAAACGTTGGTATGCCGAAAAATTTCATGGGGCGAATATCGAGAACATCTTCCCACCTGACAAAATGTGTTCTAAAGAGAAAGTTAACATACAAACCATTATTGTCGGTTTTGATATTGCTAAATAGATAACCTATGAAAATATAAATGATTGGTGACCATATCGATAATCCAACGAAGAGGAAGAACATCTGAACGGCTGCATCTCCCTTAGATTCTGAGATGAAATGGAAAAACCCTGCCAAGAAGAATAGCCCTGCAACAAAACATAGCAGAGACAATATGGCAAATAAAATTGGTACTATTTGATTTACCCTACTATAAGTGTACGATTTTGTGTTCATAAAACCTGCTGTTATGCCAGTTAATGGGGCAGTTGTTAGGGGTGGTCTCAATACGCCCTTCGCACAGAACGCTCAAGGCTACTCGACCACCGCTATACCCGTTGGTCGAGTAGTCCCGAACAGTGTTTGTGAGGGACGTATCGAGACCAACACTTGATGGGAACAATGGTTTGCTGGTTATGGGTGGTCTCGATACGGGCTTCGCCCTACTCGACCACCGCGATACTCGTTGTCGCTGGGTGCTACTCGACCACCGGGTTGCTCTTTTTTACGAATTTTTTCTTTGCCAAATTCGGCAGTGAATCGTATTCGCCTTTAATCAGGACTTCGCGTTTGGCCCGGCTCCAGTTTTGGACTTGTTTTTCACGGGCAAATGCATCTGCGACGTGCTCATATTCTTCAGAGTAAACCAATTTTACGGGCAAACGTCGGGATGTATATTTTGCGCCCAGGCCGGATTGATGTTCCCATAGGCGGCGTTCGATGTCTTTCGTTGAGCCAACATAGTAGGAACCGTCCGCGCATTCGAGGATATACATCCAGGCCATGAAATTCCTTATCCTATACGGTGGTCGAGTAGCGCCGAGTGTAACGAGGCGCGTATCGAGACCACATTCTGGTTATGATTTTTTTGTTTTCACTTGTATCCTGGTCTCGATACGGCGCTATGTCTCGATATACTTCGTTACTCGACAACCCGCGCCTACTCGACCATCGGTGCTAAGAGTAATACCACTTGAAAATCTGATCGTAGATGGCCAGCAGGGCTTTTTTGATGGGCGCGAATTGTACCAGGCGCTTGACCAGGCCGGGGCGTTGGACAGCGGGCTGGCCTTTGGCATAAACGCCTTTAACATAGTCGGTGGTGTTGGAGAGATTCATCACCAAGGGGTCGCTGACCATCAGGCGCAGATAACCGGATGCGTTCATGCGCTGGTCGAGCTGCTTGACCTGGCCCATCGGCTTGTCCATGTCGAAGGGCAGGAATTGCGCCAGGGTGGATTTGTACGAGACAAATTGCCAGTGGGAGGCGCCGGCGTAGGCTGTGGTCTCGATACGCGCCTGCGGCGCTACTCGACCACCGACTGGAAGCGTGATTTTCCAATCCTGCGTCTCTGAATAGACTTTCCGATTTTCGACTTCATCCTGGCCGAGCGAGCGGTTGAATTCCCAGAACGTCTCCCAGGGGATGAACTGGCCTTCTTCGAGTGTGGCGTTTGTCTGCGCCCATTCGCGGGTGGCGGTGTGATAGTCCGGGTTGGTGCGGAAGGGCCGCGCCGTGACCATGCCGACCTTCGGGAAGGTTTCGAGCAGTTCGACCGAGCGTGAGAGCCAGCCGGGATAGTACAGGATGTCGCTGTCGGAATAGGCGATGATTTCACCCGGCGCGCCTGCCAGGATGATGTTCCATGCCCCGCCCTTGCCGAGATTTTTCTCGGACAGGAGCAGGTACTGGATGCGTCCGGCTTCTTTTTCGGCGATGAGCCAATCGCGCACCTCGGGGCAGGAGCCGTTGTCGAAAACCAGCAGGTCGAAGGGCAGGCCGGGGTCTTGTCTCATCGATTCGAGGCTGACTTTTAGCACGTCTAATCCTTCGGCGTAAAATCCGCTCACGAAGGGGATGTAGTTCAAGACCGCAACGGTGATTCGTTCGGGCTTGGCGACGGTTTTAGCAAATTTAGCGGGGTTTTGGCCTTTTCGCATGGTTTTCTACTTTCTCGGTTTTAAGGTTTCTTTTCACGCCAAGACATAACCAATAGAAATGCAGCAACAAAAATTGTAATTCCGAATCCAATACCAATTACTGAGAAATAAAGGGGATCGGCGTGGTTGGTAGCAATATTTGTACTCAAGTCCATTTGAAGTGGCTGAAAATAGTTGGCGCGGTCGCTTAGACGCCACAATTTCAGATTATTCCATAGATCACTGGCTAAAAATGTCAGAAATAGTCCGCTGGCTGTCAAGATATGTGCCTGCCGATGCGTGGCAAGCCATTTCTGGAAGAAGATCACCGCAGAAACAATCAGGAAAGTCAGGGGGACCGCCACCATTCGTGAGGTCACTCGTTCGCTGTCAAATAGGGGAAATCCCAAGTTGCGAATCAGCCAGTAATTACTGCCGATTGACAGAAAAAAAACAAAAAACACAGGCAAGATAAATTGCTTATATTCCTGATAATATTCCTTGAACCAATGCCAGAGACCAAAATACAGGATGAAAACTGTTCCCAAGATTCCAACGTAAAAGTTGAATTCCCAAAAATTTTCTTCGAAAGAGTTTAGGCCAAACGAAGCAAGCAGGGTTTCCACGGGTAAATCGGGTAGAACCATCGCTTGGAAAAGATGCTGTACCGACGGGTATCCCAGAACAAAATTAAAGTTCTGTTTTTTTTCATAGAGCGAAAGCGCCAAGGCGGGAGGCAGCAGGCGCACTGCGCTCAACAAACCAGACAGGGTAATCACCGCCAAAATCCATTTGGCATTTTTGCCGGAGGTCAGAAGCAGAGGCGAAATGAATAACAAAATCCAGACAAAATGGTGCTGACCACCCGCCAGGATCATATAAAAAAGGGTTAAACAGAATAAACCTGTCCAGCGCCAGCTAGCTTTTCCTGCGGTAAATTCGAACAACAGCCCGAAGATAACTGGAAATAAAAAGTACCCACCCCAGGTGAAGTGCCCCACGCTGTAATGTGCCAGGATATAACCGTTGAAATTAAACAAGAAGAACAAGATGGTAAAAGAAATTAAAGATAGATTCTTTTGCGTGCGCAACCAGAGTAAACCAAGCATCCCGAGCGTGTAATGGAACAGGATATCGATCAGGACAAAAGTATTCAAATTAACAAATAATAACAACAAGGTTTGGGGTGTGGTAATAACATCCGGCAAGACGAGGTAACGGTCACTAATCTCATGTAGGGCGGCAGCATCCTGAACGTGAAATGGAAATACTCCGGCGCGAAACGCATTTTGAAGCATTGCTAGGCGAGGCAAGGTAATTTCCGCCCAATCGTGGTAATCTAGGGGTGCTGTGTTCCAACTCAAAAACTTTCCCCAGATGAATATTCCGAGCAAATAGAGGCCAACCAGCCAGATAAATTGCAAAGGCTGCCACCTCTCTTCGTTGGGCTTAAAAAAAACAGCGCTCAATAAAGTGGAAACTTGTGTCGAAAGCTGCTTTAGCATTTGTTTTCACCTTTTCGTGAGACCAGCTTCTGCAGCCGCCACAGAGTGTTCGTGAGATGCGTGGATCCCAACGCCAAGAGTGGCCAAGCTTCGATGCGCCGCCACAGACGGATGGAATCGAGTTTTTGCGGCAGGATTTTGCCGTTGACGAGGCGTTTATTCGCGTCTAGCAGGGTGAATCGGGTCATCGGGCGGCCCCCGGCCAGGTGGATGTTGGTTTCCGTTTCGGGGTGTTTGTAGTGCGGTTGTCCGCCGGGCAGGTGGGCGTAGTCGTGGTTCTGGTGAACAATCATGATGTCGGCGGTGGCGTCGATGGCGGGGAATCCGCTTTTGAGGGCATGGTAAATCATCCAGTTGTCCCAACCGGCGCGGCCGATGATGAAAGCGGGTAATTCCGTGTAGCAGGAAGCAGGGAAAAGGAAATAATCGCTTCCGGCAGGGCGGTGAAGTTCTCCGAGACGATGGACGGTGGACCGCAGACGGTTGGCCCAGCCTTCGGATAAATCGAGTGGTTCGTTAATCTCAAAGTCCCAGCGTTGACCCATTAAAACGAATTTTTCTCTTTGCGCTGAGACGTTTTTGGCGGCCTGGACAAAATCATCGAACAGGATGATGTCGGCGTTGACGATGGCGTAGAGTGGTGTCGGGCTGGATTCCTTTGCTAAACGGAACATGGCATCCATCAACGGCGCGCCGCTCTCGCTGCGTGAAATCTCGCGGATGTGGGTCACGCCCAAGTCGGCGGCGGTTTTGGCCAGGCCGGGTTCGTCGCCGAGCAGGACGACATTCACATCCGGCAGTCGCGTCCACGAGGCGATGGCATTGCGCTGGATGGTGGCGATGTGCGGGTCGGTGAAAGGTTTGGGGGCGGAAAAGATGGTAATCAGTGGCATCAGTGTTCAGTATCCAGTTTGGCGGTTATCCGGTTGCACGGTTATCTGTTTCCGTCATGGTCTTGTGGCGAACTCCGGCGTTGATTTGCGCCAATTCGGGGTGTTGTTGGACGATTTGGAGGGCGTCGTACCAGGTAAAATTGGGATTGTTGCCCAGGTGGGTGAAGAGTTCACGGATGAAAGCCAAGTCTTCAGGGGTGTCGACTGTCCAGCGCAGGTTGCCGTGGTCGGGGGTGTGGTGGAGTTGGGCGATGTGGAAGCCGCGTTGCGAGGTGCCAAGCGCCAGGTGCGGGGTTTCAAGTGTTAGCTGTGCGCCTTCATAGATAAACGGCATTACGTGTTCACGGTGGAAGGTTTCGGTGGCTTCGCGCCAGGCGCGTTCAAGGGCGGTAAAGGTGCATGTTTCCACGTCCAGGCCGATGGGGAAGGTGCGGGTAAAGGGCGGGGGGAGGCGGTTGCAGGAGAAGTCAGGGTTCAGTGACTGGTTGCCAGTAACCAGTTGGACGGTTTGGTCGATGATTTCGGGGTCGATGAGCGGGCAATCGGCGGTGATGCGGACGATGACCTCGGCGTTGTGGGCTTTGGCGGCCTGGTAGTAGCGGTCAAGCACATCGTGCAGGCTGCCGCGGGTGCAGGGGATGCCCATCGAAACGGCGAAAGCGGCTACCGGGTCGTCCGACGGGTCGGTGGTGGTGGCGATGACAACGGAATCCAGGCTGTGGGTGCGCTGCGTCCGCTCGATGACGTGCTGAATCATTGGGTTCCCGGCAATGTCCAGCAACACTTTGCCGGGAAGCCGGGATGAACCCATGCGGGCCTGGATGATGGCTACGGTTTTCGGCATATTTCGTACGTTTCGAGCAGGGTTTGGACGTTGTTGGGCCAGTCCGCTTTTTCTTCTGCGGTGGTGCGGGCGTTTTGGCCGATTTCAGGCAGATTTTTGCGCTGTTCGATGGCATTTAGAATTTTGGCTGCCAGTTCCTGGTGGTCTCCGTCGCGGAACAGCCAGCCATTATACCCCTCGCGCACCCATTCTTTGTTGGCGGGAATGTCTGAAACCAGGCAGGGCAGGCCGCAGGCCAGGGCTTCCATCAGCGAGACGGACGAGCCGTCCACATGCGAGGGACTGATATACAGGTCAGCCATCAGGTAGTAGCGTGGCAGGTCGGCGTTGTTGATGTGACCGGGAAAGGTGACACGCTCTTCGACCCCGCCGCCAAGCAGGATTTTTCGGATGGCCGTCCCTTGCGAGCCGCCGCCAAGCAGTATCAGGGACACATCCTCCCGTTGACGGGCAACCGTGACAAAGGCCTTTGCCAGCACATCGACGCCGTAGTTCGGCTCCCAGGAGCGGTTACAGAAGATAGTGAATGAGTTTTTAATATTCAGTGACCAGTTTTTTGGGGTAAATTGTTCCAGGTCAACGCCCCAGGGGAAGACAATTGTCCGGTCGGCATCCATCCCATATTTGACGGCCATATCGCGGGTAACTTGCGCGTCGGAGGTGAAGTAGGTCGAGCGTTGCAGTGTGTAACGTGTGGCGAATTCCCACCAGCGGTTGCGATGCACGTCCTTCATCAGGTCGAATCCCCACGACATGGTCAGCAACGGACGAGCGCCCGCCAAAACGGCGATAAATGCGCAGGTCTGGATTGGCCCGGCATGGACGAGGTCGGGTTTGATATTCTTTACAACACGTCGAAAATCCAGAGCCAATTTTGGCAAGTCCTTCCACGCGAAGACTTTTTGTCCGCCCGCCCATTGGACGATTTCAATATTTTCCGGCACCGGGCGCGATTCGGTCTGACGCGGGCCGGTCTGAAGGCGCACGTAATAGACCTTATGCTCGCTCGCCGATAGCGCGGTGAGGAAACGGTGGTCGTGGGGGGTGTAGTCGAGGGAGAAGTAAACGATTCGCATGTTGATATTCGATATTCGATATTCGATATTCGGCGCGCGAATTTTCGAATATCGAATATCGGTTTATCCCAAATCTGTCCAGCGCAGTTCCTTACCCATCGGCATATCGGCAATCGCTTTTGTGCCAATCACGTTCTGGATTTGGTCGGGTTTGATTGCGCCGGGGGTGGCG
>JAGVAO010000272.1 GCA_020060235.1 Anaerolineales bacterium | reverse complement strand
CGATGTCCGCGCCGAAATTACGCGCCTCGAGCGCAGCCTGGTCAACACTTCGCTGGCCATTTCTGGGGCAGTGGTCATCTTGCTGGTTTTTGTGCTCCAGCAAAGCCTGCGCATCGAACGCGAACGCCAGGAAGTACTCGATAACCTGCGCGAATCGACCGAACGCTATCACTCGCTGGTAGAAGCCACCACCGAAGGCACCCTGTTGCTAATCGAGAGTCGTTGCCGATATGCCAATCCCACGTTCTTAGAGATGGCAGGCTATTCGGCGCGCCAACTGGAATTTTTGGATTTGCATGACCTGTTCCCGGCGGACGAAAACCCGCTCTTGTGGGCGCGGGTGGAAGCAAGCGCCGAAACGGGTGAGGCCTTTGAGGGGATTCTCCGCGCCCAAAACGGTTCTACGCTGGAATGTGTTCTGACGCTCTCCCCGATTCTTTTTGCCGGTCAACACGGCTTGATTCTTCTCTGCCGCGATGTCGCCCGCCAGGCCGCTCTGCGTAGCGAAGACACCCTGGCGCAAGCTGCCCCGGTCGGCATTTTTCGCGCCAGAACAGCCCGCCGCGGTGCATTATTGGAATTTAACCCTGCTGCCCGGGCCTTTTTCCCGGCTGAAGGTCAGCCGACCCTGGCCGATTTGTTCTCGGACGCGGCTGAATACGAAACCCTTCTTAAAAATCTCAGCACTTCTGCGATATTTAACCATACCCTGCATATCGAAACCCCCGATGCCGCCGCGCGTTTTATCGCCTTGACGGCTCGCCTCATTCACGAGGGGAATAACCTGGTTATCGTCGGTACCTTGCAGGATATCACCGCCCAGCGCCGCCACGAGGCCGCCCGCGAAGCGCTGATCGAAAAACTGCAGGCATCCCTGCTCTTCCTGCACGAGCCGCTCACCCGTCTGGGGCGTGATGCGCTGGTTTGCGAGATGAATACCACCGCTGTTGAATTGGCCCGCCAGATGAGCGAGCGCAACGTTACCGCTGCCCTTGTCCGCAGCGGCGAGACAATTTTGGGCATTGTCACTGACCACGACTTGCGCGCCCGCGTGCTGGCTGAAAAAGCCCCGCTGAATGTGCCTGTTCACAACATCATGAGCGCCCCGCTCAGCAAAATCCCCGAAGATGCGCTGATTTATGAGGCCTTGCTGCGTATGGAAGAAAAAGGCGTCCGCCACCTGGCTGTGGAAGACCGCGATGGACAAATCGTCAGTGTGGTGGACAACAAATCGTTGACCCAGTTCCAGCGTTACGGGGCGATTGTTCTTTCGCGGGAGATTTCGCGCGCGGCCAGCCCCGAAGAAGTGGCCCGCCATGCCGGGCGCACCCCGCCGCTGGTTAAAACCCTGCTCGACAGCTCGGCTCGTCCGCGCCATGTCACCCACATGCTGGCTTCCATCTGCGATGCGACCAGCGAGCGGTTGGTGCAACTCGCCATTGAGCAGCTCGGCCCTCCGCCTGCCGATTTTGCCTTTATCGGCATGGGCAGCCAGGGACGCCAGGAGCAGACCCTGGTCACCGACCAGGACAATGGGATTATTTTTGCGCCGACCGAGGATTCCAATGCTGAAACCTATTTCCTGAACCTCGGCCAACTCGTCTGTGAGGGGCTGGCCCAGGCTGGTTACCCACTCTGCCGCGGCGGGGTAATGGCCAGCCAGCCGCGTTGGTGCCGCTCCCTGCCCGATTGGGTCTCCAGCTTCAGTGACTGGATCCGCAAATCCGAGCCGCAGGAAATTATCGACCTGAGCATATTCTTCGATTTCCGCACCGTTTACGGCAATGCCGACTTGACTCACGAATTGCGTCGCGCCATTCAAGTCGCCCTGGCCGAGGAACCTGCCAGCTTCCATCACCTGGCTCAAAATGCCCTGGCTTTCAAGCCGCCCTTCCGCTTGCTGGGCAACATCTACCTGGGCGGCGGGGCTACCGACCATGCCGGGGAAATTAACCTGAAAGACGCCATGATGCCGATGGTCAGCTTTGCGCGCCTGTACGCCCTGCGCCATCAGGTCAATCAGACCCACACCCTGGAGTGCATCGAGGCTCTGACCGAGCGCGGGCATATCCTGCCCTCCACCCGCGATGAAATCGTGGCTGCCTACGATTTCTTGATGCAATTGCGCCTGCAAAACCAAATCATTGCCCTGCAAGCCGGGCGCTCTGCCACCAACTTAATTCATCCGGGCAAACTGGGCTATATCCAACAGGAATTGCTCAAGCAGGCCTTTGCCCAAATTGCAGCAGTGCAGAAGAAGGTCGGGTATGACTTTTTAGGCGGACAGGGAGTTTAAGGGAAAAAATCCACTTGCGCTACGGGCATCTAAACTTTATCGGCCTTGTTCTCGGTGTTTCTTATGCCATATGCTGGCGCAGGCTTGATTTGCGCCAATTCCACCCAAAAACGCGCACAAGCGCAAAAAATAGCATACAATGAAATAAGAAAAATTTCACAAACATTCGGAGCAACTACGGCCCTATGCGATGAGCGAAATCTCCAATCCCTACATTGCCGGAGCGCCTGTTGTCGAGTCCAGCATGTTTTTTGGGCGCGAGGATGTTTTTAAGTGGATTGAACGCAGCCTGGCGGGGAAATATGTCAATCATATTTTGGTGATTCACGGCCAGCGCAGGGTTGGCAAAACTTCGGTACTCAAACAAATCCCCAACTTCTTACCCAAACATTACATTCAGGTCTTTTTCGATTTGCAAGGCCGCACCAGCACCAGCCTGGACCGCTTCCTTTGGTGGCTTGCCAGCGAAATTGTGCGCACGCTCAAAAAGGAGCGTGATATCGATGTCCCGCGCCCTGAGCGGAAAGCGTTTGAAGACCCAGAATATCTGATCGGCGTGTTCCTGCCATCGTTGCGCCCCTTATTGGGGGAACAAATTCTGATCCTGACTTTCGACGAGTTCGACACCCTCGACAAACCCGACATCCAGGAAACGCTGGCCCGGCCCCTGATCGCCTACCTGCGGCGCATGATGGAAATGGACGGCCTGAACTTTATTTTTTCGATCGGCTCCTCCGGCGATAAGCTGGAGAACATGCAGGCATCCTACACTGATTTTTTCAAGAGCGCCCTGTATCGCAAAATCAGCTTCCTGACCCGCGATGATTGCCACCGCCTGATCACCAAACCGGTCGAAGGCACCATTCAGTATGAACGCAAAGCGGTGGACCGAATTGTTGAAATCACCTCCGGCCACCCCTACTTTACCCAGTTGATGTGCCATGAGTTGTTTGCGCTCTGCCAGAAGACCGGCTCGCGCGCCATCAGCGCCGAAAATGTCGAATCGATTCTGGGGGATGTCATCGAGCGCGGCACCGTCAATCTGAAATTTGTCTGGGACGAGGCTTCAGACCTCGAAAAATGGACCCTGGCCGGACTGGCCCAACTCGAGCGGGGCGCGTCCACCCAGAAATTGTCGCAACTGTTGCACGACCAGCGTGTGCGTTTCAGCGACGCTGATTTGAACGGCGCGCTCATCCACCTGCGCGATAAGGATATTCTCACCCAGGACAACCGCTTTGTCATTCACCTGATGCGGATGTGGCTGCTGGCCAACCGCCCCCTCGACCGGGTGCGCGAGGAACTGGCCGAGGCCAACCCGATTGCCAACCGCTACATCGAAATCGGCGACGAATACCGTGACCGTGGCCAGGTGGAGCAAGCCGTCGAGAGTTACCAGCAAGCGCTCAAAGCGGATCCCGGCAATTTACGCGCCCAGGCAAGCATCGGGCAGATTTATTTTGATGCCAAAAATTATGAGCAGGCCGCGGCTGCGTTTGAATTGTCGCTGCAGATCGACGATGAAGATGTTGGGGCGCGGACCGGCTTTTGTAACGCACTCCTGGCCCAGGCGGAGAGCGAACGCGATTTCGGTCAGGTCGAAACCGCCCTGCGACTTTACGAGAAAATCCTGGTCGCCAATCCGGCCCATCGTGATGCCCGTCGGCGACTCGCAAATATCCACCAGCAGCGGGCGGAAAGCTATTTACAGGCCGGGCAGGACGATCTTGCCTTGAGTGCGCTCAACAAAGCGCTCGATTACACCCCCGAAGATGGATCGCTGGCAGCCCGTTATGATGAAGTCCTGGCGCAGAAAAAGAACCGGGTTCTTGCTGATTGGCAGGAAAAAGCCGAAACCGCCCGCGCCCGCCAGTATTGGGAGGAGGCAGCCGGTTTTCTCGAAGAAGCCCTGAAACTCGACCCGCACAACCAGGATTTGCAGGCCAAATTACTGGATGTCAAGGATGCCCCGCGCCAGGCCAAAATTAAGGGATATCGTCAGGAAGCCGAACAAGCTATTAAACGGCGCAACTTTGAAAAGGCTGTAAACGCGCTTGAAACCGCCCTGCTGCTTTCGCCCGGCGACCCCGACCTGACAAATTGGCTCGAAACCGTGCGCAACGACCAGCGCAATGCGCAGTTCCTGCTGGTCGAAGAGCAAATTAAACGCGCCACCGCCGCCGGGGATTGGGATGGCGCAATCGAGAATATCCACCAGGCTCGAAAAATTGCCCCCACCGAAGATGATTGGGACAGAAAGATTGCCGAAATTGAGTCCGCGCGCCGCCAGGCGCAGTTCAGCGCCTATCGTGAGCAGGCGATCGCCGCCCGCCAGGCAGGACGATGGGACGATGCGATTGCCGCTCTGCAAAAATATTGCGAGTTGCAGCCCGATGACCAGGCCGAAATTGAGCGTGAAGTTTCAGAAATCCAGCAACAGAAGCGCCAGGGCGAGATGCTTGCGCTGAAAAGCCAGGCAGAAAAAAGCGCAAAAGCCGAAAAGTGGCCGGAAGCCGTTCAGGCCTGGGAGAATTACCTGAAATTTGAGCCGGAAGATGCAGGCGAAGTCGAAAAAAGCCTTGACCGTGCGCGCAAATATGCCCGTATTGCTGCCGACTATCTCAATGCCCAGGAAGCCATGCGCAAAAAGCGCTATGGGCGCGCAATTGAACTTTTGCAGGGCATCATTGCCCAGGCCCCAACCTACAAGGCCACTTCGCGGCTGCTGGTCGAAGCGGTGGAAGCCAATAAAACCATCCCACCCTGGCGGCAGGCGCGGGTTTGGGGCGGTCTGACCGCTGTCATTATGCTAATCGTTGTGATTGGCTTCGGGATTGTCTGGTTGGGGCAACAAGATTTCACCTTCCCAACAGCCAGCAGCGCTCCCACCAAAACTAGCACCCCACCGCAGATGATTACCCCGTCCCTCACGCCTACGCCCATCGTTAACCCTGCTGTCCAGGCTGCGCTTACTATCATCCAGCGTGAAGAGCCGCTCTACCAGACCAGTTTCGATGACTGGGACACCAATGAGTCTGGCCACAATGCCGCGCTCGTTAATGGAAAACTAGTTCTCACCAGTGAGGAAGGCGAAGATGGCGCAGTTTTAGGCCTAAACGTATACCCTGCCGATCGTTATGTAGTGGAATTTGAATTTAGCATTTCAGAAGATGCTTCAGCGGATGGTCTTTGCGTTTATGAAGCAAGGAGCGATGCTCAATTTAATGAAGAATCTTGGAGAGCATTCAGCGCGGAATTCTACCCGGGGGAAGATTTGGCGGTGTTATCGATATTTGACCCACAATCTCGAGTTCAGCCGCGAATTGCGACAGTTTCGTTTGACAAAACAAAATCCAACGTTATTAGGCTGGTTGTGCTTGGCGATCAAATCACCGCTTTTATTAACGGCCAGTTTGCCTATACGGCTCAAGATCCAAACGGGAGCGCTGTGTATTTCGGCAATAATCTTGCCGCTTATAACCGGGTCACCTGTGAATTTGACCACTTCAAATATTGGGACTTGAGAGATATGGACTCCGCAGTCAAAATTGCGCTGGAGACAATCCGAAACGAAGAACCGCTCTACCAGACCAGTTTCGACACCTGGGAGTTTGGGGAACTTCCGGGGAACGCCGCGCTGGAAAACGGGAAATTGGTTGTACGCGGTGGTGAAAATCAAAGCACATATGTAAGTCACACCAATATTCAATCCGACAGGTTTGCCATCCAGTTCGAAACACAGATCATCGGTGCCAATACTCAAGAAGGCGGGTGTCTCTTGAATATTGGTACTGATGATGAATACAACATGAGGAACATATTCATGCCAAGTGGAGAATTGGAAGTGGATCACCTGGAAGTTGATGGCTATGAAATAACCATTGGAAATGGACAATTTGACCCTTCAAACGTCAGCACGATAATGTTAGTTGTTCTAAATGATCAAATTTCCCTTTTTGTTGATGGGGGATTGGCATTCACTGCACACGACCCTGAAGGGGGCTCTGTATATACCAATGTAGCTTACGAAGCAGATTCCCATATGACATGCGGATTCGACAACTTCAAGTTTTGGGACTTGAGAGATTTGGATCCCGCCGTCAAAATTGCGCTGGCGACCATCCACAACCAAGAGCCACTTTACCAGACTTCTTTCGATAGCTGGGAATTTGGCACCCAACCAAAGAACGCCACCATGGAAGATGGGAAACTGATTCTTGCGAGTGAAAATATAGAAACACCAAGTACCGATGTAAGAATCAACAGCCATAATTCCGATACGTTTGCCATCCAATACGATTTGCGCATTAGACAAGGGACAAATGGACCTGACAATTGCTATTCGTCGAGTGCGAATGATGCGAAAGGTTGGAGCGAATCCTGGAGGACGCTCTTCTTTCAATTCCAAAAGTCCAGCGCGTTATTAGGGCGGTTTAATGGAACGGATATTACTGATTTTATGATCGCTGATAATCTTAGCTTTTCAGCCGCCAAAACGGTAACAATATTCGTTATTAAAGACCAGATTACTACTTTCGTAAACGACCAACTCATATACACCGTTCGCGATCCCGGTGGGAGTGCTGTGTATGCACACCATGTCCTGTCGGCGTATGGGGAAAATGTATGCGAATACGACAATTACAAGTATTGGGACCTGAGCGGGGTGAATTTCTCGTCTGGGACAGCCACAACCAGTGGGATATCTTTCTTTGGGGCTACGTTGGATTCAATCGCTGGCAAAACCCCGGATTACGAAGATGATTTCAGCAATCTTGAAAGCGGCTGGCCAACCGACCGAAATTCCACCGGCAATGAATACGGCTATCAGGATGGAGCATACCTCATCTCCGCAAAGAATATTTGTAATGGGCCCAGTCTTCCAGCCGATCGAGTGTTTTCAGATTTTGTATTGGAGATGGATGTAAAGTTTGTCAATCAAGGAGAAGGTTCGGCGAGTATACTTTTTTGGGATCAATTAGCTTCTTATGGAGCAAATATTCAGCCGAACGGATGGGCTAATTTTCACAAAAACGTAAACGGCATTCATTTCGACATGCTCGGAACTGCAGTTTCAGAATCGCACTTCCAGGCGTGGGATACAACCAAACACCTGACGCTAATTGCCCGGCAGGATCATATAGCGCTCTACGTCAATGAGAAACTGATCATCGCCCTGGCTGATACAGAAACTACATCAAGCCAAGGGGGGATCAATTTTGCTGTGTGTACCAATACTCCTTTGCAGGTATTGATTGATAACCTGAAAATTTGGCATATTACAGACCTGTCGCCATAGCCTGGCACGATGACAAAGTTCGTATGGAGCATCCATGAACCCCTTCACCTTCGGCAACCCGATCAAGGACTCCGCCCGTTTCTATGGGCGGCGCGAAGACCTGCGCCAGATTGTCAACCGCCTGCGCTCCAGCGCGCACGAGAGCACCTCCATCGTTGGCGAGCGGCGCATTGGAAAAACCTCCCTGCTCAAATATCTCGACACGCCCGAAGTCGCCGATCAACTGGGCCTGCCCAAAAATGAATACTGCATGGTCTACATCGACTTCCAGGGGCTGACCGACATCACCCCCGAACGCTTCTGGCAGCGCGTTTTGCGCAAAATGGAACGCTCCATCTGCCTGCCCGAACTGTTGCCCGAAATCCAGTCGCTGCGTGAGATGGGTGCCTTCGACCTGTTTGACCTGGAAGACCTGTTCGACAGCATTGCCGCTCGCGGCCTAACCACTGTCCTGATGCTGGATGAGTTTGAATACGTCGCCCAAAACCCCAATTTTGGCTCCGATTTCTTTGGCGGGTTGCGCGCCCTGGCCATTCACCAGAATCTACCGCTCCTGACGGCCACCCGCCGTGAACTGGTCGATTTGTGCCACTCCGAAGAACTCAAAGGCTCGCCTTTCTTTAATATCTTTGCCAATATCGTCCTGCGTCCGTTCAGCCGCGCCGAAGTGCTCGAAATGCTGGATGGCTACATGGCCGAAACACCCATAAAACTTTCTTCGCGTGAAAAAGAACTGGTGCTCGGCCTGGGCGGCGGGTATCCGTTCTTCACCCAGATGGCAGGCAGCTACCTGGTCGAGGCCAAACAAAAAGGACTGCAAGGTGACGCCCTGTTGCAGGATGTTTACGTCAACTTCGACGCCCAGGCCGATTCGCATTTCTCGTATATGTGGTCGCACTCGTCTGAGAGCGAAAAGATTACCCTTTTGACGGTGTTGGCGTTCAATCAGAAAAAATCGTCGAAAACGACCATCCCCACGGTTGAAAATCTCGCCAGAACTCATTCGCGTGCCCATCTCGACGTGCCTGAATTGGTCAAGCGCGGATTGCTGCTTGAAAATCGGACTGAAGGCACTTACATGGTGCTTTCACCCAGCCTGCAACGCTGGATTGCCCGTGAAATCACCGCGGCTCCGGGCGAAGAAGAATCGCAATCTGATGTACAGGCCTGGCTGCGTTCTGGCGGGCGTGATGAACTTGAACCCGTCAGCGGGTTCCTGCCAAAGTTCAAAAAGAAATACTGGCCGCTGGTAGGTGGCGTGGCCAAAGAACTATCGATGGAGTTGCTAGGGGCTGTCACCTGGCAGGTGCTGACCAGGGGAATGCTTTAAGTGCCTGCATGGTATGTTATCTCTTTTGGCAGATTGCACCCTCTCAAAAGTCCAATACATAAATGATGAGTATCCCCTTAGGGGCACTATCCATAGACCGAATAAGCGTCATCAAAGTACAACCGCGTAAAGTCCCTGCTGATACCAGTGGGGACTTTGTGTTTATAGAGGCGCAGGGTCGCCGGGTTCTTGCACATTCCGGTTTTTCTTGCTACACTTACCGTGAACGATAACGAAGGCAAGATTTGCACCAAAGGACTGTGTGGATGGCATACAAAGTTTTCTTTGTCGAAGACGAGGCTGTGACCAGGGAGGGGATACGCGACAATGTCGATTGGCAGGCCAGCGGCTTTGAGTTCTGCGGCGAGGCCGCTGACGGCGAGATGGCCCTGCCCCTGTTGCGCGCGACCCGGCCTGACGTGCTGCTGACCGACATCAAGATGCTGTTTATGGACGGTTTGCAGTTGAGCAAATTGGTGCGCGAACGTATGCCCTGGGTAAAAATTGTCATCCTGAGCGGGCATGATGAATTCGATTATGCCCGCGAAGCCATCAACCTGGGAGTGGCCGATTACCTGTTGAAGCCGGTCACTGTGCAAAAATTGCAAGATACCCTGCAAAAACTGGCAGGCCAACTCGACCGGGAAAAAAGGGAGCAGGAAAACCTGCACAGACTCCAGAAACAGGTCGAAGAAAACCAGGCGGCGCTGCGCGAGAGGCTGCTGCTTAAACTGGTGGTTGGCGCAATTTCCCCGGCGGAGGTTATCGAGAAAGGACAGGGTTTGGGCCTCGACCTGGTTGCCAGGCATTACCTGGTTGTCATCCTTAAAATCGAACTGGGAGACCGTTCTGAGCAGTTTGATTTCGACGAGTACCAGCGCGTTCAGCAGGCCATTGCAGACCTGGTTCAACCCAACCCTGATATCTTCCTGCTAAAAAAAGACTTCGAAGACGTCATCCTGATTATGAAGGGGGCCGCCCCGGAGCATATCCTTGAGGAATGCGACTTGCTGTTGGCGGATGTCCGCCGGGCGGTGGCCGATACCCGCTACCGGGTAGGCGTTGGGATGGGAAGCATCCAGAACCGAATAGCGGATATTTACCAGTCCTTTGTCGAGGCGCTGATGGGCCTTCGGCAGCCCTCTGACGAGGGCACCGATGAGATGTCCCGGGTGGTCGAGCGGGCTGAATTGCTCAAACTCGACAAGGCCGCTGTGGAAGATTACTTGCGCTGCGGCACGCAAGATGAGTTCGATGCCTTTTTCGACGCTTATCTGCGCCCGCTGGGTGAATCGGCGTTGAAGTCGAACCTGATTAAAAATTACGTTTTTGTCGATGTGGTTTTGGCGGCGGCCAGGCTGGTCAACGACCTGGGTGGGGATATTGACCGCGTTATTCCAGAGTTGAACTCCATCGAAACTGTTCTATCGAAAACCGGCTCGATAGAGCAGTTGCGCGAGCAGGTTTTTAAGATTCTTTGCGACACGCTCTCGTTCCGCAACAGCCAGCGCAGTGGGCAGTATAAAACCCTGGTGAGGCTGGCAAAAGACTACATGGAAGAACATTTTGTCGACCCTGAACTTTCCCTCAACGAGGTTGCTTCGCAAGTAAACCTGAGCGCCAGTCACTTCAGCGCGGTGTTCAGCCAGGAAACCGGCCAGACCTTCAAGGAGTGCCTGACCGAAATTCGCATCAGGAAGGCCAAGGAACTGCTGCGCAGCACCCCGTTGCGTTCTGCCGATATTGCCTACCAGGTTGGTTATAACGACCCGCACTATTTCAGTTCAGTTTTTAAGAAAAACACCGGCATTTCACCCATCGAATTCCGTATGCAGGCCTGAGCCTTGGCCTGTCGGAGCAGGAGTATATTGTGCCTGAAAAATCAACAATGCCAGGGTACGGGCAAGTTTTGTCTCGTTTGAGCGCGGCTACGAGTTCGAGCGGGAAATCGCCGCTTAAATACCTGGGGCGGCTGGCCGATTTCCTTGCCGGGGTCAACCTGTCCATTCGTGTGAAAATCCTGGTTTCGCTGTGTGTTGTCATTTTCCTGATGGGTACAACCAACGTTGTTTCGATGCTGCAAGTGCTCAGTTACAGCCGCCAGTACGACGCGATTATCACTAACATTACCACGGCGAACAGCATTAGTGGCAGCATCAAGCCCGACATTGATAACGAGATGTGGAAGATAGTGGCTGGAAAAAACGATTTCTCGGAGGGCCGGCAGTACGAAATCATTGCTGATATCAATAACCAGGTGCGCTGGATGATGGAAAACACCGATTCGGCGCGCGCCAGGGTCAAGCTGGACCTGATTCTCAGGACAATGCAATCGCTGGAAGAATCCATCGATTTGATGGGTGAGAAAATCGCCCGTAACAGCACCGCCGCCGAAAACGAGGCCGTGCTGGAGCAAATCCGTTTTGAAACTTCGGTGGTCGAGGAAGTGGTGCAGGATTATGTCATTTACGAAGTCCATCGCATGGAGGGGCAGTATGATGTCATGCGCGAAGGCTTCAGCCGCTGGCGCATCTTCTCCATTCTCCTGATTTTCGGCGCAGTAGCCTTTGCTGTGGTTGCGGCCTGGAGCCTTTCCAAGAGTATCTATACCCCCATCAAGAAATTGCACGACGTGACCACCACGATTACCAAAAACGACCTGCAAGCCCTGATGACCAGCGACAATGTGGACGAAATCACCGAGTTGGGGCTGAGTTTCAATATCATGATTGGAAAAATCAAGGAACTGCTCGATTCCAAGATGAAGGAGCAGGAGAATCTTAAAAAAGCGGAGTTGCGCGCGCTCCAGGCGCAAATCAACCCGCACTTCCTGTACAACACCCTCGACACCATCATCTGGATGGCAGAAGCCAAGAAGACCGCCCAGGTGGTCGAAATTGTCAGCGCCCTGTCGCGCTTTTTCCGCATCAGCCTGAGCAAGGGCATGGATTGGATTACGATTGCGGAGGAAGTCGAGCGCACGCGCAGTTACCTGACCATCCAGAAAATGCGTTACCGCGACATCCTGGATTTCAAAATCGAGGTGGATGAGTCTGTCAGCGAGTACACTGTCCTGAAACTGATTCTCCAGCCGCTGGTCGAAAATGCCCTGTATCACGGTATCAAAAACAAACGCCAGGGCGGCACCATCTGGGTGCGTGCCCGGCACAGCGGCGAGGGCGAAATCCTGCTCGAAGTCGAAGATAACGGGATTGGCTTCACGCCTGAAAAACTGGCCCAACTGCGCGCCGAACTGGATGACGATTCGGGCGACATCAAACTGGAAAGCGGTTTTGGGATAGGCAATGTCAACCGGCGCATCCGGCTCTATTACGGCAAGCCTTACGGACTTTCGGTGCGCAGCGAATACAATACCGGAACTTGTGTCACCCTGGTCATTCCGGCCAAGACAGAGGCATTCTCTCCCCAAGAGGACGGCGCGGCTGTTCCGGCCTGATCCGGTTGCGCAAAGACGCGAGGAGCGTTTCGATGAAAATTTCACGCAGTTTGCTGCTTTTCGCCATTTTCCTGGGTATTTTTGCGCCGTTGGGTTGCACGCCGCAACCTGATTCTCCCGCTGCCGTGCCGCCCCAGGCAGGCAAGACTTATGCCGACCTGATTGTCGGCTACGCCCAGTTGGGCGCCGAGAGCGAATGGCGGGTGGCAAACACTATTTCCATCAAGGAAACGGCGGAGCAATTGGGGGTGGAGTTGCGCTTCCTGGATGCGCAGCAGAAGCAGGAAAACCAAATCGAGGCCATTCGCAAGTTTATCGTCCAGCGCGTCGATGTTATCGGCCTATCGCCCATCGTCGAAACCGGCTGGGAGGAGGTCTTTCTCGAGGCCAGGGCGGCGGGCATCCCAATCATCCTGGTGGACCGGCGCGCCGCTGTGCCTGAAGACCTGTACGTCACTTACCTCGGTTCGGATTTTCTTGAAGAGGGCCGCAATGCGGCACGGGTTATGGCAGACCTGGTCGACGGCAAAGCCAGGATTGTCGAACTGGTCGGTACGGTCGGTTCGGCCCCGGCCAACGACCGCTATGCCGGTTTCCGCGAAATCCTGCGTGAGCACCCCGGCATGGTCATTGTCGATTCGGCATCGGGAGATTTTACGCGCGCCAGGGGTCGGGAGGTGATGGCGGCCTTCCTGAAAAAGCACGGCAGCGCCATTACTGCGGTTTATGCCCATAATGACGATATGGCCCTGGGGGCCATCCAGGCCATTGAGGAGTACGGACTCAGGCCGGGGGTGGACATTAAAATCGTTTCGGTCGATGCGGCGCGCGGCGCGTTCGAGGCCATGATTGCCGGGAAGTTGAATGCGACGGTGGAATGTAATCCGCTGCTCGGACAGCAATTTTTCGAACTGGCGCTCAAGGTGGTCAATGGTGAATCGGTTCCCAAGTGGGTGCCATCGATTGAGACCATTTTCTTCCCTGAAAACGCCGAGGAAATCCTGCCGACGCGCACCTATTAATCCACCCAAAGAAACTTAACTGTTATCGAAAGAAATTGCCCTTTTGTGCGCGGGCGGTTTCTTTTTGATTCTCATAACCGTGAAAAATCAACCTTTCCCCAAAGAGAACACATGGATTTTGCCATCGGAAAGGCTTATCGTATTCGTAGGCCTGTTTTGCAGCATTTCTTCCCGGGAAGTGCTTTTCAACCCCATCAGAAAGACCCCCAAAAGGAGTAAGCAGATGAAAATCACAAAGGTTCTCTTTTCTCTCGCGATTGTGACGGTGATTTTTGCCGGCCTTGTTGGTTGCAGCCCGACTGCACCCGCTGCCGAACCGCAAGCCGCCGCCCCCGCCGCACAGCCCCAGGCCGCTGAACCTG
>JAGVAO010000238.1 GCA_020060235.1 Anaerolineales bacterium | reverse complement strand
CAGATAAGCAGGCTTGCAAAAACCAATCCGATGGTGGTCAGTTTTTCGCGATTCCTGACAAAAATATTGGGAGGCCCTTCTTTTTTTACGAAAGTTTCAACTCTTTGCGAACTTCTTGTTCCAGCAGTTTCCATATATGCCACCGTATTTCTATGAACGCAGGACTATCTTTGATTTTCAGGTCGCGCGGCCGCCCGAGCGGAATTTTGATGATTTCTTGTATTTTGCCGGGCCGGTCGGTCAGCACCAGTACGCGGTCGCTGAGCAAAATGGCTTCGTCGATGTCGTGGGTGACAAACAGAACAGTTTTCTGTTCTGTCCGCCAGATGTTGAGTAGTTCTTCCTGCAGGATGATGCGCGTCTGGGCGTCAAGCGAACCGAATGGTTCGTCCATCAGGAGAATATCAGGGTTGGTAAGGAAGGCTCTCGCCAGGGCTACCCGCTGGCGCATGCCGCCTGAAAGCTCGTGCGGGTAATAGTTCTCGAATCCGTCCAGCCTGACCCGCTTCATGAACTCAAGCACCTGTTCCCGGCGAATCGCTTTGGGAACGCGTTGCAATTCGAGGCCCAGGCCGATGTTGTCGAGAACGGTTAGCCAGGGAAGTAGCCCCTGGTCCTGGAAGACCATTACAGCCTTGGGGCGTTCCTGCATCCCTGAAAATTCAATCTGGCCGGTGTCTGGCCGGATAAGCCCGGCTACGATTTTTAGCAGGGTGGTCTTCCCACACCCACTTGGGCCGATAATCGAGACGAATTCGTTTTCATCTACCCCAAAACTGACCTTGTCCAGGGCAGATACTTCACGGTCGGTAAATTCGGCAAACGTTTTGCTGATGTCTTGAAAGATGATGTTCATCGCGATGGTCTTTGAGCCTTGTTGTCTTTATTGTATTCAAACATGGTGTGCTTATTGAGCCCAACTATTTTACCTGACTTTAGCATCCGAACTCGGACAGGTTTTGTCAAATATGGTTAGTCGGCTGCAAAGACTTCATAAATATGCGAACTTTATCGAAATTGACAGGATTAAAATTCGGACTTTAATGGTATGATAAATATTGACTAAAATAAATCTTTAGTCGCTATTTTTTGCATTTGTGGTGGAAAACAGTACAAAAAATGCATTGTTGCGCCACCGTGCAAAGCAGATAGTTTTTGCCTCATCGCCCCAATTATCGTTACACAGGTGCAGCTATGAAATTGTTGGTCTCAGAGGAAGGCGGCTTCCGGAAAGAATACGTGATAGCCAGGGCTGTCACGCGCATTGGCAGCGCGCCTGCCAACGACCTTCAGTTGCGTTCGCCCCATGTTTCCCCTTTTCACCTTCAAATTTTATATACCCGCGAAATGCCAGACCGTTGCAAGGTGGTCAACCTATCCGGCGAGCCGGTCGTATTTTTGTCTGGCGGGCAGGAAAATTCCCTGCCCGGCTATGTTCCTGTCGAAGTGGGCGCGGGGGATGAAATCAGGCTGTCTGAAACCCGCCTGGTTTTTGAATTGCCGCTCACAGCCGGGGTTCTAACAACCTCGCCCAAAATCAGCGCCGCGCTGGCGCTGCCCGAGCCAGTCTTGCGCCCGAATACCACCCTGGTCGGGCGCATTGTGCTTAAAAATGAAGGCGGCCAGCCTGCATGCCAGTTCCAGGTCGAAGTTGGCGGGCTGCCTGAAGATTGTTACCAGGTCGACCCCATCCCGCTTATGTATGCGGGCGCGCAGGAAGATGTCAATATCCGCTTCTTCCACCGTAAAACCTACCCGTCCGCCGGGTTCCAATCGCTGACCATTTCTGTCACCGCCCCGGCCAGTTACCCTGGCGAACAGGTCACGCTCCAGCAGGGAATTTACGTCGCCCCGCTGCTCGAACAGGAATTGCAAATTATCGACGACATGCCCGCCCTGGCGAACCAGGCGGCTGTTTCCCTTGGGCCTGCCGCGCCGCAGGATGCCCCTGAACTTGAAGAGCCGGTCGAGAAGATGCCTGTTTCTGAAGCGCAGCCCGAATCCGCTGCGCCGGTTGAGCCTTCCCGGCTCCAAAACATCACCGTGCCGGAAGAACCTGTTTCTACACAGGCCGACGAACAGCCTGAGCCTGTCGCAGTCATGGCAGGTGAGATGCCCTCGCCCGAGCCGGAGCAAGACCCTGCGCCTGCGCCGCGACCGCAAATCCCGGCCAAAGCCAAGGTCGTCAAAACCCCTTCCGAATCGTTTTGGGATGAATAACCCGCCAGCCCGGAGAAGCCCCAATGCCGTTTCCTGAAATTTCGCTGCCCGAACTGCCCCTGAAAATCTTCCTTTCCGTATCGGCCTTCTTTGTTGTCGCGGCGGCGTTTTTGCTTTTGGCGTTTCTTTTCAGCCGTATGTTGCGGGTTCGCCTCGACCGCCGCCACACCCTGCGGATTGAAAACCGGGGCAACTGCCGCAGCACGTATTACCTGGACGTTTTTTCACCCGAACCCGGCCTGCGTTTCGCGCTTTTCGCAAAAGGCGTGCCGCTGGTCGAAACGCGGGATGAAGAGGAAGAATGGGCTTCCGCTCCCGTAGCGCAGGAAGAAGCCATTGCGGCGGACTCCCCCGCGCCTGCCTCGCCGTCAAAGGCGGCAGGTTCGGCCCCCAAGCCGCCCGCCGTCAACACCTCCTCCGCGCTGAAAACCGGGCAATCGGCCGCCTCGAAGGCCGGGACGATGGCCTCCTTCTTCGGCGCCCTGGCCGGTCTGTTGCCCGGTTCGATGGGCGCAGGGATGCGCGCCCAGGCCTCGAAAGCGCGCGGAATTCAGACCGGCACCCAGCGGGCCATCCAGGCGCCGCAGGCCGTCCAGGGGCAATTGGGGGCTGCCAAAAAGGAAGGCGGAAAATTGGTTGGCGCAAAGCCCGCCCCGCCCCGTTCCGGCGCATCGAAGCAGGCCGCAGCCGGGCAGTCGAAGCGGACATTAAACGCGGCGGCAGGCTCCGGGGCCTCCGCTGTATCCCGCACCTACGCGGTTTCAGACGCGGCCTCCTACCGGGTCCAGAGTCCCGAACTGGGGCCGGGCCAGGCCATCGACCTGACGCTCGAAATCGGTTCCAGCGCCAGCCGTTACCCGGCAGGCAGTTTTGCTTATACGGTCGAGTCGCAGCAGTTCGCGCCCGACTTTCCAGATGTCGCCGCCGAACCAATTCGGCGCAGCGGCGTGATTTATTTCAAGCCTGTGAGCGCCTGGCGTTACCGGCTTCCCGCTTTTGCAAATGTCTTATTGTTTTTATTTAGCGCGCTTTCTCTGGTCTCTTTTTACCTGTTCTTGTGGCAGTGAGCGAGACGCCTTCAGGAGTTCGATATGGATAAACAGTTCTCAAAACCGACCGGTTCGTCTGTGCAGGAGTTTGATTTCGATTATCCGGTATTAAGCATCGGCAGCCACCAGGATAACGACATCGTCCTGCCTGGCAGCAGCGCGCTGGCGTTTCACGCCACCCTGCACTTGCAAAACGGCCAGTTTCATTTAATAGCCCTGGGCGGCGCTTCGACCGTCCGCCTGGATGGCAAGCCCCTTCCTGCCAGCCCGGCGCGGATTAGCGAAAGCCAGCAGGTGGAAATTGGCAATTACGCGCTCCTGTTCCGGCAAAACGGTTCTCCTGAAAGCGTGCATGTGACGGTGGCCGAACTGGCCGCCCCGGCGGCTAGCTCGGCTGCGCCCCAGTCGTTTGGCCTGCCCGAAGGCGAGAGCCCCATCCTGGTCAATGTGCCAGTTGAGCAAATCGAAATCGACGTTGACCAAACCGCGACCTATGAACTGGAAATTATCAATGGCGGGCCGATTGTGGCCGCCTTCTTCGTTTCGTTGAGCGGCATCCCTGAAGAGTGGGTCGAAATCAGCCCGCGCATGGTCAACCTGAACGAGGGCCAGCGTGCCAGGGTACGCATCAGCATTACGCCGCCGCGCGACCCGGACAGCGTGGCGGGCCGCCACCTGGTCGAGGCGTTGGTTAAGTCGCCCAATTATGGCGGCCAGTCGGTCTTGAAAGAGTTGGGATTGGTGATAAATCCCTACTACGAGTTCATGATTGGCAACCTGTCGCCCAAAGACCAGCGCATTACCTGGGGCAAGCGCACCGGGTTCACCCAGTTGCCGATTGCCAACCAGGGCAACAGCGCGGCTGATTTCAACGTCTCGGCCATGGACGACGAGAACGGCTGCACGTTTGACTTCCTCATCAGCGACGAAACCCAACTGACCCGCCAGACAACCATCAATATCCCGGCGGGCGATACGTATACCCTGCCCATCCAGATTACGCCGCACAAGCGGAAACTGTTTGGTTTTAGTTCGAAGCGCTATTCATACACCACCACCGTCCAGTTGCCGCAGTCGGCAGTGACCCAGATGACCAGTGGCTCGGCCAGCGCCGTGCCGTTGTTCGGCTGGTGGAGCATTGTCCTGACCGTCCTTCTGCTGGGCGTTGGCCTGTTCCTGCTCTTGCAGCCGAATATTTACAACTTCCAGGTGGCGGCGGGCAAGGACGTTATCGAACTGGGCGATTCGACCCGCCTGGAATGGGCCGTCTCCCCGTTTGCGACCAACGTCAGCATTTCGGGCGTCGACCAGGCCATCAATCGCGGGCAAACCTCCCTGACCCTGGCCCCGTCCCAATCGACCACCTATGAGATTGTGGCCGGCAACTGGCTTTCGGGCCTGCTGCGCATCGACCAGCGGCGCTCCCTGACCGTGTTGGTGGTGCCGCCTACGCCGCGCATCAATGTTTTCGATGTCGGTGAAACGCAGGTAGCCAGGGGCAAGCCGGTGACGGTGCGCTGGTCGGTCACCCGCGCCGACCAGGCTTTCCTGACCATCGACGAGGTGGTTTACGAACTGCCGCAGGGCGAGTTTAGCGGCGAGCGCGAAGTGATTCTGGAGAAAGATGCGCTGGTTACGATTGAAGCCAAGAACGCCAGCGGCAGTGAACTGCGCAGTTACTTCATTAATATTGTAGAACCTTATATCGATGTACGGACTTTTACCGTTTGGGTGCGCCCGCAAACCGGGGCAGCGCTGCCAGCCCAGGGCAGCGGCGCATTGTTGAGCACGCTCAACATTCCTGACCCGAACTTCCCGCAGAAGTATGTCGAATTGGTGCCTGACCGCAACAGCGATTCGGGCTATCGGGTCGAGTTCTACCAGCCAGACCGCGAACTCTCGAAGGGTGAGCAGGTCATGATTGAGTGGAGCATCGAAGGCACCGACAGCGGCAAGATTAAGATT